>DAOUDD010000136.1:0-27145 GCA_034431765.1 Ktedonobacteraceae bacterium | reverse complement strand
TCAAATGGCGCGAACGTAACATGGAACGGTAATAGTTATCGCGTGCAACAGGAATGGGACAACAACGCGGGTGGTTGTGTGCTCTCAGGGCCGTAATCTCTACTGAAAAGTGGACTTGCACATATCCCCAGAAAGAGGGAGGAGTTAGGAATACTCCTCCCTCTTTTATGTGTTTGAAAGAAAACAGGTGTATGTGTTACCGTTCATACAGCGTTTGGAATGCTCACTCTCCCTGACTGTCTACTTTTATCTCCTATACTGTCTATTACAATGCAAATGATGTACAATTGAAAGAAAGGTTCTATACAAAGTGGGATGCAAGTCGAGAGATACGCCGCCGTAGAGAATTTAAAGTTGAGCACAAAATCCAGCTATTGCAAGAAATTGCCTGGCGCTTTCATGGTAAAGGCCGTCGGTACATTCCTGAGCTGGAGCTTTTAACGGTAATTGCTGAGTTTTTACCTCTAGTAGGGGTGCCATCGGAACGTAACACACGCATCCTTGAGGAGATCGCGAACGAGAATGGTTTGCTTAAAGAGCAGGCTCGCCATTGGTATGGTTTCTTACACCTGGCGTTACAAGAATATTTTGTAGCCCAACACACCGATGAACGGCATCTTCTCGCTATTCTCGTAACACATCATAGTGATCCCTGGTGGGAAGAGGTGGCCACACATCTGACGCAAGTATGCTTTTGCAAAGGCTGCTAGATCGTGCGGACGAAGATATTTTTCACACTTGTCTCCTCCTCGCAGGACGCTGTCTTGCTGCAAAATGAACAGCTAAATGTAGAGAAGCGTAAGTTGTTGGCACAGTGTCTCGGTACTCTATCAGAAAGATCTATAGTTCCTGATCTACTTCGCTTGTTAGAAAATCAAAGCCTAAATATTCATTTGCGTTTCTCCATTCTTGAAGCTGCGATACAGGTAGGAGAGAAATCACTTATCGATGAACTAATAACGTTGTTGACAAATCTGCAATTCAATGAAAACATACAGATACACATTGTGCAAGTGCTTGAAGCCGTAGGTGATAGCGTGGTCATCGAGAAGTTACTACCGCTTTTAGAAGATCAAAGCCTGAAACGTAAGGTACGTACTACTATCGTACAGACGATAGGTGCATTAACCGCAGACGAGATAACATTACAAAAAATCGCTTCATTGTTGTTTACCTCGGATATACCAGATGGTATTCATACTATATTATGGTCCCTTAGCCGCAAAATAGGCGTAAATATTGTCCTGAAAGAAGGTCAAGAACCGCAAGAGGTGGAACTTGTGAAGTGGTGAGTGCGTACGTCCGTTTGTAGTAACCTTGACAAATCCCTCATTTCGATGTCATTCTATATCCATGTACACGTGTACACACACTTAGAGGAGCATGTATGGCAACGAGTGAAGAGGTTGCACGCTTAGCGGGTGTCTCACGGGCAACGGTCTCACGTGCGCTAAATGGTTCGCCACGGATCAGTACTGAGACGAAGAAGCGTGTGCAAGATGCGATAGCCGTGCTGGGTTATGAGCCTGACGTGGTGGCTCAAAGCCTGGTACGCCAGCGTTCGCGCACGCTTGCCCTGAGTTTCTCCAACGATGAGCAGTCTGCTTTTGCGCGAGTGGCTCAGACGCAGCATTATTTCTACCTGGATATGCTGAAGTTTATCGAGCAAGAGACAGCGGCAGCTCATTATGACCTGCTTCTCCCCTCGCGGCCCTACAGCAGTACCCCGGAAGGATACGTACGCAGTCTGCGCATGCGTCATATCGCTGGTGTGCTCGCACTCAGTGTGAATCCTGCCGATCCTCATATACAGGCCTTGTTGCAGTCGGACATTCCTGCACTCTTCTTTGATAGTATCGGTCAGGGGTCCTGTGCCAGCTATGTCAAATCTGACAATCATGGTGGCGCGCTGCAAGCGGCGGAGCACCTTCTGCAATTGGGGCATCGCTGTATCGCGATATTCCCTGGCTCTACCGAAGATATGGTGAGCAAGGAACGCCTTTCCGGCTATCAACAAGCGCTTGCTCAAGCGGGAATCTCACCTGAAGCTGGATTAATCCGTGCTTCTGGTTGGAACACGGAGGAGGCGTATCATGCCACACTTGCTCTCCTCGCTCAGCGACGTGACTTTACCGCGGTTTTAGCCGCAAGCGATCTAATGGCAATCGGCATGCTGCGCGCTCTACACAAGTGCGCGATACGTGTACCGGAGGATGTCTCTCTTGTTGGCTTTGATGACGTGGATCTGGCTCGTTATACGCAACCACCACTAACAACGGTGCGCCAGAATCGTCTGAAGATGGCACAATGTGGAGTACGTCAACTTCTCGCTCTTATCGAGCACAAAGCTGATGTTGCCCCTGTAAGTCTTCCAACAAGTCTTGTAGTTCGAGGATCAACGGGACCTGTAAGGCGTAGCGAGTAGTGCATCAGAAGTTTCTCGCGACAGAGACAGCGTTGTCGGAATTCCTGTCTACTGCATCGAGATGGAGCAAAGAGGAGTATTTTGATGACAAAAGTTACATTTATGGGTGCGGGTAGCACCGTTTTTGCGCGGCAGCTTATCACCGATATCTTGCACATTGACGCGTTGAGTGAAGGTACCTTTGCCCTGGTCGATATCGATCCACACCGTCTGGAACTGGCACACCAGATTGCTCAGAAGTTAATTGAGCGTAGCGGGAAGAAGTGGACCGTTGAATCTTCAACTGAGCGACGCAAAGTGCTGGCGGGGACAGACTTTCTCGTCAACACGATTGAGGTTGCTGGTATGGCAAACGTCCGACATGACTTTGACATCCCTATGAAGTATGGTGTTGATCAGTGTATCGGCGATACTATTGGACCTGGTGGCATCTTCAAGGCGCTGCGTACAGGACCAGACTGGCTGGCGATTCTGCACGATTGCGAGGAACTGTGTCCGAACGCCTGGGTTCTGAATTATACCAATCCTATGTCAATCTTGACGCTTGCTGCTTTGACTGGTACGAAGATGCGCACCGTTGGCCTCTGTCACAGTGTACAGGGAACATCTAAGCTGCTTGCGCGCTACCTTGATGTGCCGTACGAAGAACTGGAGTGGCGTTGTGCCGGTATCAATCACAACGCCTGGTTCACAGTGCTGAGCTATCATGGTGAGAATATGTATCCGCGCCTGCTCGAACGTATGCAGCTATCGGAGGTCTATGAGCGTGACCCCGTTCGCTTCGAGGTTATGCGCTACCTGGGTGCATTCGTAACAGAGAGTAGTGGTCACTTCTCTGAATACGTCCCCTACTTTCGCAAACGACCCGAGTTAATCGAGAAGTACTGTCGCGCGGGTTATGCAGGTGAAACGGGCTTTTATGCTAATAGATGGCCTACGTGGAGAGAGAACAACGAAAAGTCCATCCGCGAGATGGTCGAAGGAACAAAGGAACTTCCCTTCCATCGCAGCCATGAGTATGGATCTTTTATTATCGAAGCTGTTGTCTCACATAAACCAACGGTCATTTATGGTAATGTGCGCAATACTGGCCTGATCGACAATTTGCCTGACGGGTGTGTTGAGGTTGCCTGTTTGGTGGATCGCAACGGCGTGCAGCCGACGCACTTTGGACCACTTCCAGAACAGCTTGCTGCGCTCAATCGTAGCCATATGGCAGTACATACTCTGGTGCGTGATGCTCTGCTGGAGCGCAACAAAGAGGCTGCTCGTTACGCCCTCATGCTCGATCCATTAACTACTGCCGTCTGCTCTCTTGCCGAGATCAACGACATGTTCGACGAGATGTGGGAGGCCGAGCGTGCCTACCTGCAACCCTTTGAATAGCTGAGTAGTCTCTAAATGAATCGTAAAAAAACAGGGCATGCTCATCTTCTTGAGCTATTTGCCCTTACATGAAATGTCTTAGAACTTGCCTCAAGCACGTAATAACATGAGGCAAGTTCATTTCCTACGTTTTAGCAGAGAATTTGCATATGGATCAGGCTACATCCTTTGAACGCCCACTTGTCATTCTTAATCCCAGCGCGAATCGTGGTAAGATGCAGCGTTATCGCGCCTTATTGCACCAACGTGTGCAGCAAGAGTCTGCTGACTACGTTGAGACGCAACAGCAGGGCAATGCATATCAGCACGCCTTAGCCGCTGCCTCTGCTCGACGTGGGGTAATTGTGGTAGGGGGAGATGGCACCATCAACGAGGTCGTGAACGGCCTGCTCTCAAGTGGCAAACGTGTTCCGCTGGGGATAGTGGGAGCAGGATCAGGAAACGATTTCGCCTGGAACACTTTAAAACTTCCACAGAAGCCAGAGGAGGCTATTGAGCGAGCCTTTAGTGGGCGATTGGTCTCAGTTGATGCTGGTAAGATCAACAATACCTATTTCGCCAATGCCTTTGGTGTTGGGCTAGATGCTGACATTGCTGCCGCTGTAGGCCAGATGAAGAAATTTCCGTTTTTAAGTGGTGCTCGCTTGTACTATGCCGCTATTCTGCGTCAGCTCCTCTTCGGTTATCATCGCTGTCCCTGGCTTACATTTGGACTCGATTCTCCGACCGAGCCATCTGTGGGTGCACAACGCTACATTCTCATTGCAGTCTCAAACGGACCTGCCTATGGCGCAGGCTTCTACATCAATCCCGAGGCAAAATACGATGATGGCCTCTTCGATGTGTGCACGATTGCCTATACACCGTTGCCGCGTGCTCTGAAATTGCTTCCTATAGCGAAAAAAGGACAACATGCGGATCTGCCAGAGGTAGCGTTCTTTCGTACTCGCAAAATCTCTATCACCAGCACACGGCCACAAAACGTGCAGATAGATGGTGAGACACAGCAGGCCACTCGTTTCGAGGCAGAAGTGTTGCCAGGTGCGTTACTGGTGCGAATATAGTCGCGCTACTCGCTAGTTGCTACTTTTTGCGCAATGAAAGCTGAGGGGCAGAGCGGAACCAGCGTGCACTGCTGACAGAGTGGTTTACGTGCATCGCAGATTGCACGACCATGGAAGATGAGCAGGTGTGAAAGATCAAGCCAATCCTCGCGCGGCACAATGCGCATAAGATCTTGCTCAACCTTCACTGGGTCAGTGTTTGTTGTCCAGCCGAGACGACGCGTGAGGCGTCCCACATGTGTATCAACGACAAAGCCAACAACAATCCCAAAAGCGTTTCCCAGTACAACATTCGCTGTTTTGCGCGCAACGCCTGATAGCGTCAGCAGCTCCTCCATCGTTCGTGGTACCTCTCCACCATATTCGCTGATCAGACGTTGACTCGTTGCGCGTACGTTTTTCGCCTTATTCCGGTAGAAGCCTGTTGAACGAATATCCTGTTCCAGTTCCTCCTGGCTCACTGTCGCGAAGTCCTCGACCCCTCTATATTTCTGAAAAAGCCCCTCCGTCACCATGTTGACCCGCTCATCAGTGCACTGAGCTGACAACTGCGTAGCTATGAGCAACTCTAGCGGATTAGAGAAGTTAAGCGAACATTTTGCCTCAGGGTAAAGTTGTCGCAACTCCGCAATAATTGCATGTACCTGTTCCAACGAACCCGGTTGGGGTCCTGCATATGATGTTAAGGGCGCAAGATCCATAATGTAGTATCAATACTTTCTTCCGAGCTATACACAGAGATCAGTCAAGAGTATGCTTACCGTTCGCGTTGTTTGTGTAGAATCTCGCGCAATGCATCAGCCTGGCCGCGATTCCAGGCCGCCGAACGCACTTCCGCACCTACTATCGGTAGTGAACTTTTTTCACGAATAAGCGCAGCACGTTCACGCTGAATAATTTCATGAACAAGTTGTCTATCGCTCAGTTTCCAGCCGCGTCGCCGTGCCTGAGCATTAAACCACATGACGCGGTCAAAGCCATCCTGGTAATCCTGTTCGTCAGCCTCATTTTGCAGTGGTGTATCTTGCATTGTCTTGCCTCGTGTCTACTCTACCTGATAGGAGAGAAGAGTTTGTATGCCATCCATTATAGCACTTCAAAGCGACACTTTGAAGCGCATGCAGTCTATCAGGTAGCTCTAAAATAGGCTCAAGAAACCTAAAAGCATAGCTTTCCGTACTATCTATAAGAACGGTTTTTCTTACACACATCGTTTGCTATAATCAAAGTAATACTCTCGAAACTAGCAGCAACAGAATACTCATTGTTCGATGACAGGGAAGGAAGTTGAGCGTGGCTAACACACACAAGGACTCAAACAAAGAGAAGGAACGCCGACAGAAATTGCGCGATGACCTGATCTCCAGTATGTTCCGCGAGCGCAAGCAGCCGAAGAATCTGCGTGAGCTAGGTTTTACCACTTTGCGCAACTTGCCAGCAAATATCAATATGGTCCAGGGCTTGATGAAAGCCGTCAACTGGAAACTGGCGCAGCAAGAAGTACTTGAGGGGCTTAACAACACAGTGGTGATTGTTGGGCAACCCAACACCGGTAAGAGCACCCTTTTCAATACCCTCAAAGGACAGGTTCTTTCGCCCGCCTCGTCACAGGCCGGTACAACACGCACGTTGGTGCGCACCGACTTTGGTCCATTTACACTCGTAGACACTCCTGGACACTTGCCAGACGTGATGGAGAGCGGTATGGATCAGGCCAGCGTGATTGTCTTTCTGATCGACGCCTCTAAAGGTTTGCAGAAAGAGGACCGTGATCTGTACGAGGTGATTGACCGCCTCGATAAGCCGACGATTGTGGTCGTCAACAAGATCGATGCACTGAAGGGCGGCGAGTCTGGTGATCAATTCGCAACTGAGGTTGCTGTCGCTCTCAAAGTACCAGGGGTGATTCCTGTCTCAGCAAAAACGGGTGAGAACATCGCT
Source organism: Ktedonobacteraceae bacterium (assembly GCA_034431765.1). Lineage (GTDB taxonomy): Bacteria > Chloroflexota > Ktedonobacteria > Ktedonobacterales > Ktedonobacteraceae > DASYAN01. The sequence continues at coordinate 20,329 of DAOUDD010000136.1, read as the reverse complement.
GAAGAGCTGATCCCGCTACTGATCGAAGCCAGTCCAGAAGCTGCTTTGGCAATTGGTCGTGAACTCCCCGCATACCGACGTTCCGCAGCCCAACGTGTAATTCGCAACGCGACACTGATGAGCCTTGCCGCAGGTCTGGAGCCGATTCCTTTCATTGATATTCCTATTCTGCTAGGCACACAGATCCGTCTTGTGCTGCGCCTGGCCGCCCTCTACGGCGAGTCAATGGATTCAGCGGAGTCGAAAAATCACGCGCGCGAACTGATCGCAACTATTGCAGGTGGTCTGGGCTTACGCTACGCTGCACAGCAAGCGGCCAAGATCGTCCCCTTCGGCGGTGATTTTGTCGCAGGAGCTATCGCAGGAGCTGCCACATGGTCCATCGGACAGGTGGCGTTGGAGTACTACGAGGGAAATCGCCAGATCTCGCCCAAACGCATGCAAGAACTCTACCGCAATTTCTATCAACGCTTCCGTAGAGAGAATACTGCACAGGAGTTACGTGAAAAGTCACAGCAGGCGCTGAATGGCAATACAGAGGTTGTATTATTGGATGAACCACACGCAAGAGTATTGGAAGAAGGGAAAGCATAGCAAGTGGTGCAATTTCCCTACGAACAGTACAATATCTTGACTGAGGTATTCACACTCTATTACCCGACGGGCGAAGAAAATCTCGCCCGTTCGGTGCTCCAGACACTCAATAAAGCGGGTCAACAGTTGTCGCAATTGCTCAATCGCCCTATACCTGACCTGGAGGTTATCCTGGTTAAGACTGAGGATTGGGCATCCGTTCCACATAGCGAGCTGGAAGAGGTTAACACGCCGCACCCCTATTTGACTGACATTACATCGCCGCCAAATATCATTGTCCCGCTCGAAATCGATCCAATCTTTGGTGAACTCTCGCCCGAAAAGTTTGCCTTCATGCTCTACCACGAGCTGGCACTGGCTTTTCTAGAGGATGATCCACGTCCCTGGCCCGACGAAAGTCCGCTCTGGGCGGATGAGTGGCAGTTCAAGTTCGCTGCTCTCTGGTTATCTCATACATTAGACGGAGTGCAGGGGATGGTGAATACTGATCTGCGTGAGGAATACGCCGAAATTTTCGAGCCAGAGCCAGATGGTAAAACACCCGTTACTGTTCGCGGCTTCGACTGGTATGAAGATACCATGCCTGAGGATTACCTGAGCTATCAGCTTCTGCTGGAACAGTTTGCCTCTGATCTTCTCGCCCACTATGACGCATCCATCCTACCGCGTTTTCTTGATCTCTATCGCGTCGAGAAACACATCTTGCTTAGCGAGCACGTAACTCATATGCTGGAGAACATTTTAGGCCTTGGCTCAGCTCAATGGCTAGAAGACCTTGTCTATTTTTAAATACAGAGAGAGTATCTGTGTAGTGGAGCATTTATAGTGAATGATAATCGTTGGGAACACTTCTCCTATCGCTTTACTCTTGAGGAGACCGAGGCTCATATCTGGAAAGTGCCTTTACGTTGGCCTGTGGCAGACATACAACATTTACAGACCTTGCTTGCTGATGATGAAAGAACGAAGGCTCAGCGTTTCTACTTTGAAAAAGATCGACATGCATTTATAGTCTCTCACGCTACGCTGAGAATACTGCTCTGTCACTATCTTCAACTCCCTGTTGCTGATGCAAAAAAACTCTCTTTTAGCAAAAATGATTATGGAAAGCCTGAGCTGGATTCTCATTCACAAAAAATTTCTTTGCAGTTCAACATCTCTCATTCACATGACCTCGCTTTGTTCGCTTTTACACGTACCAGAATAGTGGGCATCGATATCGAATACAAACGTGATTCCATTGAGTATCTGCAGCTCGCGGAACATTCCTTCTCTCCATTTGAGCAGAAAGTACTACTCTCGTTGCCTCAGTTATTGCAACAGGATGCATTTTACAACTGCTGGGCACGCAAGGAAGCATATATCAAAGCGCGTGGCCTGGGTCTTTCATTGCCATTGCATCTGTTTGACGTATCTTTTCAACCAGGCGAACCCGCAGCATTACTTGCTAGTCGTGAAGATCCTCTAGAGGTGCAACGCTGGAGTTTCTATCAACTCTTACCAGACCCGGCATACGCCGCAGCTCTTGTCGTGGAGGGCAGAGATGTACAACTTCAGCTCTGGCAATTTCCTCTATCTCTCGCAGAAATAGCACCATCAGTCTCGTCCTCTTGAAACAAAAGCCCCCAGCAGCTATAATTGCTGCAATTTCCAGGACCTACTAACCAGGCTTTCTATGTTTTTCATCCAGATGAGCGAGAGCCAGGCGTGGGGCATCGTTTCTAGCTGGATAAGAGAGTACGTAGCGTCGTTTCTGAATGAGAGTTTGTATGACTTGCTTTAAGGAATTTGTTCTATGTTCAAGCGAGTGGCTATTATTGGCCTTGGTTTGATTGGTGGCTCAATAGGCCTGGCGTTGCACAACACGAGAACTGCACAATATGTTGTAGGGTATGATATGAGCCGGGAAGCTTGTGAGAAGGCATGTCGTATAGGAGCTATCGACGAGGCATCTTCAGCTCTTGTGGACACTGTCCGCACTGCCGACCTGGTCATTCTTGCCACTCCTGTTGGATCAATTCGCGCACTCCTGTCGCAAATTGCCTCAGTACTTGTTCCAGAAACCGTTGTGACCGATGTTGCTAGTACAAAGGCACAGGTGGTGCAGTGGGCAAAGGAAGATTTGCCCGATCACGTTGCCTTCGTTGGCGGCCATCCCATGGCTGGGAAAGAAGTGAGCGGAATCGAGGGGGCAAGTGCAACGCTTTTTCGCAACTGCATCTATTGTGTAACTCCAACTACCTATACAACACAGAACGCGATTCGTAAAGCCTGTGCACTGGTCGAGATTCTTGAAGCACGCGCCTGTTTTCTTGATCCCGTCAAACACGACCAACTGGTTGCAAGTGTTAGCCACCTCCCCTTTCTTGCCTCAGTTGCCTTAATGAAGAGTGTTGCTTCCGAGAATTCCTGGCCTGATGCATCTATCCTTGCTGCAAATGGATTTCGCGACGTATCGCGCCTCGCAGCAGGTAGCCCGGCAATGTATCGTGACATCTGTCTGACCAATAGCGAAGCCATTGTCTCCCAACTTGACAACTATATTGCTACCCTCTACACCTTACGCGAAAAAATTGCAGCACAAGACGAAGGGATATATGAATCCTTCGTACAGACACAACGCCAACGCAATGAATGGCAGATAGCCTTTGAAACTCATCATCTATCTGAGGAGTGACCTTTAAGAAGGCAAATCGCTTGTACTGGAACTTATGCTGCAAGAAGTTGAAGAGCAGTTGGCAGCAAGAAATAAGCACTTCCATGCACTCAGAAACGAAAGTTTCGTTTCTGAGTGCAAATTAATATGATTCCCGTTCTAGATGGAAGTACTCTCTCTTTACGTCTCTATTTTATTTAAGCTGAACCAGTAGCCGATAGCTTTCAAAACGTGCATACAGTAGCTCGATATCTAGATAGGCACGTTCGGCTTCCGCCTGCGCTTGCTCTAGTTGTTCCTTGAGGTGTGTCAATCTAGCAGCGCGTTCGCTTTCGTCTTCCTCAGGTGGCATAGGATAATGGAAGATTTCAGAATCTTGTTCGAGTTCGGTTAGAAGGGCTTTGGCTTCACTCAACTCCCGTCGCAATTGTAGAACTTCTGGGTCGGTGTCTACAACCTCTTGCGTGGAGCTTTCTGAGGTCTGACTCTCCACCTTATCTTCAACCTCTCTCACTTGCTGTTGGAGTTTCTCTATCTTACCTTTTACTTCAGCTCTTTTCAGAACGTTTTTAGATGGACGAACAGGTATGGGACATCCCCACTGCGCTTCCTCAATTTCCTCTGTCAGCTTCTGAACCAGGTTCTGCGTTTTTATCTTGCGTTCCATCGCGTCTCGCCACTGCATTGGATATTGCTCAATACGCATTGTAAGATCAAGCATAGTTTCCCTCCCACATATACCTACAAATGTATTTAATAAAATTATGCATAAGAAGAATTTGTCTATCAATTCTATGCATTGCTCTAATTATGCCATAAAATGTTGGATATTTATATCTTTAAGTATTAATTTACTATTAAAAATATTTCACCGAAATTAATTAAAAGGTTTTCTATCTTGTATTATTTTCTTGAATAGAATAAAGAGCGGCAATGATATAATAAGGATATAGAGAAGCATCTTATTCATTGTTCTCTGTCTCTTCCCTTTTGACAAGCTCACTGCATCGTACACACCCGCCTTTTGATATGCTTCGTCGAGGAGCTGTACAGGATGCACAACATCAAGTTGCAAACCTTGCTGACGTGCTCCCATTGCGATCTGCAGCAGACAACCAGGGTTGCCAGTCGCAAGCGTTGTTGCTCCCGTCTCTCGAATATGCAGCATTTTGTGGTCGAGCAACTGCTGAGCCATCTTCTGGTGCGTAATATTATAGACACCAGCGCTTCCACAGCACCAATCTGATTCTTGCAGCTCCACAAGCGTAACTCCAGGTATAGATGCGAGAAGCTGACGCGGTTGCTGACGAATCTTCTGACCATGCAATAGATGACAGGCATCGTGATAGGCAACGGTTCGGCGAATTTCACTCATAGGTGGGTGAGTGTCAAACGTCATCAGAAACTCGCTGATATCTTTTACCCTCTGACTGAAGCCTTTCGCGCGTTGAGCATAGAGAGGATCATCGCGCAGGAGATGGTCATATTCTTTAAGTGTCGAGCCACAGCCAGCCGAGTTGATGATAATTGCATCACAGTGATACTGCTCGAAGGCGTCAATATTCTGTCGCGCAAGCATCCGCGCTCGTTCGGCTTCTCCAGCGTGAACATGCAACGCACCACAACAATTTTGTTGAGATGGCGTAATAACCTCACATCCATGAGCTGTAAGCACCCGAATCGTAGCCTTATTAATATTGTGGAAGACCTGATCCATAATACATCCACGAATAAAGCTAACACGGCGACGGGGACTTCCTATAGCCATTGCAACTTCTGGAATAGATTTGGGAATAACAGCTCCTTTCACAAGGTCTACGAGGTCCTCGGGAAGTCTTAGCTTGCCCTGGAAAGGTGTGGGAAGTCCGTTAATGCGCTCGAACAAGCCACTCCAATGCACAAGAGTTTTTAGCCCACTTCGCTGATAGAACTTGAGGCCTGCAAAAACTATTGTAAGGGCAAGGCGTGAGGGCAGTAGGACAGAGAAGAAGAAGCGTCTCAGTGTGCTCACAAGAAACGATGGACGTGTAAGTGGCCCTGCTGAAGGAGGTAACTCTGCGAACTCCTCTGTTGATTTGATAGGAGTGTCTTGCTGTACCGAGACCCTTGCAGTGCTGATCTGAATCTGTTCACGAGCGGCTTCGATAAGCTTACCGAATTGGACCCCGGATGGGCAAGCTGTTTCGCAGGCACGACAACCGACACAGCAGTACATGTGCTCAACGAAGTCATCTGTAACGCCTAATTTCCCATCGGCAACAGCCTGCATCTGGTAGATGCGGCCTCGTGGTGAGTCCATTTCGACCCCTAGTACTGCATATGTCGGGCAGGTAGGTAGACAGAAACCACAGTGAATACACTGCCGTAGTAAGTCGTACGTGTGCGTATGGCGCTGCAATGGCCCACGCTCAGGAGGAAATACAGAGAGTACTCTCGCTGGTGACGAAACATGTGTTGAATCCATACTTTCCTCCCTTTTGTGGATTACCTTGATGAGCGCAGCGGACGTGCTGCAACAACAGTTACTTCCTGTCGATTATGGAAGAGCTGACGGGCTTGCACAATACTATATTGGTTGCGGAGAGTATGCAATGCGTCTTTTAGTGCAATAAGAGGATTGCTGTGTTCTCCGAAATGTGGCAGTTTGAGGACGCTGAGAATAAATCCATCCGGGCGCAAGCAGGAAGCTGCCTGTACGAGTAGATGCGAGGCCTCACGTGCATCCATGCGCATATCGTTCGCGATAACATCAAAGTGTTGACGTTTTTGAAGAGCCTGAGCAATATAATTCTCTGCGTAGCCTCGATAATGCTCAAGGTTTTTGCGTTGTGTTAAGCGTGCGTCAAGATGAGCCGGATCAACAGCAACCACATGCATATCGGCATCGAGCAGCAGTCGTGTCCAACCACCGGGAGCGGCACCAAGATCAAGAGCAGACTCATGTGCTGCTAGCTCAAGCTGGAACACCTCCAGTGCTTCAAGTAGCTTGAATTCTGCACGGCTAATTTGCTCTGTCGTTTGTGCGTAGTGACGAGCACCACCAGGCCATGCACTTAAATTCTCTTCAGCATTAGAGATGCCAATGTAGGCTTTTTGCGATGTGCAAAGGACTGAAACAATCACCTCCGGTTTTTTTATATGTTCGACTGCACCCGTTTCTTCCGCTAACGCCTCTGCAAGTGCCTGATTGAGCTGTCCACTACTGTAAGGGCGTTCTCCTTTACTCTTGTCCGTTAGCACAAAACGCGACTGAACAGCAAAATGTCTCCCTCGTTCCAGTAGTGCCATTCCCGGTAATTGGACGATCGCTACCGCAATCTCTTCCAGATCTTTTGTTGTGTTCGTCAATGCTACCGTTGCCTGTACAGGTGCAAGGTGACGCACAAATATAGGGCGATCTGTTACTGCCCTGGAGAGCAGTTGCGGAACGTCTGAAGCACTACATAGGATCACGCCAGGAACTAGTTCTTCTATATGCTTCACCTGGGGTTCCAGGCGTTTTAATTCCACGATAGCGACATGCGCAAATTCGGGTTGGGCCGTTGCGACAAAAAGATGTTGTATACTCTCCATCCTTGCTTAATCTTCCTCTCGAAACAAATTGTTGTTCTTTGATATTGTACGACGTCGCATACGTCTCTGCACTTCGTCGATCTAGAGTTTCTTTGATGTAGCGTCTTTATGGCAAACCAATCTGAATATATTAACGGCGTAAGAAGCGCCGTCCCCACCAGGAGGCGAACGTACCTGCGATGACGAGTAGCGTCAAGAACACCTTCCCAAGTGGATTATCCCTCTGCTGTGAAGGGGGTGGTGATTCCGAAGGAGTAAGTGGTGACGCCCTTTGCGTTGTATCTGAACTGTCTTCTGTTGCAGATGCCGCACCAGGAAAGTTGAGAGCGCTCCAGGTAGGCTGTTTACCTTCATCAGAAGAACGTATCTCTGTTCCATTCGTACTTGCAATGGGGGAGGTTGCCTCCTTGGTCCCGCTGCTCTTCTTTGTAGAAGGTGTCTTCGTCTCTTTTGGAGTAGGCGTATTCTTGCTGCTTGTATGAGAAGACGAAGCCTGGGAAGTGGAAGTTCTCTTCTCCGCTGTTGAGGATTTTTGACTTGCCTCGGTAGTATAGACTGGAACATTACTTGCATTAATGGTTGGTGTGTTAGTCACTTCCCAATGTGAACTGCCATCTGGAATACGCGCATATGATGTATCAGGAGCAAGCGGTTGCGTTGGTATGGTGACTTCGTCAATTGTTGTATCTGGGGTGACAAGTCGTAGTTCTGTTATAGCGCCTAGGGGCTGATCACTATGGTAGAATGGAAAGATGGTGAGAAAGCCGTGCGCTGGAATAGTGCTACCAAAAGGAAGTCGTAAGCCAGTCATACCCGATCGTACCTCAAGAAGAGTATGGAGCTCATAGAGATTAACTGGCTGATCTCGTGAACTATAAAGTTCAATCCATATATTCTCTTCACCACTAGTGGAATCTGCGCAGTTCCATTGAAAAGTAGGATTTGTCAGGAACTCGTTGATGAAAATTGTACCGGGTAGATCTGTCGGCACTGTTGTTGTAGCGGTTTCCGATGGCTGTGGGGGAAGCGGATCCTGGCAGTTCCGCTGGGCTGCGTATGTGCTATGCAGCATGGTCACGCCGAGCGGAAGAAACAAGAGACTACAACATACTACCAACGTAAAGAAACGAACGTAACGGCCAGCTCTGGTTGAATCCACAATTACCACCTATCCCCTCTGTTGTAAAAAGCATTTCCATATATGGAATCTTTAATCTGACGTGACCATATGTAGTTGTGCGAATAGGCTGATATATCACAAAACTTCTCAAAGGAGACTTTAAGAAGAGGCCATCCACTTACTGAGAAAGGTACTTGAATGGCACTTCACGCTTCCCCGGAAATTTTTCCTGGAACACTCGTCGCACTGCATCAATACTACTCTCACCAATGGTAAAGGCGAAGATAGAACCAACGATAATGCCGCAAATGCCTCCAAGCACAATCCCTTCAAGAAACACGCGATTGCGAAAAAATGTCATCTTTGTCACCTTTTCTACTAGATTACTGGAGATATACCACGGTTTTGGCCTCGTTCCAGAGGCGTTCTAACCGGTAGTACTCTCTCTCTGTTGGTCCAAAGATATGGACTATGATGCTCCCAAAATCCAGAAGAACCCAGCCTGAGTCTGCGCTTCCCTCTCGATGGAGGAGCCTAGCTCCCTGCTTTCCCAGTTCTTCATCAATAGCATCAGCTATAGCATTGATCTGACGATTATTGTTGCCACTACAGATGACGAAGTAGTCGGCAATAACCGTCACATCATGAACATCGAGCAGAAGAATGTCGGAAGCCTTTTTGTCAGATGCACTCTCTACTGCTGCTTTCGCCAATTGGTCGATGTCGAGTTGAACTCCCTCCACGAATACTCCCTGTTTTACACATTGCACATCGTGCTGAACAATCCATTTGAGAACGACTCGTTCAAATCGCTCTACCCGCATTATAGCATGCATGCCAAGCGCTTTTGGTCTCCAAGAAGTCTGAGGGAAGCCCTACAATGACTCGGATAGGTCGCGAGATATATCCTGTCCTTCGCTGTCCCACAAGCGTCATTTACTGCCTGACTCGCGGTATTTCTGTGAGTGAGAATAGAAGTATCGTTCTGCTCTCCTTCTATTCTACCATAGACAATACAAAACGAAAAGCAGACAGCTATACTCGGCCAGAAATTGCCCATTCTCGCTTGTATGCTCACCGCACGGCGTTCACCGTGTTTAGCGTGATGAGACTTTTTGTGCATGTCCCGCGTACGAAAAATCTCATCATTTAGAAGAAGATGGCTCGTTTACGGGCTAAAAAGAGAATGAACTATATACTTTTTGTACTCTTTGAGCTTGAATTCCAGGGTCTTGCAACACTGCTGTAATTGCCCTCCCACTGCGCGGCTCGATGATATCTGGCGCAATCTCTGCAAGTGGGATCAGCACAAATGCACGTTCGTTCATACGCGGATGCGGAATGGTTAGCTCTGCCTGTTGAATCTGGTCTTGATCATAGAGCAGAATGTCGATGTCGATAGGGCGTGGTGCATTGCGAAAGGTCAGCCGACGACCAAGCTTGCTCTCAATCTCTTTAGCAAAATGCAGCAGAGCGTACACAGAATGCGCAGTGGTTCCCTTGCAAACAATGTTAAAGAAGTCAGGCTGATCAGTATATCCGAGCGGCTCAGTTTCATACACTGAGGACGTTCTGTCAATACTCATATGCTGCTGCAAAAGTCGCAGACTCTCAGCAAGATGTTGCGCACGGTCTCCAAGGTTAGAACCGAGAGCCAGGTAGACAACATGAATATTCTGCTGAACTCGCCTCTCCTGGCTTTGTGTTGAACTCATAATAATTGGCCTGTGGAGACTCGTCAGCCTTCAGGTAACGAGAGGAAACAGGCTCTCCTTTCTATACTTATAACCATCGCAGCGATGAAGGAGGCGGCAATATCAAGCATCAAAACTTTCTACCGTGTGTATCGACCGTGATGTTAATGAGATGGGTCACAGACTGTTACGTTGCGAAAGACAGCCTGGGTTCCTCCTGCTGCATCACCTCCAACTAGAAGTCCTATGAAACCTGTACGGTAGGCCGTGTCGGTGTAGGTTGAGACCACTAATTGCTGGTTAATATAGAAGCGAAAGTGTGTCTCAGTTGCGAGAACGAGCACTGTATTAGCCTGTCCATAGCCAGGATGAATCGAACTATCTTCTGTCCAGTCAATCAATGTAAGCCAGTTCGTGGGATCACGCCCCAGGGCCCGCTGTAAGCGATATTGCCCATAACTGTTGATTTCAAAGACGTAGAAAGACTTTCGGTTCGGATCAAGTCGGAAGACAACTCCACAAAAGTCACCCTTGAGGAGTTGTGTCTGTACACTGATGGCACTGTCGGCAAATTTTTGTCCATTGGTATAGCACCAGGCATCTGTATGTGCAAGATATGTCCTGACACGATAGCCTTGCTCTGAAAAGGAACATTGTGTTCCGTCGTCAATCCAGCCTCCATCTGCACGTGTCATATCATTATAATAGAGAACTCTTCCCGCTCCAATAGCGGACGTGATATCAGCTACTGCTTGAGAACGTGCTTCTGCTGCAAGCGTTGCTTGCAGTTCCTTTCGCGCATTCGCCGTCGCCGTTGTATTAAGGCTCTGTGCAGTTTTTGTCAGTGTAACTGGTACCGAGATATGGTGAACAGGTCTTTGCACGTACTGGGTACGCCACAAGAGAAAAATTGGTAGGGGTAAGACCAGGAGAAGAATAAGTACATAGCATAAGCGTACAAATAGATGCCTCTTCTTGAATGTGCGTGCCTGTTGAGCGACAAGAGAGAGCGGCGGTGTCTTGTACTGTAGTGGAAAGAGCTGTACCGCGCGTGATGAGTTTTCAGGCGTTTGGGGAACAGAAGAATCTGAAGGAAGTAGTGCTCGTGTTCTTCCCGCATCTGATAAGGACGGCGAAGAGAGTATTGAATGAAATGGTCTCTGGAAGAGCGCGCGCTTATAAGCAATAGAAAGCTCTTTCGCCTGTTGATAACGCTCTTCTGGGTTTTTGGCAAGCGCCTTGAGAATCACCTCCTCAATTGCTGGTGAGATTTTGCTGTTAAATTGCACTGGTGCCGGAGGTGGCACTTGTAAATGTTTCAAGGTAACTGCAACGGGAGATTCTCCCGCGAAAGGGACATGACCAGTGAGCATTTGATAGAGAATAACGCCGAGCGAGTAGATATCGCTCCGATAATCATGAACTCCATTTGACTGCTCTGGAGCCATATATTCTGGTGTTCCGATCATGGTGCCTGCATGGCTTTGCAGATCTGCCGCGAGTTGTGCTTTTGCGAGGCCAAAGTCAACCAGGTACGCATGTCCGTCAAGCCGCAGGAGGATATTGGAAGGCTTGACATCGCGATGCATAACTCCATGATCATGTGCATATTGTAAGGAAGAGGCAATCTGCTCCAGGAAGCTTCCTGCCTCTTCCAGCGTTAGTTTCTCCCGCGTATAGAGATAGTCACGTAGTGTGCCACCCTCTACAAACGGCATAACAAGGTAATACCACGGACGTTGCTCACCGAAGTCATACAGTGGCAAAATGTGTTCGTGTACCAGTGTGCCAACCGAGACTGCCTCGCGCTCAAAACGGCGAATAAATGCCTCGTTACTTCCATAGAGCACTTTCACAGCGACGCATCTTCGTAGACGGCGATCATATGCGAGGTAGACCTCTGACATCCCTCCCTGTGCAATACGAGAACGCAACTCGTATCGTCCAAGCCGTGTCCCTACCAACCCCTTCATCTCTCTCCTCTCTCCCTAGCCACATATCTTCTTGAAAAAATTATCCTCTGTACTTATGGTCGTACAACCCAATATCGTTCCAGATGGACTGTTTCGACGGGACGCAGTCCATGGCTATAGCGCTCCATGCTTTGCACCATTGTTTCAGTGTTGCCAAAGTTTGCGATAATCTGCGATGTGTACATCTGCGCTGCTTCCTGTCGTGCTGGCAGGTACTCCGACATCTCTACAAGGGATGGCTCGTAGTCCGGTCCAAGCATTTCGAGGCGCGCTTGCAACGCTCCATTTCGTAGAACATGGGGAAAATCCTCGTAAAAATAGACCGGAGCCTGCCGCTGTAACAGCCGATCAGCCGCAGAAGCCACAATTTGATGATCGACATGGCTGCCAATACCTAATGGAGCATACCAGACCGCATCCGGGAGTCGTGCTTGCAGGTGGAGCAAAAGCTGACCTAACTCCATATCAATCGCCTGATCTGCTGGATGAACCGTCCCATTCATAAACTGCTCATCACTCGTATAGTATGCTGGATTGCCACGAAAGATGGCATCAAGATAATCCAGCCAGAGGTAGTCAGCTTGCAGATAATCAAGGGCCACCGCATCTTCCCTGCGCCGCACTTGTATCATTTCTCCAGGCTCTTTAGTCAGGTCTCCCCCCCACTTCTCATATTGTTGAATTGCAAATGGGCTAAGTTGTGTGGAAGCAGTTGGAATGCCGCCAAAGACTGTAATAACCAGTGGGCGCAATCCAGAACTTACCTGAACTCCTAATGTTCCACCACAAGAGTAGACAACGTCATCGAAATGTGGCGAGAGAAAGATATGTCGATAGCGCGTAGTAATGTCCTGTATACTCGTCAATTGCAACGCTTTATTCCTGCCTTTCAGTATGTGTTAGCACATACACAAGTGCCGCATCAGAGCCTGTAGCTCTTTGGAAATTCCAAGTCAAAACGTATTATACTACCTTGCATTCAGATGAGCGAAGCTAAACACTTTCTCTCAGACAGATGAGCGCGAGCTAGACGCTTCCTTGCTGAGCACAAGCGTAACTAAGCATGAAAGTGGCATTTGCACCAGGTAGCAATCTGCGTAGCATCGTTTTTAGCTGAATAAGAGGACACGCAGTGGCATTTGCACCAGATATCAATACTGAACAGCGTCTTTTCTGAACGACCCTGGTACATTACAAACGATACAAACAAGTAGCAAACCCCTACGGCAAGCGTACGCCATCTTCTGTAGCATCGAGCAATCCATCCCTGACCAGCCCATCAACGATACGTTGCAACCAGGGTAACTCCTCAGAGCTGAAATCTGATTTGATTCTGGCTCCCAGATCCATCAATGAAATACGTGCGGAGGCAGGAAACGTGCGCAACAGCTTCACAATCTGTCCACGGAAGTAACGATTGCTGCTTGTAAAGGGCTGACTCTCATATGCTTGTTTCTTCTCAGCCACTTTGCGCATCTGCCGTAGCACCGTACCGGATGGAAAGAGGCTGAGCTGGCTCATCTCTTTGTATGCCTGGCAATATGTCTGTATAGGACAGCGCACACACTGCGGGTTATTGCTGGTACAGACGGTTGCACCAAGATCCATTAAGCCCTGATTCCAATCGTACGCTTGCCCATCCGGTAGTACCCTCTCTGCTAACAGCAGCATCGCGGCATCATTTGCCTTTGGTTCTGGATGTTCCAGGCCAAGAAAGATGCGGTGCAGGACCCTGCGAATGTTTGTATCAACGGTCGCGACCTGCTTGCGATAGGCGAAGCATGCAATGGCTCCAGCCGTATAGCGACCAATCCCTTTCAACTTGAGTAGTTCATCAATCGTATCAGGAATACGTCCATCATACTCAGCGAGAACCTGTCGTGCAATAGATTGCAAGCTGACGGCCCGACGGTTATATCCAAGCGGCACCCAAACTGATATTACATCAGCCGTAGGTGCTGCCGCCAGATCCGCCAGGGTCGGGAAAGCAGTCAGGAACTGCTGATACTTGGGCAGAACACGATCCACCTGCGTCTGCTGCAACATAATCTCTGATACTACAATTGCATATGGATCACTTGTAACACGCCAGGGAAGCTCCCTATGTTCTGCCGCGTACCATGAAAGTAAAGAACGTTGAACCTCGACAATAGCGTTGGGTTCAATATCAAAAGATGCATATGAGAATGGTGCTGATCTACCCATGCAGTTCAGGATTTTCTTTGTGGCGAAACCGCTGTGTTACGCAGATCTTTTTCCTCTTTTGTTGCAGTTGGACGTGCTTCACGATCCGCGCGCCCTTCGCTCCGCTGCCGTCTCAGCAGTGAGAAAAGCGTCTCTCCGCCTTCCTGCCAGCATTTCGCATCAGAAGCTGGCAAGTTCTCGCACAGAAGCCAGTCATTCGCGTCTTTTAATACATGCCCCTTAATGCATTTTGCATATGAAATATGATCATTCAAATCAGGGTCTTCTGCCCGAACACCAGGGGCTGCTAATTTGGGAAGAAAAAATCTACACCACGGCACGGTTATGTACCTTCCTTATTTAGGATTGATAAATAAGACCTCATCGGACAGCCAGCATCGCTTCGCTGCTCGCACTGCGTGCTCGGATTCTTCCGATAAGTAGGAAGCTCAATTATGAGGAAGAGCGTCTTTACCACCGTTGCTTGCATCGCTTACGCTTCTCCGATAACTTCGCCCAATTATAGCGCATTCTTGCGCATTTTACCAGAGGTTAGGACTGAACTCAAATCGTCATCTTCTTACAAACAATCACAAGACGACTATCCATAGTCAGCGCACTTCCATCCAGACCTCCATAGTATGCCTGTAGTGTGAAATCAATACTTGTGAGCATACGCGTCAGCTCTGTCAATGTATAGATGCGCATGGATTGCTTGTGCTCAGTGCGTCGTCCATCCGGGGAGAGCAGGCTGATACGGATCTCGTTGCGGCTATTGAGCAAGTTGATCTGCCGTTCTTCCAGCACAATCAAGCCATTAGGGTAGCGAATAATACCATGTGGTGAAAAGGAGCGTACAACGCGTGGTTGGTAAACTGTTTCTAGAAGAAAGAGGCCGCCAGGTTTGAGTGCCCTCTGCACCTGGCGCAGCACTTTGAGATCCTCATCCTCGTTTTCCAGGTATCCAAAAGAGGTAAAGATATTGATAACAGCATCAAACTCGCTCTCAAATGGAAGTGTACGCATGTCACTCTGTATCCAGCGCACACTTGCTCCCTGTGCCTGCGCTTCTGATCTGGCTCGTTGCAGCAACGACTCGCTGATATCCAGTCCTGTAACCGCAAACCCACGTTGTGCCAATGGAATCGCGTGTCTCCCGTATCCACAACATAGATCAAGAATATTGTTTTCTGGCGCAAGGTTCAACAATTGCACAATGCCTTCCACATCCTGCGCACTGCGTTCCGCTGGAAGAAAAGGCGTGTAGATACGCAAGTAATCCTCGCCGAAAAAGCTGACATACCAGGGCGTCTCGCTCATAGCACTGGCTCTTTTCTAGTTATCCGCCCCCGCTACGACTAAAACGTCGCTGCTACTTGCGGGAGCGATTCCGTAAGGGTGGAGCAGGCTACCTACTAACAAGTGCAGCCTTTTGTCTAATTAAACGAATGGCGTGCACTTTTTAGCCTGTCATTAGTAATAAAGCCCTATGCTTATAAGCTGGCAGTTCACATTTTCATAGCGTTATTAAAGGACTCATTTGTAGGCTACCTGTGTGTGTTGAGACTCTACTCTGATGGTTGACTATCTAACCACTGTTGGAAGGTTGGTCCAAGCAGCAACGCACCAGGACCGGGAAGCAGCGCACCCTCTCTGAGCGCTTGGGCCTCAATCGGCTGGTCACGAACTTCCTCAACATGCGCCGGGTCATTGCGCTGTGTAGCCAGGCGTGTTGCCATGTCCACCAGGTGTTCCACTTGTGGTCCACCGACCTCGGACAATGGGATAGGTTGGTATGCGGCGAGGGCGAGTTCTGTGAGGAGGCGTGCAACTTCACGCACTGCAATCGGTTGCACCAGCATCTCCTGCACGTTGCTGGTGTTGCCTTGCCGTCCCCACTGGAGTACTTGTCGTGCAAATTCATGGAACTGCGTGGAGCGCAGGATGATGGTGGGAATTTTGCCTGCCTGCGCTGTTTCCTCCTGCCGTAGCTTTGCGGTATAATACCCACTGCTCCATCGATCCACGCCTACGATGGACAACACAATCAGGCGATCTGCCCCTACGTTTGCACCAGCGCGTTGGATGTGTTCTGCTGCGGTTGTGAAGAATGTTGTCGCTGCTGCTTCATCGGTCGTACCCGGATCGCTCACGTCAATAATCCGGTTCACGTTAACAAGAGCGTCATCAAGGTTGGCCCCTGTGGTTACATCTATACCACTCCTGCGTGAGATTGGAATAGTTTCTATGCCTTGAGCCTGAAGAATGTCAACAACATAACGTCCTGTCTGACCGGAAGCGCCGACTACTGCAATTTTCATAATACTTGCTCTTTCATGACTATCAAGTTCTATCTGCTTATGGAGGAAGTCACCTTCGTGGATCAGCGTCCCAAGGATTTCGCCGACCGCAATCTCCGCAAAAATACGTGCGCTGTTTTGTCTATACGGTAAAAGATAGAAATGCTAGTTGTCAAGATTGAGTTGCAACCTGATCTTGACAATCTCGCGCCAGAGCACTATTATCGAAACCGTTCGGACAAAGGTACTTTCAGGAAGGACGCAGCACGACTGTGTATCTCAAACGTTTGGAAATGCTGGGTTTCAAGAGCTTTGCTCTACGCACACTGCTCGAATTTAGCTCCGGTATCACTGCGGTAGTGGGACCAAATGGGTCGGGGAAGTCGAATGTGGCCGATGCGATGCGCTGGGTGTTGGGCGAGCAGAATATGCGCCAGTTGCGCGGCAAGAAGGGCGACGACATCATCTTTGTCGGCGGGCAGGGCAAGGCTCCCCTCGGCATGGCCGAAGTCTCCTTGACGTTGGACAACAGTACTGGCTGGGTGCCATCCGAGTATAGCGAGATCACTGTCACACGGCGCAGCTATCGCTCAGGCGAGAATGAGTATCTGATCAACAAGCAAAAAGTGCGCCTCAAAGACGTGTTGCTCCTGCTTGCTCAAGCTCGTATCGGGCACGACTCCTATACTGTCGTTGGTCAGGGCCTTATTGATGCGGCGTTGAGCCTGCGTGCTGAAGAACGCCGTGGACTCTTTGAGGATGCAGCCGGTATCCGACCCTTTCAGGTGCAGCGCACCGATGCTGAGAACCGTCTCAAACAGACTGAGCAAAACCTGGAGCGCTTGCGCGATATCGTGAGCGAGATCGAACCACGCCTGGCTCCTCTGGCTGAGCAGGCGGAGCGAGCCGTCGAGTTCGCCCAACTCAATCGTGAGTTGCAAGACGTTCTCTCCTCCTGGTATGGCCTGCAATGGCGGCGTTTACGCATCACAAAAGAGCGTACGGAACAGGCAGAACGGGAGCAAGCTCTCAGGGTTCAGCAGGTGCAAACCGCCTTGCAAGGTGTGACCGAGCAGGGAAACAATCTTCGCGCAACCCGTCAACAGACTCAAGCTCGCATCTCGGAAGCGCGTAGAGCTGCGAATGAGGCCGGTGAGCAGATGCAGAAGATCGAGCGCGATCTGGCGGTCAATGAAGAGCGTATCGGTGGTCTGGAGCGACAGCAGGCTGACTTTCAGCAGCAAGAGCGCCGCCTGCGCGAACGCCTCATTGAGGCGCAGAAGCAGAGCATCGATCTGGAAGAGCAGTGCGACCTCGCCGATGAAGCTGTCGATACAGGTTCTACCAATCTGGCGAGTCTGGAGGGTCAGGTTGCAAAGGCGCAAAAAGAATATGAGATGGACGAGCGACGTTTGCGTAGCGCGCAGAACGATCTTGTCCAGGTGCAGGCCCGTCTTGGTTCGACTCAAACAGAGTTAGGACGCCTGCAGAAGCAACTCGGCGAACGCAACCGTACCCTGGCTACGCGTCGCAATACCATCGGGCAGGCTCAACAATCGTTGCGTACTGTCGAAAAGCGGCTGGTCGAGGAGCACGCCCGGCTCGATACTATCCGCCAGGAAGAGCAGCAAATTGTGCAGTGCAAGCAAGCAATTGCCCGCGCTATCGCCGATGCTCAGCAGGAGATGGATCGTCTGAAGACTTTGCTTGCCGATGGGGAGCGTGCTAAACGTGCGCTTTCTGATCGCTTCAACATGCTGAAAAACTGGCGTCAGAGCTTGAGCGGATACAGTGATGGTGTTCGTGCATTGCTTCGTGCCCCTGCCGGTAAACTCCCTGGTATGCTGGGTCCGATTCCGCAGTTGGGAGTCGTTGCGCAGGGGATGGAGCAGGCTCTTGAAGCTGCACTAGGGCCATCTATGCAGGCCGTTGTTGTGCAGGAATTCGTCGATGCGCAGCGCTGCCTGGAGTATCTCCTCTCATCTCAAACTGGCAAGGCACGTGTAATCTGGTTGGATCGCTTTGATGAGGATGAGCGTGTTAGCGAGGTCCAGGCGATCCAGGGACAGGTTGAAGAGGCGGTCCTACAGCGTTTCCTTGCGGCCTCTCCAGCGCTTCGGGAGCATGTTGTAGGCTTTGCCTGGAGGCTTGTCCAGTGCGAAGAGAAATATAGTCGGCTTTTTCGCCGTTTGTTGCATGGTATCGTGGTGACGCGTAACCTGGACGCAGCCCGTGAACTACTCGCCTGGGATCTCCAACTGAGTGCCTCCTCAGATACTGACTTACCTTTTACCTCTGTCGTCACCCTCAAGGGTGAGGTGCTGCACGTCGATGGCTGGCTGATGGGTGGTGCTGGCAAAGAAGGTGCTCAGCAAGGACTACTGGCTTACGAGCGCGAACTACGCGAACTACCACAAAAGTTGGATGAGCATAAAGAGCTGATCGACAAATTGAATGGTCTGATCAGCGAAGTCCAGCGTGCTCAAGAGGGACGCCGTATCGAGCAGATGGCCCTGGACAAAGAACTGCAAAAGATCTCAGCGCGTATCGCCGAAATAAACAAGGTTATCAACAGCTCTCAACGTGAGCATGAGCGCTTGCAGACAGAGATCAAGCTTGCCGCTTCAGTCGAGCAACAGCTCGCGGCAGAGGTGGCGGGCCTGGAGCAAGAGGTTCAAGCGGCCCAGGAACGCGTACGTACACACGAGAAATCGCAGCGTGAGATGACTGGCCTTGTCGAAGAGCTACAGATCGAGATTGAGGAGCGTGCAATTGCCTTTCGCCGCCAGCAGGACGAGCTTGGGCGTGCGCGTACCGCTATCGCCGTGAAGCGCCAGGAAGCGAAAGCGCTGCGCCAGCAACTTACCTCTCTGCAAACTCAGGCGCAGGATGTAAAATCGCAGCTTGAGCAGCAACTCACCCGCCTCAAAGATTCAGTGCAACGCATGCAAAGCTTGCAGGAAACACTGCTCCAGCAACGCTCCGCTCTGGAAGAGGCGCGTGAAGCCGCACGGGCAAAAAGCAATGCTGTGCACACTGTCGAAGGCGAACTGGCAGAGATCGAGGGGCAGATCTCAAACATAGAACAGCAACGTACCCAGGCGCAGCAGCGACTCAACGAGCAGGAAACGCTCTACCGTCGCTCTCTCTTAGAAAGCCAGCGTGCTCGCGACGCCGTGGAGTCCCTTCTCACACAATTGCAGGACGAGATGGGCATCAGCGATCCTCAAGAACTGGCAGTCTCCCTTGCTCAACGTGAGGACAACACAAGAGAGTCTCATGCAGACCAGATCACTGAAGGCAATGGCAGCCTTTCAGATGAGGAAGAGACACAACTGCGCCGTTACCGAAAACGTATCGATAGCTTACGCAACCGCCTGAAAGCAATGGGCGGCTGCGATATTAACGCCCCCCAGCTCTATGAAGAGACAAAAACCCGCTATGATTTTCTCACCTCGCAGATCGCCGATATGGATCAGGCTGCTTTGCACCTGCGTTCAATCATCGGGCAACTCGATGTGACGATGGCTCGGCAGTTTGAAGCAACTTTCCAGGCCGTCAACGCGCGTTTCCGCGAACACTTCACCACCCTGTTCAACGGTGGTATCGCTCGCTTAGAACTGATTATGTCCAAGAGCAAGGATGACGATGCTTCCACACCCTCTGCATCACTAGCTCCATCCAGTATGCCAAGCGGTGTCGAAGTAATCGTGCAACCACCGGGGAAGAAGGTGCAGGATCTCTCACTTCTCTCTGGTGGTGAGCGAGCGCTTGTCTCTGCGGCCTTGCTCTTCTCGCTGCTGGAGATCAATCCTCCTCCATTCTGCCTGCTTGACGAGGTCGATGCCGCGCTCGACGAGTCCAACGTCACACGTTTCTGTGACATCCTCAAACGGCTGGCCCAGAAGACGCAATTCATCGTCATTACCCATAACCGGGTCACTATGACTGCTGCCCAGGTCATCTACGGCGTCTCGATGCGTGACAGCATCTCACGCCTGCTCTCAATGCGCTTTGAAGAGATCGTCACGTCGGGAGATCGCTAAAAAAACCTCTTGACAGCAGAGATTGGTTGTGCTATTATAAGCCCTGTCAAGAGAACCCGCCTGAATGTGCAGGTGAGCTGGTGATTTTAGCGAAGAGGGTACACCCGTTCCCATCTCGAACACGGAAGTTAAGCTCTTCAGCTCCAACGATACTTGGGGGGCAGCCCCCTGGGAAAATAGGACATCGCC
>DAOUDD010000135.1:0-100726 GCA_034431765.1 Ktedonobacteraceae bacterium | reverse complement strand
GCGAACTGGTCCAGGTCTGAGAGGCCCTGGTTCAGGTCGAGGTCGGGATTATCGAAGAATTGGCCGAAGAAGGCCATGCCACGGGTAGCTATGGTTGTCTCGGTGTCACGGTCATAGAATTGTGTCGTCACTTTCGCCTGCTTGATCAACTCGACTCCCTTCGCATCGAAGGCGTTGTAGACAGAACTGGGCACCTGCGTGTTCGCTGCTAGCGATTCGCCGCCCTGAGTGACGAAGATCTTCTGAGAATCGACCGAGCCGAGATAGGTGAGAAAGTCTTTGCCCGCATCCGTGTTGTGCGCCTTCTTGGGAATGAAGTAGCCATCGACCGGTGCCTCTTCTGCGACGGGAATGTCGGAGGCGTAGTTTGGAAACGAGAAGAAATCCAGGTCAGAGCGGGCGTCCTGAGGAAATGAGTCATAGATGAAGCGACCAATCAAGTACATGCCTCCCTCGCCCTTGACCAGCGGCGGCACCTGCTGATCCCAGGTATACGATGAGGCGCTGGAAGTAAAGTAACCCTTTTTGATCATATCTTTCCAGACTGTAAAAACCTCTTTGACCTTGCTATCGGTGTAGTGTGCCTTGCCAGCCGTTAAATCCTGGTGAAATTGCGGGCCGTTGATGCGCAGGTTCAGCAGGTCGAACCAGCCTGCTAGAGGCCAGGGAGCTTTTGAACCGACCACAATCGGTACGACATTGTTGGATTTGAGGGTGTCACAGACCTTATACAGGTCGTTGAAGGTCTTGGGTGCGCTGAGATTGTACTTTTTGAAGACGCTGGGGCGATAGAAAACGGCCCACCAGTACCAGCTATGGGGTAGGAAATAGAACTTGCCATTCTGTCCTTTGCTTATAGCCTGGAACCCCTGGGGAATGACCGAAGTCCAGTTGTTCTTCTGCCACAGATCCGAAATATCCAGAATCAGGTCTCTACTGATAAAAAATTGCGCCAGCAAACCGCCGTAGTAGGCGAGAACATCGGGCGGAATATTCGACGAAAGGTATGTACGTGCGGTTGAAGGATAATCAGAACCAGGGACTAAATTGACAGTCACCTTGTTTCCAGACTTCTTCTGGTACTCATCTACCTCTTTCTGGATAACTGTACGTTCATTGGGATCTGTCGCATTTGTACTGAACGAAAGCGTCTTCGCGTTGTTATTGCCTCCACTTGTGCCTGCAGCACTGCTACATGCAGCCAGAAGAGCGCTGGCAGTGGAGAAAGAGAGTCCAAGCGCTGCTGAACGAGAAAAAAACTCACGCCGACTCAAGCGTCCCGCCTGCAGGTCGAGCAGAAGCGTCTGTATATTTGCCATAAGAAGCCTCCTCTTACAACTTTGCTAAACTAATCGGTGAAAGAGCACAACGTAGACAGTGAAAACAGGGTGGATCTTTAGAGCAAAAGCTTATCTATGCAGAAGCTTCTCCTTCCATCTCTGTAAAATAGAGCAGGACTAGCTTATGAATTGTAGAACTGCTGGTGGAACATATATTCTTAAGTATACTTTATATTATAGGTAATAAGCAAGTGATTAAGAGTTAATATATAACTGTATATGTAACATAATGAGATATTCGTATAGTTAGTGATGAGTTAAAGTCTTGTATGAAGTGAAATAAATGGAGGAAGGGTTTGGATGAGTATTTATTGCTGAGCCTTGACTATCTCGCCTCCGACTACTGCTATGAGCGTGAGATGCAGCGCGCCCTGGAGCGGCACCAGAGCGACGAAGCCCACGTCATCCCGATCATCCTGCGTCCAAGCGACTGGACGAACACCCCGTTCGCACACATACAATGCTTGCCACGCGACGCCAACCCAATTTCAAAGTGGCCGGATGACGACGACGCCTTTCTTGAGATCACGAAAGCGATCCGCCACGTCGTCGAGCAGCGTAAAGCCACCCCCCTCGACACGCCTGAACTTCCTGCACTGGCTCGTCGAGCGCAACCTCTACCTCGACCCCCGTGGCACCTACCAGACACAACGCCAGGTCCAGTTGAAGCTAGAAGATGTCTACGTCTCTCTGCAAGTTCAGAAAGATTCTGAACGCAGTGGGCAGGCGCAGATAATTATCAATAAAAACTATTTTTATGACCAAAGGCTCTAAAATAGTGTGACCAATAGGGCAGTTAGTACTTATCGAGGATTGGAGCTTTAATAAGGGCTGGAAAAGTACAAAAGTAGTCCATTAGTACTGTGTTGCAGAGTGATTCAAGACAATTTGCTGTGTCCGTGTTATGCTATGTGCGTTCCCGCATATGCGCATATTGAAACATGCGCAATCATGGGAGCAAACAGCATGGTTAGGGTCTGCAAGTTGTATATCGAAAGAGGATACTTTGCAAACACAACAGTACATCAGTAAGTTGATTGGACAGGACAAAGTAGGGCGTTTTGTAGTGAAGGTGGGTATAGGAGCAGTCATGGCGCTGCTGTTCTTTGGCGTGACACTGGGCATGAACCTGGGGGTGGTGCATGCACAATCGTTAAACGTCTGCTCCGGTTCTGATACAACATATATCACGGTGAGCGGTGATACGCTGGGGGAGATTGCGAGTCGCTATGGCACAAACTGGGCGACACTGGCATCTCATAACGGCATCGCCAATCCAAATCTCATTTATGTCAACCAGCGCATCTGTATTCCTGGGCGTGGAAGTGTAAATGCGGGTAGCTCAGGTACGCAGTCGATTACATATAGTGCTCCAGTAGCTCAGTCGTCTGCATCGAGCGCTGTTGGGCACGGGAATGTATTTCCCTATCCGTCTTGCACATGGTGGGCCGATGAGCGCTTCGCTCAGTTGCACGGATATTATGTCCCCTGGACAACCAACTCAATGGCGTGGCAGTGGACTGCGCGTGCCTATAATTTCGGTTGGCATGTTTCTAGCACTCCAACGGTAGGCGCGATTATGAATCTGCAGCCGTGGGTGCAGGGAGCATATGGCTCTGGACATGTTTCAGTCGTCGAGCAAGTTCTGCCAAATGGACATGTCATCGCCAGTAACATGAGCTGGGGTGCAAATCCCTATGCAGTTGTGTACTGGCAGTACACTCCAGGACCAGGAGTTACGTTCATTAGCCGTTAATGGGTTTCTGCTTGCCATTTTGTACTAATGGTAGGCAGGCGCGCTAACGAACGATAAGTAATGAGACCCCATGCTTTTTGAAGAGGGGCAGATAGCAGTCGAAGTTATCTGCTCTTCTTTGCACGTCTTCTAAAGATGAGCTAGATGTAGCATTATGCTGACTTTCCCCGTTTCCAGATGTAGTTTTCTTCTTTATAAAGCTCGGTAAAGCCCATTTTCAGATACAAAGAATGCCCTTCGTTTGAAGATTGTAGGACGCTGTAGCGATAGCCGCGTTGACGAGCTTCCAGCAGAGGAGCGAGTGTGATTGCTCTCCCAAGTCCATGGCGACGTGCCTCAGGTGCAGTGCTGACATCGTAGATTCCAGCTAGACCGCCAGCGAGCAGAAGTGTCGATGAGGTGACGGGTTGCTCATCGAGATAACCGACGTAGTGCTGAAATATGCTCGTCTGGTCGAGGAGGTACGCGTAAGCATCGTAGTAGATTTGCACCTGCTCTAGCTTTGCCTCAAAGCCTGCTGCTGATGCCGTGAGCCAGTCCATTAGTTGCGCCTGGTTTCGGACATGCTCGATACGCAGGTTGTCCTGCAGGGTTAGCTCGCCTGATAGAGTTTGAAGGTCGAGAGTCATAACAGGTCGCCCTGCTGTGGGTGCGAGACCATGGGCCTGAAGTGATTGTGCCAGGGTAGCTGGCTGACAGGTCGGAAGTACCTGCCACCAGCCTGAATATCCTGCCTTTGTGCTGGTGAGAAGCTGTAGTTGTTCCCGAATACGTTCATCGACGCGGGAAGATTCCAGGTGTGTATGGAGGACAGTGCTACCTGGTAGCCCGTCAACGAGGAACCATGTGAATTCAGTTGTGCGCGAAAAGCTGCATTGCGGCAGACAGGCAAAGCCCTCAAAGTAGGCGATATAGTTGGCCTCCGTCGCGGCAATCAATGCCTGTTTGTCCGATTTTGTGAGTGTGATCTTCATAACTGTTCCTCTTGCTCATGATCTGTAAAGTAGTTGCCGAGAGTCTGGGCTGCTGTTTCTTACACGACTTTAGTAGAGTAGCGCTTGCACATCCGTTTAGGACGATGTATTGATTGGCACAGTAACAGACTCAGAAAAACAAAGGCAGTGCTTCCTCTGTTTTTGTCCTGGAAGTGTCTTATGTAAGACTTCAGACAAATCTTCTCTAGGAGGATGGTAGCAATTGTATAGCAAACTGTGTCATGTGTGTTCAATGCGTATATGAGAGGATGTGGAGGGGAGTTGTGGGCGTGAAGTGTGAAAAAAGAGCCGACAAAGCAGGCATTTGTATACTGGAAACAGTGATGAATGGTGACTGTTGGGGTGCCAATCCATTCTGTTGAGCTTGCTCCGGCGCTGCCGGAAATCGACGAGATGTATACGCTGTTTGAGCTTTTTGTTCCGGGTGTATGTTGTCGGTTTTGCGGGTTGATCCGTTGTAGCCTGGTTCCAGATGCTTCAGTCATCATCATCACGCCAGACTCCTTTCCCTGATCTGCTCATATGTAGTTCTTCACTCTCTGGCGGAAGTCCTCCGAATGCTGTGGTTCGGGGGACTTCCGTCGTTTTCTCTTCTGCTAACCCGAATAGGTTGTATGCAACGTCTATAGGTAGGAAATGTAGAGGAGATAATGCTATGGTAGATATTGCGACTTTTTTTTCGGGTGACGAACGGATACACGTCTGGCATTCTGGAGAGTGTGACGAACAAGGCAAGTGCGTGTTGTACTGGATGCAGCGTGCACAACGTGGGCAGGAGAATATGGCGTTGAATGCAGCGATTGCGCTGGCCAATACGCTCCGCCTGCCCGTTGTCGTCTTGTTTGTGCTCACAGAGTATCCGGCGGCGAATTTGCGGCACTATACCTTTCTATTGGAGGGGCTGACGGTTGCAGCGTATTATTTAAAGGAGCGTGGTACGCCACTGGTAATTCGGCATGGCGAGCCGGAGGAAGAGGTGGTGAAGATGGCACGTGAACTGCACGCTGCTGCTGTGATCAGCGATATGAGCGAGTTGCGTGTCCCGCGCAGGTGGCGCAAGGAGGTGAGTGAGCATGTAGGAGTGCCTTTTGCCTGTGTGGATGATGGTGTTGTGCCCATGAGACTCTTGCCAAAAGAGGAATGGGCTGCGCGCACAATACGTCCAAAGATCGAGCGTCTCCTGCCAGCATATATGCAGCCAGTTGTTGATTTGAAGCCCGATTATCCTCTGTACGAACTGCCCCACGGAGCAGGGGAGACGTTGCAACCGATGGATTATCTGGATCGGCTCAAGATAGACCTCAGCGTGCAGCCTTCGCCCACGTTTAGAGGTGGACAGGATGAGGGACGGCAGCGTTTGAGGCGTTTTATAGAGGAACGGCTTGGGCACTATGCCGAGTTGCGCAATCACCCGGAGGTCGGGGGAACAAGTGAGCTATCGGCCTATCTGCACTTTGGGCATCTTTCGGTTGTGCAGCTAGCCTGGGAGATTGAACGTTATACGCCGCCAGCCAGTGGTAGTTCGCATATTGATGTGGATGGCGGGCGAGCAGCGTTTCTTGAAGAGCTGAGAATACGCGGGCCGCTGGCAATCAATTTTGCGTATCATAATCCGTACTATGATTCGCTTGAGGGCTGTCCAGAGTGGGGGAAGGAGACGTTGCGCAAGCATGCCAAAGATCCGCGCGAGTATCTTTACACACGAGATGAGCTGGAACAGTCGCGTACACATGATGAGTTGTGGAATGCGTGCCAGCGCGAGATGGTACAGACCGGGCGCATGCACGGTTACATGCGTATGTACTGGGGCAAGAAAATCCTCGAATGGAGCGAGACACCACAGGAAGCCTTTGCCGCAACTGTCTATCTGAACGATAAGTACGAGTTGGATGGCCGAGACTCGAATGGATACGCTGGCATTGCCTGGGCATTGGGTGGCAAACACGATCGCCCATGGGCACCTGAGCGACCCATTTTTGGCCTGGTGCGTTACATGGCTTTGAGCGGCATGAAACGCAAGTTCGACACCCGGCTATACATAAGGCAGTGGAGCGAGAATCCGCTGTTTCGTTAGCTTGCTTCGACCTCTGCATTTTCTGCATTCATAATGGGAGAATTTTCTGTGGGCTGTGCCTGATGTGCCGGGTCACGAATATCAATCTCTAGCTTGTCTTCGACTGCACTCACATAGACCTCGCCGTTTTGCGGGATGTTTGCCAGCAGGATGCGCAGACTGAGTGGAACGGTGAGCAGGCGTTCGATGGCCCGACGCAACGGACGCGCACCCTGCGTTGGGCTGAAGCCTTCTTTACAGAGCAGGTCAATGGCGCTTTCGTCTGCATGCAGGATAAGTCCCTGTTCGAGCAGGCGTGTTGCCAGCTCATGAATTTGTAAGTCAGCGATGGCACGTATCTGGTTCTTGTCAAGCGGATGGAAGATAACGATGTCGTCGATACGGTTGAGGAACTCAGGTCGGAAGGTCTGGCGCAAGCGCTCCAACAGCCGTTCGCGCTGCATTGACTCCTCGTTGTTCTTACCGGGACGGAAGCCAACTGAGATGGAGCGACCAAGCATATCGGTGCCCACGTTAGAGGTCATAATCCAGATGGCGTGCTGTGCATCAACGGTATGGCCCTGTGCGTCTGTCAGGCGTCCAGCATCGAAGACCTGTAGGAAGAGATCAAAGACCTCAGGATGAGCCTTCTCGACCTCATCGAGCAGTACAACGCAATGTGGTCGGCGGCGCAGCTTGCCGGTCAACTGACCCTCCTGGTCGTATCCCACATAGCCAGGAGGAGACCCGATCATGCGCGAAACGGCGTGTTTCTCCATGTACTCTGACATATCAACGCGAATCAGATGTTCAGCAGAACCGAAGACCTCGGCTGCGAGCGCTCGTGCAAGCTCTGTTTTACCGACGCCAGTTGGTCCCAGGAAGAGGAAGACCCCTGAGGGGCGGTTGTGCGGCTTGAGTCCAGCGCGTGCAACCTGGATTGCTTGTGAGACGCGGCTGATAGCTTCATCCTGTCCGATAACTCGTGTCTTGAGACGACTTTCCAGTGTGAGCAAGCGGTCACGCTCTTCCCGTCCTGGTGCGCGGACCGGAATGCCTGTACGTGCGGAGATCACCTCTGCGATCATCGCTGGCACAATAACAGGCGATGATTCGATAGAATGCTCGTCATCGCCCTCTTCATTCTCAATAGAGAAGACGCGCGCCTGGGAGCAGGCTTCGTCGAGCACGCTGCAGGCCTTATCGGGCAGGCGCAGGTTGGGCAAGAATTGGACTGAGAGCTGGACTGCCGCCTTTAATGCTTCATCAGTGATACTCGTGTGGTGATGTTGTTCATAGAGATCGCGCATCCCACGCAGAATTGTCAGGGCCTCTTCAGGCGTTGGCTCTTCGATCAGCACTGGACGCAGGCGTCGTTCCATCGCTGCATCCTTCTCGATCAGGCGGTACTCCTGTGGGGTAGTCGCGCCAATACAATGCAGGCGGCCACCGGCCAGAGCTGGTTTGAGAATACCGGCGGCGTCGATACTCCCATCAGCCGCGCGACCAGTGCCGATGAGCAGGTGCATTTCGTCAATGAAGAGAATGATATTGCCGCTGTTCTCTGCCTCTTCAAGAACCTTAAGCAGGCGCTCTTCAAATTCACCGCGATACTTTGTGCCAGCGACGAGAGAGCTTGCGGAAAGCTCGATCAGGCGCTTATCACGAAGCTCAGGTGGCACTTTGCCGTCCACGATGCGTTGGGCAAGTCCTCCCACAACTGTTGTCTTACCTACGCCTGAATCACCAATGAGGATTGGATTGTTGCGATCCTTGAGCATCAGCGTTTGCATGAGCTGGCGAATCTCTTTATCGCGCCCGATGAGCGGTGTGAGTTGTTTGTTTGCAGCCTGCTTCGTCAGGTCGCGACCCAACTTTTCCAGTACCGAATTGCCAAGTTTAGCATTGGGATCTGAATGAAGGGCGGCAGGCAGGTCGTCAGGACCAATTTCAGAGTTTGAACTGGCCGACGGTACAAGTTCGAGCAAAGCATGCGCACTGCTTGCCATAATGAGGTCGATCAACTGCACCGGATTGATGCCAAGCTTGTTCAGTAGTTCGTGGGTGACGCCATCGCCCTCGCTTAAAACGGCCTGGGCAATAGCGCGCTCGTCAACCAGAGAAGAGCCGGCCTTGAGTGCGTTCTGCTCTGCAGTTTGCAGAATTTCTTTACAGCGTCGTGTTGGGAGAATCGAGGTGTCAATACTGGCCTTACCAGACCCTAGAGCCAGGCGAATGACATCACGCACCTGTTTGGGTGAGAAGCCCAGATTGTGAAGCGCGTCCTGTGTACAGCCGCCATCGAGTTTAGTTAAGGCGATAAAGAGGTGGGGTGTGCCCAGGTAGTCTTTGTGCATGCGCCGTGCCTCACTAAGCGCAAATTCCAGCACTGCGCGCAAGAAGCGTCGGTCAGGTAGATTGTCCGAGGCAAACAGTGGAGGCATGAGCTGATTATCATCGAAAGGATCAAATGGCGGCTCGATAGGACGTTCTTTGCTTGAAAGAGAACTGGCAGTCAGGCGTTGAACAGGGTCACCATAGAGAACGAAGGGCATCCAGGAGGTGTCATCAACGCTGCGTTGAGCCAGTGT
This sequence comes from Ktedonobacteraceae bacterium, assembly GCA_034431765.1. Taxonomy (GTDB): domain Bacteria; phylum Chloroflexota; class Ktedonobacteria; order Ktedonobacterales; family Ktedonobacteraceae; genus DASYAN01. The sequence continues at coordinate 91,991 of DAOUDD010000135.1, read as the reverse complement.
AACGCGTGCACGGCGCAGTGCTTCGCCCAGCGTAACGCCATCAGCGACATCCTGGTAGAAGAGCGTTATAAGTTCACGCGCACGGATTGCATTAACAGGCCAACGTGAAGCAATAACCGAGCCTGCCCCGGCTGTAAGCAGTTTATTCGCGAACAGTTCTAACTGCTCATCACGTTCCGCTTGAGAGACTGTTTTGCTCTGTGTACCGTTAGAGCTATGTTCTTTGTGATCTGGTCGATCTTCATCAGAACAACTTAAGAAGATCAAGGGATGTCTAGGAAGCGACTGGGAAAGGGCTTCGAGTGCATTTGCATCCAGGCGCGAATTGCCAGCCAGGGCAAGTGTAGCATCCTTTGTACCTGTAAAAAGGGGAGCAGGACCGGCATAGTGCAGAATCTGTGGCGTTTGAGCGTTGATACGCATGCGCATTTCGAGCTGGTTAGCCTGCTGGCGATAGAGGATAATACGTGTGACCGATTCGGGAAGACTGGTACACAAAGTAGCGACCTCCTCCTCAGCAGCAGGACGTTCGCCTGTTGGATTGACCAGGAAGAGGATGGAAAGACCCTGGCTCTCGCGCTTTGGAAATTTGCGCACCGCACGATCTGACAGAGAGGAGCGTTGTGGGAGACTCTCTTCGCGCTGAACCAGCCGACTTACGCTCAACGTTTGACAGAGGTAGGTGCGTGTACTGGGATCGAAAAGGAGTTCCCAGGGAATTTCCGGTGTATTTGTGTTGAAAATAAGCGCTTCTGTATTGAGGTGGTGGAGCGCCTCTTGAATAGGAGCTGGCAGAAGCGCATCAAAAAGAAACCTTCCCAATGAGTACGGTGTATCAGTCGCAGTTCCAATTCTGCCTGTTTGATGCTTCAAATCTGCTGTCATCGGTGCCTGAAAGGTTTGTACGGCTGATTGAAGGGCACGGCGGAGACGCTCTCGCAGCTCGGTGGTCAGTTCAGTAGTATATTCGTGACCCATTGGCTCATCGGGAAGATCTAACCGAAAGCGATAAGACTGTTCTGTGCGAATGATATTTAACTGGGCTGCTTGTTCCATGAATACTTCTCTTCCACCAGAAACGCGACGTAACACGTGCCAGGCAAACAGTAGACGAAGACGCCGCTCGCTTTTTACGCTTGTATGCAAAAAGTCGTGTAAGTTCTCGGCAAATGCAGTATACGTGCGATGCCCTATAGGTGTCAATAGTTCTGCTACCACTTTTCCCGCTTATCTGGAAGTTTCCCATTTCGTCGGAAATCTATCGAAACTCCTATATAAGGAAGGGAGAAGTGCTTCTTTGGAGGCCTGAGCACAAAGTAGTAGCCGCTACGAGTTTCGCGAGAAATTGCGGAAAGCAAAAGGAGCAAAACTTCTTTTCAGGTTTTATGTTGTAGCGTGCAGACAGACTTGTGGTCGGCTTGCAGGGTAAAGGTCAGATCGCGTTGCATAACGCCATTGAAGCCTGTTTGACTTCCATACGAGCAGGTGCTAGCAGTTGGAACGACATTCAGGTTCAGCGTGGGATATGTGCCGGCCTGACGCTGAACAAGTAGTGTATAGGGCTGCTGGCTTTGCGCTGGTACAGACCAGGAGAGCGTCAGGGTTAACGAGCAGTTTTTTGGGATGACGACATAGCCCGCGAACATAGCTCGTCCCGGTTCATCGCTCACGAAATTCGTTGGTGGACCGATCTCGTCTAATGGATGGTCACTGGCTGAATAAGGATCGTGCAGGTAGGCATCAGAAAGACCGGCTGCATACTGCCCTGGTGGGCAGGTAAGTTGGTTTTGTGGATACACATTTGTCTCAGGACAGGGTCCGAGTGGTCCTCCACAGAGTGGATGGTATGGTCCTTGATCGAAGCCATCTCCTGAGCGAAAGGTTGCATTGGCGGGTACATAGACGCGAACGTAGTCACGGTAGGTATCGTACCCATAGACCGGACCCTTCTGGTCATAGACAAAATGCATCTGCAAATTGTGATTTACATCGCCAGTTGTATCAAGTGTGACAGTATCTTGAATAGTATTTTGTACGTACTGCGCCGCTTTGTTTACACCCACGTTCATCTGAACGATATAGAGGCCGTCGCGTGTTGTTGAGCGATCTAACTTGCCTGCCAGATTGTATTGAGATAACTGCTCTTCAAGCTGAGATTGCTTGAAATACATCTGCAAGTCACGGGTCTGCAAATCCTGAAGCAGGAGTGGCCCAAGGGAGAGCAATTCGTTAGGCGAAGACTGGCGCACACGGTCCATCAATGCATGGGAAACAAGCGATGTAAAGAACTTGCGCGCCTGTTCATCATCGTCAATATGCTCCTTCTCTTTGACTTTACGGATAGCATCGTGATTGAGTTGATAGTAGTGAAGCTTGTCTTCAAGGTTTTGTGCCGTAATTGTCTCCTGATAGCTTGGAATTGAGAGCGGACCCGTTACCTGTAGCACCTGTTCGATGAGGGTAGGAGTGAACATGATAACGCCATCAACTGAGGTACCGACTTCAGCTTGATAGCGGTCCATTACCAGGGCAGCAGTAGTAGGAAAGTCAGCGGAGAGATTGGCGTCGCGCAGACCCCAATTGGCAAAAGGCCACCAGGAGCGATAGGCTTCAGGGGCTTGCTGACCATAGCTTGGACTATTGGCTGCATATTCGAGCAAGGCCACATTGGTGAGCGAAAATGGAGCGATACGTCCTCCATTGATGTGCAGCTCACCGTATTGTCCATTGAAGCCACCTGTGCCACGTATCTCGCCGCGATCCATCGTTTCTACAAGAAAGGTGCGCGGTTGTTGGACACCAAGCAACCAGGCTCCGATGTCGAGGAAGTTCTGTCCCATATTCAGATAATTCATTACCTGTGGTACTAACGGAAGTGCTTTCTGTAATAAGGCGCGTTGAGAGGCGCTGATTGGGAGCAGATTAAGCGAAAGAGTAGAACTACGTGCCTGTATATCGCCAATGATGGGTTGGATGCGTTGCAGTGTTGTACGCAGAAGTGGTAAGTCAGAAGAAAGCAGAAGTGGCTCGGCAGACTCACTGAGTAGGGAACCACGTAAGCGTGGCGCAAGCTCGCGCGCGGCAGCAAGGAGATGTTGACCGATTGACGTTGCATCAACAGCTATCTGACAGGCCCCATCGGCCGTCGTGAAATATGGTCGAGCCTGTGGAAATGATTGGTTGATAGTCTGTAACAGGTCTGTGCGCTGGATATAGGTCTGGACCTGTACAAAATCCACTCGCGCAGCAGCTAGAGACTTATCCGCGCTTGCCAATTTAGCGGGATCAAGCATTAACGCGTTTGGATCTTTTTTTGTTTTGTGTGAGTCCTGTTTAAAGCTAGCCTGAACGTCGAGCAAGTGTTGAACGCCACTACGAGCATGCGTGTTTAAGAAATCGTATGCTGTGTAGAGACGGATGCCGTAACTGAGCAGAATGGCGAGAGGCAAGATGCAACTTCCAAGAAGCAAGGCGAGCAGCAGCAGTGCTCCCGCTTTTTGTGCAGTGGGCTGACGACGAACACGGCGAGCCAGGCGTGCACGGCGCGATTTGTAGTAGATATACTGATTATGCTGATCGGATTGGCTGGCAGGAAGTGAGAGGATGGGCAAGGGGGTATCACTGTCAGGATCATGTATACTATCCACCTGTGCTTGCTCACTCTCTAGCTGATCCTGCTCCACCTGTGTCTGCGTACCCTCTAATTGATCTTGCTCCTCCTCTGATAGAGAGGCTTTGGATTTGGACTTCGCAACGTCCTCCTCTAGAGATAATTTGTGTGCTTCGGACTCAGTAAGAGCATCCCCATCTGGCACCTGGTGCTGTTCGGCTTTGTTGGGAGGAGGTTCGGTAAGAGCACCGTCATCCATCACTTTGTGCTGCTCGGCTTCATCAGGAGTAGGTTCAGTAAGAGTACCTTCATCCGGCGCTTGGTACTGCTCGGCTTCGTCGGGAGTAGGTCTGGTAAGAGTATCTCCATCTGCAGATTTGTGCAGCTCAGCTTCATCGGGAGGAGGTGCGGATGGAAATTCCTGTTCAGCCACTTCGGCTTCATCCGCCTGCTCAGTCTGTTCGGACTGCTCAACTTTGTCTGTGAGATCTGACGCTACTGGTTTATCTTGCTCGGTTTCGTCAGTGATTACCTCTAGCACCGGCTCCTGTTGCTCACCTAAAACAGTTTCGGATGGTGATCGCTCTTGCTCAACCTTATCAGGAGAAGACGCTACTACTGCTTGCTGCTCAGCTTCACTGAGAGTAGTCTCGGATGTCGGTGTTGGATTATGCTCGACAGGGGAAACTCCTGGTAGCGATTCATGTTGCTCAAGCCTACCTGACCTCTCTTCGAGAGCCATTGTAGAGGAAACAGTATCGTCTACTTTACGCTCAGTAGGTAGCTCCTGTACATTCTGAGTCGAGGAATGGTTAAACTCGACTGTCTCTGGCGTATCTGTTGTATGAGGCACAGATGGCGAGAAAAGCGTATTCAGCAAGGTTCTTAGAAAAGGCCTGCTTTTATGTTCGGCACTCTTTGCGAAAGAGGAGCGTATAGGCATGATAACCTCGGCAAATCAACAGATTCCATGTGGTGAGTGGAGACAAAATTTGTGTTCTCTCTAAAGAGCTGTAAGCACGTATCCCAATATTACTATCGTTTATCCTCATCACTACCGCACATATATAACGAATGGTCCTGGAAAAGTGTTGCAAGTTCCACCTGTTTTATAGGACTGGAGAAGAAAGGCTGTCTCCTTCTATAGAAAGAAAATGCGTAATAGAAATAGCGAGTTGTATTCGTCTGCATACACTTGTATATTAAATGATAACTGTTCTATATATGCTTGTTATTGTTTTGAAACATCCTTTAGAGCATAATTTGGAGAAGCGAAGAACTCCTCTCGTGTGGGTTGCTTCGGAATGGGGACCTGAACGACCTGCCCGCTTTTGGGGCGCGCCACCTTCGCGCCCTCTTTTTTGCGTCGTAAAGAGATCTAACAGCTTTGTTTGTAAGATTAATGAGTGGTTTTACAACCTGCGTGTCAGGCGTCGTATGCGCGCAGGAGCGGGATAGTATGTGGGAGTAGCGGTGATGATGTCGCCGATGCGCAGTTGCACCTGCAGGTAGCGCATGCCCGAACGGTGATAGTGGGCAAAGAGCATCAGGCTGTGGTGTGCAATCACATCGGCCTCATCGGTGTGGCGCGAGAGCAACATCTGTCCACCAATGGTCTCTTCCGCGCTGGTCACCACTTCCTCACCTTCCTCACCCATGACCAGCTTGCGCGTCTCGCGTCGGACAGCGTTGGGCCAGAGGATGAGCGCGATGGATTGACCTTTGAGGCGCTGTTCACGCAGGCGTTCGCTCAGATAGTCGGCCAGTTTATGCAGTGCGGTACAGGTCTCGTCGGCATCGGCCTGGTGGTGGAAGCGCACGCGAGCATTTTGACTTAGCGGAGGAGCATCAGGGATAACCAGACTGCTGTCCTCGCCCCTGGCAACGTGGTAGACCCAGCTCCCCAGGTGACCTAAGCGGCGTGCCAATCCCTCTTCCGTCAATGTAGCAACCTGTGCGAAGGTAGTGATGCCAAAGTCGCGCAGGTGTGAGACCAGCTCTGCCACCGCCATGGGATCGACCTGCTCACTTTTTCCCTCGACCTCGTGCGTATTGTTGGCATTATACGCACGTCCATTCGAGCTACGCGGATCATCGGAATGTTCATCCAGATCGGGCAGGGTTCCTGATTGACCAGTTCCAGCGGCGCGTAGTTTGAGCAGCAGAGCGAGTGGTAATGTTTGCACAAAAGAAGCCTCGCGACCAGCAGGGATATACAGCACGCCCTTGCGTCCATCCTTCCGGCTCAGCAACGCTGCAAGTTCGGCGATAGCTTTTCCGTTCGCAATCCCAATGAGAGGAAGCAGACCCATTTCGCTAAGATCGGCACAGAGTCGTTCAGCCAGCGAGACTGGTGACGTGAAGCTTTGCTCAGATCCACGCAGATCGATAAAGGCATCGGAGATAGGAATCGACTCGATAATGCGTGAATAGCCACGATACAGTTCTTTCAACTTTTGCAGAGTAGCCTGGTAGCGATCATATGAAGCGGGCAGGAAGCGTGTGCGTGGTGCCAGTCGATGTGCGCGGCGCAGTGGCATACCGGGAACCAGTCCGAGGCGTTGCGCGGCGGGCGAAACATCGATAACACGGCCCGGTTCGTTGGGGCGTCCTGTGCCAGTGCCCACAACGAAGCTTTGTCCTTGCAAACCGGGATCAAACTTTTCTTCAAGCGTACAGTAGAAGTGTTCGATACGCACGTGGAGAATACCCTGACGTAGACGTGCACGCTCCGCGGCACGCGCAGCTTCGTCAAGCTCAGTCGCAGGTCGATTTCCTGATTGCGCAGGTAATTGAGCATGCTGAAGTTGTTCAGTTGTGTGGGCGTTTCTCTGTAACGCAGCCTGTGATGAAACCGATGGGTCAAATTGCATACGTCTCTTCTACGCTCTTTCTAGCTCGCTGTTTCGTCCTCACACCCTCTTATAAATAAAATAACGCATGAGATACCCTGAGTTTGTGCATATTGCCTCGCGTTCATTTTCGTATTTTATTGCTGTGGTGTCAAGAGAGCAAAAGAGGCGAGCAGAAGTTTTGCTATCTTAGAAAGAGAGAAGAACTGCTTTTCGTGATCGAAATGTGTTATACTAGATATGCCTGATTGTATGACAGCATATGGAGTGTAACGCAACCTCTCTACTCATACCTCTGACATACTGGGGAAATGCCTGTTGAGTTCTCTCTACTCGCAGCGTGGGGGTAAAAGATGAAGGAGTATATAGCGCGGGGTAAAAGCTCGCACAGCACACATAGCTTAAACTTTACACATACCGCACAGCGTGTACTGATTCTGGCTCAGGAAGAGGCGCTCCGCCTTCAGCATACGTCAATTGGCACTGAACATCTCCTATTAGGCATGCTGCGAGAAGCGCATAGCGGCGCTGCCTCCGTTTTATGTTCGCTTGGTCTGGAGCTAGAAATGGCACGTACGATGGTTGAGTTTATCTCGGAACGTGGAATGCATGTTGTCTTTGGCCGTATCAACTTCACTCCGCTTGCGAAAAAGGTGCTGGAGATAGCAGGAGAAGAGGCCAGGCGTTTCCAGTACAACGTTATAATGCAGTACCCTGAAAGCGGATCGAACAATACACAATTTGGAGTAGCTCGCACTACATACCTGCCTGCCTCGCCAGCAGAGTCAGTGTATCTGGATATCTCGAAAAGGTCAGGCGACTTTGTAATAGGCACAGAACACATGTTGCTGGCGTTACTTGATGAACGTGACAGCGTTGCCGCAGGCATTCTGGATAGCCTGGGAATTTCTGTGGAGGTGGTATACGAGCGGATAGTACAGGCGTTATGTGCTATGTAGGCGAGGTGTCGTAGTGAACAACACCTCTACGCGTCCAACGTTAGAGCTTTATTCCGCTGGTGTAGAAGTCTCTTCCGCATGGCCCCAGCCACCACCGCCGGGAGAGAGAATGGTTAAGCGATCACCGGGGGCGGCGCGAAAAGAAGTTTTTCCTGGTAAAAGTTCTTCATGCCCATCGTGTACGAAGCGGTTCTCGCCACGTTTGCCAGGCTCACCTCCCTGTAGCCCATAGGGTTCTCTGTTGCGGCGCTCGCTGAGTAGCGTTACATCGGTGGGAGCTTCAAAGAGGATTTCGCGTAGCAGGCCATCGCCCCCTTTTGCGCTCCCGTGTCCCCCTGAATGATCTCGTAAGCGGTAGGCCATGATGCGTAGTGGATAGGCATATTCAAGGGCTTCTACAGGGGTATTGAGCGTGTTGCTCATGTGCACATGGACTCCTGAGAGGCCGTCAAGTCCCGGACTGGCCCCCATCCCTCCACCCATTGTTTCATAATAGGCGAACGGTAATCCAGTACGAGGATCGATGCCTCCTGCCGTAATATTGTTCATTGTGCCCTGACTGGCTGCTGGAATAACTTCGGGAAGTGCGGAGGCAAGCGCGCCAAACACGACATCGACGATGCGTTGAGAGGTTTCAACGTTGCCCTGCGCTACTGCTGCTGGTGGAAGGGCATTGACCACTGTACCCCCCGGTGCGATAACTGTGATCGGAACGAAGGTGCCGTGGTTTGTGGGGGCGTCATCTGGCATCAGGCAACGGACGACGTAATAACACGCGGAACGTGTTACCGCAAGAACAGCGTTCGCATTGCCACGTGTTTGCCCTGCGCTGCCCGTGAAATCAACCGAGAGGTTGCTGCCCTGTACCTGAACTGTTGCTGTAATAGAAACAGGTTCGTCGCTGGTACCATCACTATCAAGATAATCGGTGAATGTGTAGCTGCCATCTGGAATCGACTCTATGGTCGCTCGCGTAATACGTTCAGCGTAGCTCAGCAGCGCTTCTGTATGCGTCTGTATGCTAGAAAGGGTCCAGCGCTGCGCGAGTTCTTGCACGCTACATGTGGCAGCACGATTGGCGGCGATCTGAGCGGAGAGATCCCCTTTGCGCTCCTTGGGAGTGCGCACGTTGCGCAAGAAAAGATTCAGCATGGCGTGTTGTGGTTGGCCCTTTTCCCAGATCTTGATCGGGGGAAGAATGAAGCCTTCCTGGTAGATTTCTGTTGCTATTGGCATTGAGCCTGGAGACATACCCCCTACATCGGAATGATGTGCACGATTTGCCGCGAAGCCGATATGCTGGAGCGTGCCGAAAACCTGGACGTAGATTGGTTCGATAATCGTGATGTCGGGTAGATGCGTTCCTCCCGCGAAGGGGTCGTTGAGCGCAAAAACGTCCTGTGGCGAGAAGTGCGGGAAGTGTGCAAGCGCGGCGGCAACCGAGTCGGGCATCGATCCGAGGTGGACAGGAATGTGAGCGGCTTGAGCAATTAATCTACCCTGCACATCGAAGAGAGCACAGGAGAAGTCACGCCGCTCTTTGATGTTTGGTGAGTAGCTACTGCGCATCAGCACAGCTCCCATCTCCTCGGTAATGGCGGTTAAGGCGTTGCGAAAGAGTTCCAGGCTGATGGGACTGACAGAAGATATCTCACTCATGAACGTTCTCTCCACTTTCTGTACGCTCGGCGATAAGATTGCCTATAGAATCGCTCCATGCTCGCCAGTCTGGGGGTAGAACTATCGTTGTATCGTACTGAGTAATAATAGCGGGACCTGTGAACGGTACTTCTATAGGAATAGTATCTCTTGCATAGACGGCAGTCTGATAAGCGGTTCCACCTCCTTCTTCTGGGAAGATGACAGAGCGAACCTGTGCTGGCTGAGGCATCTTCGCTCCTTCCTGCCGCTCATGTCTCTCCAGATTGGGGCGGGTTGTGGCTCCTCGTGCTTTCAGCCGCACATTGACTATCTGTACCGCTTCTGTCGGCTCGCTATAGCCGAAGCGCTGCTCATGATTGATATGAAATTGGGCCACAGTTGTTGTAACGTCTCCTGTAAAAGAAAGAACGAGTTCGTAGGATTGACCGCTATAACGGAGGTCGAGGAAGCGCTCGATACCGACTCTCTCGATGGTGAAACCTTCCTGCGCCAGTTCTGCCTGTGCCTGGGTCGCCAACTCCTTGAAAAGAGTCTCGATGATTGCATCCACTCCTTCTTGAGGGAGCATAACTGTGCGCACATAATCTTTGATCACGTCGGCTGCCAGCATACCAAGCGCGGAGAGGACGCCAGGAGTGGTAGGAATAAGGACACGCGGTATCTGCAGTGCGGTAGCCAATTCGCAGGCATGCAGTGGGCCGGCTCCTCCAAAAGCGACAAGCGAAAAAGAACGTGGATCAATGCCACGCTCAACTGATACAACGCGAATCGCAGCTTCCATGCTGGCATCAACGATACGAATGATCCCCAGAGCAGCATCCTCAAGCGAAGTGTTCAGTCTATCTGCAATGATGCCTATTGCTTTGCGTGCTAGCTCGACGTTCAATGAGAGTGTTCCACCTAAAAATGCTTCGGGGAGCAACCTTCCCAGTACAACGTTCGCATCGGTGACAGTTGCCTCTGTCCCTCCACGATCATAGGCGGCCGGGCCAGGTTGTGCACCAGCCGATTGGGGTCCGACCCGTAGAGCACCTCCAGTGTCGAACCAGGCGATGCTGCCTCCTCCAGCCCCAATAGTATGGATATCGATCATGGGGAGTTTGAGCGGAAAACCGCCGATCTGACCAGTTGTTGCCTCTGTAATATCTCCATTAACCAATGCTACATCTGTTGACGTACCACCAATATCGAGCGTGATCGCCTGCCTGAAACCTGATGCATGAGCGACAAATGCAGCACCAACAACGCCTGCCGCCGGACCAGAGAGCAGCGTACGCGCAGCTTCGCGTCGCGCCGTCGCACTTGAGATAGAGCCGCCGTTCGACTGCATGATGCGTAGAGGTGTACCATTGGGAAGGGCGCGCTCTAGCTCCTCCAGGTAGCGGTCGATGAGCGGACCGACGTAGGCATTCAGTACAACGGTGCTCGTACGCTCATACTCGCGAAATTCGGGCAGCACTTCGTAGGAAGCGGAGACGTAAAAGCCGGCCGCGCGTGCTGCCTCTGTCACCCTTTGTTCATGTTCGTTGTTGGTGAAGCTGAAGAGCAGGCTGATAGCAATAGCCTCTACCTGAGCCGTTTGCATATATGCGAGTACAGCCTCTACCGATGTCTGGTCTAGCGGGATAAGTACCTCACCACGCTCGTTGAGCCGCTCGCTGACTTCTGTACGCAGGGAGCGCGGTACAAGTGGGGCGATGCGCTGTACCCTTAGATCATAGAGCTTGGGGCGCGTCTGGCGACCGATCTCAAGAATATCACGGAAGCCTGCAGTGGTAATCAAGCCTGTCCGTGCACCTTTCCGCTGGAGCACAGCATTGGTTGCGACGGTTGAGCCATGAACAAGCGCGGTAAGATCCTGTGCTATAGCAAGATCGTGCAGTCCCTGGAGGATGGCCTGCGCTGGAGCAGCAGGTGTGGAAGGAACCTTATGAATACGGATTCTCCCTTGCTGGAGCAGGACAAAATCTGTAAATGTTCCACCTGTATCAACTCCGACAAATATGTCTTCCATGCAGGCTCTCCTTTTGTTATGGGTAGCTGCTATACGAGAATAGAACGGAGCATTGCAGCGGTCTGGCTATCTACCTGATCGCTGACTTCAATATCGCTAGCGCGTAGATAGGTGAGGAAGCGTGTGATTGCGCTGTGTAACGCATCCTGCAATTCTGCTGTTACAACAATGTTCCTTTCCCACCACCATTGTGTGATCTTCCAGGTCTTGCCGACGAGACGTGAATCGACACGGGCAACAAAACGCTGCTGATAGAAGACGGGCAGGACGTAGTAGCCCCATTGTCGCTGCGCTGCTGGCTTGTAGACCTCCCAGATATAGTTGAAGGAGAAGATCTGCTGGAGCGCTTTGCGATCCCAGAGAATGTTGTCCAGCGGTCCCAGAAAGAGGAGCGGGCAATCAAACGCAGGCGCATCAAGGAGTGGAAGCGCGGCTGTGGGCATATAGTAGATTGTGCGTTTCTCTCCCACGGCAACGGGCATCAAGCTGCTAGCCTCTAGCAACTGCCCAAGAGCACGTTTACGCGCGGTACTATCGCCACACGCACTCCACACACATGCTTCGGCGTTTGGACGAAGCAGGCCAACAGCTTTGTAGCGGCGCAGAAGAATCCAGCGATAGTACTCGTCCTCTTCGGGCGGTGACTGGTTGTAGTATTGCGCTGGGATAACGCGTTCTGGTCGGTCATAGTAGTGGCGCCCGGCTTGGCGGTGATGAGTGAGGAGCAGACCACAGGCCCACATCGAGCGCATAACGCGTTTAATACGTGTGCTCCCGGACCAGCTATTGGCCTTACCGGAGCGTGTGCGATCTTCAAATTCCAGTGAGGAGAGCGGTCCCTGAGCATCGAGTGCTGCAAAGATTTTCTCCACAGTTTCGGGTTCCGCCTGCAAGATTTCGTGATCATGATAGGGGCGGTGGAAGTTGCGGGTATGTGCACGCATCGGCCAATCACAAGTGCGGATGAGACAAGCCTGTTTATCCCAGCCGTCATATATCAGGCGTTCCTCGTATGCAGCTTTCTGCCAATCGTTCACGCAGTAATTAGGCACGCGTGCCTGCAAAACTAGGTCGGGATTGCGCCCGGCGGGATTGAGCGGATCATACTGCACTGTGCCCAGGTGTGCGAAAACGCCTGCAATATCTGTCGGTGTGAAGTGGTAGCGTGCGAGGAACCGCTGTGCCTCCTCACATGAGAGTGCCAGTGTCATAGCAAGTTTGCCTTCTTAAGTTGTTCTGGTAGTTTCGTCATGTGTTCTGTCTCTCTCCTCCTACAATGTTATCATAGAAGTTGGTCTAACGAGAATGCTGTAGTTATCGGTGCGGAATCCATCGAGCAGATCGTTGTGGTAGGCGATGATATCCTCGGCACGCCAGTTTCCGGTATCGAGAGTGGTATGTGCATCACCCACGAGTGTTACGTCGTATTGGCACGTTGTGGCACGTCGCACCGTCGTATCGACGCAATACTCAGTCTGTCCACCCACCACGACGAGATGTTGAATCCCCTGGCTATCCAACACCTCCTTAAGAGCGGTGTTGTGAAATGAGTCTGAAGCGTGTTTGTGAACGACCTGCTCACCTTCTCGTGGGGCAATAGCGGGGTGAATCTGCCAATCTGGTGTATTCACCTCTAGCCCGTGACCAACCGGGCCGTCATGCTGGACATACACAACGGGGATGTTTGTTGTACGCGCTTTTGTTAGTAACGTCTGAATGTTAGCCAGTACCTCTTCTCTATGATAGACGGGATTGAGCAGGCCGACCTGCATGTCGATGATTACAAGCGCGGTAGTGTTAGACATCATTCTCTCCTGTTCCTTTTACTGAACTCTTTTTCACTTGACGGCATTTTGCTGCTCGTTAGGTCTCCTCCCATGCACCGATATTCCCCGTTGGCATCCACAGAATTTACAACGACAGTCCCTTGAGTTTAACAGAGAATGAGGGTAGAATGAGTCCTGATTGAAAGATGTAGAGGCGATGGAACAAAGTTTCGACGGAGCGATAGAATGTATTTTCCGACAACGCGAGTGTTGACGGTGCTAGAATTGCTGCAATCGCGTGGGCAGTTGAGTGGGCCGGATCTGGCAGGGAGACTAGAGGTGGATACGCGCACGGTACGGCGCTATATCACAATGTTACAAGATCTGGGGATTCCAGTGGAGTCTGGGCGGGGACGCTATGCGACGTATCGTTTGCGGCCCGGCTATAAATTGCCACCGTTGATGTTTACAGATGATGAGGCATTAGCTCTGACACTCGGCTTGCTCGCTGCTCGAAAGCTTGGATTGATGATGGCGGCTCCTGCTGTTGAGGGGGCGCTGGCAAAGGTGGAACGAGTTTTACCAGAGGCGTTACGCAGGCAAGTCCAGGCAGTACAGGAGATGCTGATATTCGATGTTGTGGCAGCGCAGAAGACTCCGCATCACGATATTGTCGTCACATTCTGTAACGCCAGTCAGCAGGGACGTTGTGTGCACATGCGCTATCAATCCTATAATGCTCCAGAGATGGAGCGAGATGTTGATCCTTACGGTCTGGTCTATCGTTCAGGTTTCTGGTATACCGTTGGCTTCTGTCACTTCCGGCAGGATTTACGGACGTTTCGCCTGGACCGCGTTATACAGGTAAGTATTTCTGAGGCCACATTTGCGCGACCAGAGCATTTTGATTGCCTGGAATTTGTGCTACGCTCGATATCGCAGACCCCTGGTACATGGCGCATTGAAGTTTTACTGGAGATGACCCTTGAAGAGGCGCGACAGAATGTGCCTCCTGGTCTGGCCTGGCTGGAACAGGTGACAGAAGGCGTGCTATTGCATTGCTACGTGGAACATCTGGACTGGATTGCCTATGTTCTGATCAACTTGCGCTGTTCATTTGTGGTGCGGCAGCCAGCCGAACTGCACGACGAGCTACAACAGGTGGCTAAGCGGATTGCTGCTATGGCGGAGCGAACACAGGCATAGCGTCGTCTAGCATCGTTTAGCGCCGTCTCTATCAAATCTTTGAAGCGTGTAGTATCTGCTCTACTGTATCCAGGACAGTGACTACGTCGAAGGGTTTGCCCACATGTCCATTACAACCAATAGCTCTAGCCCGTTCTTGATCGGCCTGTGAGACGTGAGCTGTGATAGCGAGAATGGGGGTGTGAGCGAACTGAGGTAGTTGTCGCAGTCGTTTAACTGTTTCCCACCCACTCACTCCAGGCATAGACATATCCATCAGAATCAGATCAGGATGGATTTGTTGTGCGGTTTCCAACGCAACGGCTCCCGAATCGGCGAAGTGCAGGTGATACTGCTCTTCCTCTTCCAGAATCTGTCCTAAGAGCGTGCGCATATCTTCACTATCATCAACTATGAGAATCTGCTTGTGTAAATTGTTTTGCTGCAAGGTTGCGAGGCTCCTCCACTACCTGAAATTTTCTCTCACTTTAACTAGGCGAGCTTATTACTCTCTATATGATCTATACGTTTTCACAGTTAAAATCTCTTTCTGAATAGGAAGGAAGGGTTGTTTTCTCGGAAGAAGGCATCTTTTGTTGATCACCTCCAAGCGATATTGGACCGGAACGCTCTGCTGAGGTTGGAGAAGAAGCACCTTCTGGAAGTAGTTTTTGTATAGTACCTGACTGCTCTGAAAGTAGATGTTTGTTGTCACCGAGTTGAATGAGCATCATCAGCAGGTCCGGGTGAGTTTGCTCAATGAGCTTTACCACATCCTGGTCGTGCGTAGTTGTTTGCAAACTATAGCCAGTATCGCGCACGAGCCGCTCCACTAAATTCTGAACGTCTTGCTCATGGTGGATCAATAGGATTGATTTTGCTCCCTCAGATGCTCTATTGTCTTCTAGCAATGATACATGCGTAACCTCAGTTTCCTGAGGCGGTGAGCCTCCTTCACTAAATGGTGGAAGCCCTCTGGAAGTTAACTGTTGTAGAACATTGAGGAGAGCGTCTCGTGCAACCGGTTTAACCAGGTACTCATCGGCTCCCAGCACATATCCTGCCGAGCGGTCCTCTAACACTGTTAGCAAGATGACAGGGATTGGGGCGGTAGCAGGATTGGATTTGAGCTGATGAAGAATTTGCCAGCCATTCATCTTTGGCATCATCACATCCAGCGTAATCGCTTTTGGTTGAAGTTTCTGTACAACACTCAATGCCTGCGTGGAGTCCTGTACTCCTACCACCCGATAAGGACTCTGTTCCAGCGCAGCTGTGATAAGCTGCAACACATCTGCGTTATCGTCGATAGCAACAATCAGGTGCTGGCCGTTTTCTGTATCTAAGTAAGAGGTAGAGGGGAGAGACTCCGGTGCTTTGGGCTGTGTGCTGACAGGTCGAGAAGTGAGCATAGCCATGCTGTGCTCGCTCAGCGTGTTCAAGCGCAGATCTTGAATAAAACGTTGATCGCGTGCAGTCAGCGGCAGTACAATACTGAAGGTTGACCCCTGCCCTGGCTGGCTTTGGATCTCTACCTTGCCACCTAGCAATGTTGTCAGCTCACGTACAATTGCTAAGCCAAGGCCAGTTCCACCATAGTTACGGCTATTGCTGCCATCTACCTGGTAGAAAGCGTCGAAGATGTATTCCTGCTTCTCTAGTGGGATGCCAATGCCCGTATCGATGACAGAGATAACAACTTGCTCAATATCACCTTTCTCTTCAGTCACATGGAGCTGTTTCGTCACCTTGACTGTCACAGAGCCTTTTTCAGTAAATTTGAGCGCATTCGAGACCAGATTGAGCAAGATTTGGTGCAGTTTGCGTGGATCCGTCTCAATAGTTGGAATATCATCAGGTATCTCTTCGATCAATTGCAGGTGACGTTCGACAGCAAGCGAGCGTGTCTCGTCCAGAAGGGAGGAGATCATTTCATGCAGATTGATCTCAACGGTGTTGATATCCATGCGACCAGACTCGATTTTCGCCAGGTCGAGCACGTCGTTGATGAGTGAGAGCAGATGTTGCGCATTTTTCAGAATACGCTCAATATTTGCAGTTTGCCGCTCATTCAATGGGGTTTTGGCTGATGGACGTAGAAGCATCTGGCTAAAGCCGATGATTGAGGTCAAGGGCGTTCGTAGCTCATGTGACATGGTTGAGAGGAACTGGCTACGGACACGGTTAGCCTCTTCCAGCGCAGCGTTGAGTACTGTCAGCTCGTCGCGTTGCTGGCGCAGTTCGCGGTTGCTCTTCTCCTGCTGCTCTGCAGATCTTATCAACTCTTGTGTTTGTGTTTGAATACGCTCATACGCTTGCGCATTGTGCACACTACTTGCAAGCGTACTGCTGATAACATTCAATACGTTGCGCGCCTGATCGTTAATTGAGTAGATCGAGCCAACCGCGAGCACACCAAGCAGTTCGTTGCCGTGGATAAGGGGGAGGTCATAGAGATCAGCAGGCAAGACAGCACCTACCAGTGTTCTAACCTGGAAGTTTGAATTATTCTGTTTGCGAGAACTGATAAAAAGCGGCTCACGCTCCTGGGCGACTCGACCAATAAAACCCTCACCAAATGCAAACGAGTTTTGCACACTACCTTTCTGTGCTCCATACGAGGCGAAGAGTACGAGCGTTTTTTGTTGAGGATTGTAGAGGTAGAGTGCGGCCACCTGGAGGTCCAGCAAGGTAAAGATACGGTGGAAGAACAGCTCCATCAGATTTGTGAGATCCAGGCTCTCGGTGAGGATTGCGTTTAGCTGGGAAACTTGCTCAAGAATATCGCGATCTCTTAAAATTTCTTGTTGTTCTTGCAGAGTTTGGGCCATCACATTGAAGGTGCGTCCGACCTGATTGAATTCAACATCTGCTCCCTCCTCAAAGCGGGTGGAGAGATTGCCTCTACCAAAATCTTCTGCAATCGTCTTCAAGTTTTCCATCTGTGTACGCTGTAACCGCGTGAAGCGATTGAACGTATACCAGAGCCAGGAGATGACGAGGATGGTGAGCAACAGAGCGAGGCCGAGAATACTGTAGTTAATAATATTTGCACGAGTTTGCAAGGCAGACAGATCACTATCACTCGTTTGCCGCAAGCGATCAGTAGCCCCGCGAATAGCATCAAAGAGCGCTTTGCCCTGCAGGTTCGTTTTTGTGTCACGTGCAGCGGTGAGATTGCTATTGCGCATATCAGCGAGTTGAACATCTGCGAAGGTCGTGCTCCAATCTGCTGCACGCTCTTCGACCTGTGTAAGTGCACCTTCAGTTGCACGAAAATCAGGATTATTGAGTACAACATCCTTTACCTTCTGCAGATCTGTATTGTATTGCACCTGACCGGAAGCATAGGGCTCTAGAAAAGCGTTGTCATTTGTTGCAACGTAGCCACGTAGTCCTGTCTCCTGATTCACAAGACCTTCTAAAAGGCCGTTGACATTGTCATGAAGTGTAACTTTGTTTGTTCCGAGCTGCTGCTGGTTGAACGAGACATAGATGCCGGCGGAAGCGCTGAGGAGGAGGCTAAACACGAGGGCAGCAATAGAGAGGATGAGGCGACTACGCAATTGCGTGAGCAAATTGCGTTGGGGCATTTGAACGACCTGGCGTTGTGTTGTGTCTTTCATATGTAAGCTCTTTTAACGATATATTTGGGGAAGGGTAGAGAGACTATGACAGGGCTTCGACCAGTTCACGTAAAAATAGCTCGGCATCAGTGACCAATCCTGCTGCCTGGAAGCTGCCGCGATCAGCCAGCTTAGTGACAACGGCAGGGTTGATATCAACAACAACGGTGCGTACACGAGCGGGGAGGAGGTTGCCTGTGGCGATAGCATGCAGCATTGAGGAGACCATAATCGCCATTTCGACACCATTCTGTACCTCAGCACGCATACGGCGCTGCGCCTCCATCATATCTGAAATGACACCTGGCATGGGACCGTCATCACGAATGGAGCCGGCCAGCACCATCGGGACATTATGCTTGATGGCTTCGTACGCAATCCCCTCGCGCAGCAACGCGACCTCAATCGCCTTCTCTAGTGAACCAACGGCGCGGATGGCATTGATTGCACGCAGGTGATTGCGATGTCCACCCTCAACTTGCTCGCCCGTTTGCAGATTCACCCCCAGAGAAGTGCTATAGAGCGCTGACTCAACATCATGTGTCACAATAGCATTACCACCGAAGATAACCTGGACGTAACCACGACGCAGCAGTTCCGCAACATAGCGACCCGCCCCAGTATGAATGACGGCGGGACCGAGCACGAAGAGAATTTTACCGTTGCGCTTACGTGTCTCTTTCATCTGGCGCGCGATCTCGTGAATCTCCAGAACCTTTGTTTTTTCAGACGAGACATCACTGCGCATAAACGCAAAGGCTTCGTGTTCACGTTCACGAGTATATGGTTGGACGCGTATTCCGTCATGGCCGGTGACCACCTGTTCACCAACAACGACCTCATGCATCGGCTTGCAATACGCTCGTTTCTGCTCCCAATTCACCACAATCACCACATCCATCTCAATCTGCTCCACGTTCACCCACTGTCCATGGAGCCGCACCTGAGTTGGCAGATTGGTAGTAGAGTAGAAGCGAGCGGGCAGCACACCATTCTGCTCGACTGCTTCAGTATGGGCATCCGAGCCATGGACCAGAACCGCACCCAGTTGTTGCAGCTCCGAGAGAATACGGTCTAGTACTTCTTCATCCGGTGCCAGGATTTTGAGCCGTGCATAGCTCGTCTCGCTTTTATGTACTCCCACACGCATCTCTTCCACCTCAAAATTGCCGCCGCGATCCATAATGATGTCCCAGGTTCGTGGCAAGGTCCAGGAATCGATAATGTGTCCGCTCAGTTCCATTACTTCATGAACTGTACCCATATAACTCTTCTCTCTCTACTCCTAAAATATGGAAAATAGGCGCTTCGCTGCCTCTATAATGCTGCTAGTGTAGCGTTCTCGGGGGGGAATGTCAATTGGTTATTTCCCTCGTCCTATCGGGCAGATAGGCTGGAAGGTGCAGACGCGGCACTTGGCAACGCGCTGCTTCTGCAAGGCGGGCGGCTGTTGCTCTGTGCTGCGCTGCATCTCTTCAAGCAGGCGCAGCACTTTTTTTCGTAGCGTGGGAGTGTAGTCCACGGTGAAATCGCGGTCAGCGTAGCGCAGAATACCGTGTGTTGGTGGAAGCTCTGTGTACTCTTCCAGAAGCAGGCAGTAGGCGGCAATCTGCATGACGTGGTTGCTATAGGGGGCAGCAACGTTTTGCACGGAGAGCTTCAGCTCAATAGGTATCAGGCGTCCGTCAGCCTGCTTTACAATGTAGTCAGGCTTACCAATCAGCGGGTACTGTTCCGAATGGAGCGTCTCACCCTGCCCATCGGCGTCTTCGTACACGAGCTCACCTGGTGGTAGACCCAGAACAGTATGGCGCTCAGTAACAAGGCGTTGCCGTTGGTAGCGGCGTTCGTTGCGCAGCAGGATCAGCAGGATGAGCGTGAGGAGAAGCAGGCTCAGTCCGATTGGAAGCAAGATACTACTGAGCATGGGTAAGCGTCCTCTTTTCAGTGCAACAAGAATGAAGCCAGAATGAACAGTACTGCCATTGCCGCAAGCACAGTAATGATCATTGTAATCTGGCGTATATTGCTTAAAATACCAGGTGTAGGCGTGCGTTCTTCAGCGATCTCGTCAAAGTCGGTGATACCCGCAGCAGCTACCGCCTCCGCGTGCTCTTCATGTTGTAGACGGCCCTCCTCAAAGGCACCGCGCCGTACAAGCAACTGCTCGATGACCTGGTATTCGGGTAGCGCCGTTGCTTGCGGGCCGCGCTCCTGCTCCATTTCGACCATAGTGGCGAAAAGTTCCTCGGTATCTGCTGCGACCAATGGCTCGTGCTTCTCGTACCACCAGGCAAGGGGACAGTACTCGTATTCTGCAACTTCGCTGGCGGTGAAGAGGCGCGAAGACTGCTGTTTCTGACCGAATAATTGCCGATTCTGCATAGTTCTTAAGGATGATAGCGGTCAGAAGTCTGCTCTGCCGCGATAAACACAACGAAAACCGAAATCTCTTTTCGGGTATAGACATCCAAAAGGCACGCTGCCAATTACGTTGAACTTCCTACAAGTATCTTTACGAAGATTGTGTCGCCTTTTCCTCTATGTGTTCAGATGTGCCAGCCAGCCCCAACGTGTCGGCGATACTAGTCATTGCCTCAATGACAAACGCGATATGTTCATCCAGGTCCACACCCAGCTCTGCCGCACCCTTCACCAGATCCTCGCGGTTGACCCCGGCTGCAAAGCCCTTAGACTTCATTTTCTTGCGCACAGATGAGACTTCGAGTCCGTAAATATTTTTATTTGGCCTCACCAATGCTGTAGCCGTAACCATTCCGGTCACCTCGTCGCAGGCGTAGAGACCCTTCGAGAGCAGATCGGTGCGCGGATGAGTTGCTGCGTTTACATCGTTGTGCGCAAGAATTGCGTAGATGATGCGCGGATCGTAACCACCATCGTGTAGCCATTGCGCCGTTACCTGCGTATGCGTGCGCAGATCAGGATACTCCTCGTAGTCACTATCATGCAGCAGGCCGGTGATAGCCCACAGCTCCTCATTCTCCCCAAACTTGCGAGCATAAAAGCGCATCGCGACCTCAACTGCCAGCATGTGTTTCTGCAAATTCTCATTCTTGACATGCTGCGTCATCAAATGATAGGCGTCTTCTCGTGTCGGCATACTCTTCCCTCATCCATATACTTGTGCGTAATGTTCCTGCTCGTTTGGAGAACATTATAGCATACAGGAGGACGATCAGATGCTATTCTTGAGCATCAGGAACCTCTTCTAAAAGCTCCAATGCGCGTACGTCCAACGCTTTTGCAATCCGCTCTAACGTCGTGAAGTTAACTGAGTAATGTGGATCATCAAAGATACGCCGAATGGTTGAATAGCCAACATCTGCTAATCTTGACAGCTTACCCTGGTTGATACCTTTAGCATCCGCTATCTCTTTAATTTTCAATCGTAACATGTCTCACTCCAGATTCTAGTACTTACAGTATATTACCACACTTTTCTCTTGACGTGAACAGCCATTATCGGGTATCCTTTATGAGAAGTGTTCATATAAGAACGCTCTATACAGAATATCCGAAATTCTACTACAGTTAGTCGGCTAGAAATGTTATTGATTCAACAAGCTAAGCTATTAGGAATGCTTAGACAAAGCAAGAGGAGTGGATGGTATGGAGAAGACTGGACCAAAGCGTCTTAATCATAAAGAGATGGGCGAGAGAAGTGAGGTGATCATTGCAGCAAGACTCGTTTCTGTAGGATACATAGTGCTCAAACCCTTGGGAGAAAATCACCGTTATGATCTGGTTATTGAGGACGCTGATCGAAAGTTCTGGCGCGTTCAGTGTAAAACAGCATGGATATCAAAGGATCAGCAAACTATAAGGTTTAATTCTTGCAGTAATCACTACGCTTATACATGGCAAAAGGATACTATGACAAAGAGACACTATCGAGGGGAAGTGGAATATTTCGCAGTCTATAACCCTGATCTTGAAAAAGTCTACTTTGTTCCTGTTGATGATGTAGGTATAACGCAGGTAACATTACGGTTAACACCACCAAAAAATAATCAGCTACAAAAGGTGAATATGGCAAAGGACTACGAGTTGTAATGCTAGTAGAAGGACTTCAATCTATTAAAGAGAGCTGAGGGGGCGCGCCCGGCAGGATTCGAACCTGCGGCAGCCGACTTAGAAGGTCGGTGTTCTATCCACTGAACTACGGGCGCAGCACTGTCGAGGGATGATATTGCAGCCCCCGGCGCTGCTGTTATGATAGCAAGAGCGGTTGTGGTCTGTCAAGAGGGTAAAAAGCACGTCTTTTTACCCTTTTCAGGTTACGAACTTGAAGATAGATTGTCAAGGTGGTAGACCTGGACCTGGCTTGCACGGTCATCACTGAGCTTACTTGCAATTGCAACGAGTGCAGGAGGGCGTCCCTGATTTGCTCGTAGCGTATCGAAGCAATAATAGTGAAAGCCATCCGTGACAGGATACACGGCTTGGATCTCTCCCTGCTCATTCAGCTCGTGAATTTCGTATTCTTGTAGGATGAATAGACGGCCCGCCCCAAATGCTAGATTAGGCACCTCCTCAGGTGCAGGAACCGACAATCTGAAGGAGTCTTTCCAGTTCAGAACTCCTACAACAGGCCTGTCCGCGAAGGTATGATAGCGTATTTCGCCTGTGTCGGACTGGACAGAAAGAACGTTACAGCGATATGTAGGCAGAAGATCTAACGCCCGGACCCAACCTGTTTGCGCGATACGAGCCTGTAGGTTGCTCTTTTCCACAAGGACAGGTGTGTTTTTTTGCTCTTGCAGTGTGAAGATACTGACTGTTCTTCCTCCCGCTAGCCAGAAGGCATCTTCTTGCCAGAGGTAACGTAAATCCTGCACATCACGTATAGCAGACGGTATTTCCAGGTCGTAGGCAGGTTCATTTTGCGTCAACGAGAGGAAAGAGGCAAAGCGTTCCTCTTCATTGAGGAGCATGACCGCGTTTCCGTCGGCTCGCAGACACCAGTTATCAATTATCCGCGCCGCAGCAAAACGTGGAGGAAAGGGTATTGTGGAGATAATCCGTTGCTGCCAGACATCGAGTACGCTGATCCCCTCGTAGTCCTGGTTGACAAGCAGGTGAGCGTGACCTGGACGACGTTGTGCTTTATATACATCACCTGCTAGAGGGAATAACATATCTGGATACTTCGTGAGGTGAGACATCTAATTTCTCCTCGCATTTATGGTATTGAAATTCTGCGTCCGGGGACTGCAGGGCCTTTATACTGTCCATCAGGTGTCACCTCTCCGATATGCTTCCCACGAGAATCGTACACCTCAATCTCTGCTCCTGCCCCTTTATGGAAGGTATCGCGGTGGTAATACCATCCAGTCTCTTTGTCGCGATACACAACAGAACCCTTCGGCTCTACTATATTTGTTCTCTCAAAGCGATTTGCATCGTTCAAAAATGTTTCCCTATCCAGAGGAACTCTGTTTTCTGTGACATAAGCCGGAACCGAAGGGACCTCTATCTGTGGAAATCTCTCTCTAATTTCACTTGTGATTTGACCAGCCCTTCCTGTAATATCAAGGATACTTTCATGTGCAAGTGTTGCAAGCTCAGGGTCCGATTGGGGGTTGCTAAGGATATCAGAGGCTTCTTTGTAGTCGGCAAGGAGTTTATCATACTCGTGCGCATATTGTCCTTTGAGTTCAGGATGTTGGTCTAACTCCTGTTTAAGCGTTTCCAGCGTGTAGTATGCTTCGGCTTTTGTCTGCTGAAGACCCATAGCTGTTGTTGGAAGTTGACCGGGTGTCTCAGGTGTTCCCTCGTCATTGCCCGATGCCCCTGGATTCTCTTTGCCACCAGCGTTGCTATCGCTCTTGTTAATGCCATTGTTCCCGAAATCCTTACCGTAAGGGAATGGATCTCCCTCTTTTTCCTCTGGGCAATCTCCTACCTCTTCCGCTAACGCTTCTAACTGCGAGTTCAGCATTGAGAGACCCGTGATAATAGCATTCTCAGCTTGCGATAGCTCGTCCATAATAGAGCTTTGATCATCGGGTCCGAGTGTACGATGATTCGGACCCTGGAGCAATGACTGATCAGAGCGGATGGTTGAAAGATGGTCATCTATCTTCTGAGCCATCTGTGTCAGGATAGATGCGCTCTGATTCATCAAGCTGGATGCCTGCTGTATACGTGTACGTCGTTGATTCCAGGCTCCTATAAATGCATCGCTTGCCTGACCCTTCCACTGTGTGCCTCCATCAAAGACCAGGTTCATGACGTGACCGTCAAGGTTCAGGATCTGCTGTCCCAATTCACGTTCGCTGTCACTATATTTCTTAGCAACCTGGCGTAAGTCACTAGAGACCTGTGCCAGATCATTTGCGCTTATATTGCCCATCGTCTATTTCCTTGCTCTTACGAAAGTTATTCTAATGCGGGATCAATGCCTGTAGATGGATGCAAGAGTGGATTATCGCCTTGTTTACCTTGAAAGAGATCCGAGTTTGAAGGGAACTGCGAATCGGGTGACAAGTTAGGAATGCCCTCGGGTAATACAGTACCAGGCGTTGTATTTTGAAAGGGAGATACATTTAAGCCTGGTGAGGTATTAAAAAAGCCACCAGGTAAGGGAAAAGGTATAGGTAGAGGAATAACAGGCTGAGGCTGCGGCTGAACAATAGGAGGATTTGGATCAGTATTGAGACCAGGAATAGGGAACACAGGCTTTGTAGGAATATTCCATACATTGGGATCATCAGCAGTTTTCTTAAACGTATTGCTCACTTCCTGATCCCCAGCCGCGAAATCTTCGCTGGCAACTTCTAGAGCAACGCCCATTTTGGTTAGCCCCTTGGAGGCACATTCCATTGCCACACTAATGCGTTGATGAAGATGTTCCAGGGTAGCTGCGAAACGGGCAAGCTCATAGAGGAGAAACATAGCATTAGTCGCTTGTTGTACGGTCGCAACCAGATTCTTTTGGAGCGTGTCTATGTCCTGAGCCGCTTTATAATACGTAGGAGCCGCAGCTTGTAGAGCCGATGGAGAAACGGAGAGTGTATCTGTACTTCCATCGTCAGGAGGTCTTAGCATAGCATCTACCTTTCTTTACAGACGTATTATCTAAATTATTTCTAAGCTTATCTATAAATTCCACACGTTCTGCTGATAGAACGCTCATCTACTCCTAGCTCCTCTGCAAGTATACTCTTTCTTACACTTCATAACAATAAAAATTGGTTTCACTGGCTAAATCAGGGCAAAATCTTGACAGGAGCGAGGAAAACGCATATAATACGATTAAATCCGAGTAGAGTAGTCAGGATTAAGAGAGTAGAGTACTCTCTACTGAACGATAGACGCCAGATGGAGTAACGCATGAGTCAGGCATTTGAATTGGAGCAGGATACCTATACTGCCGGGTTCTCTGTCCCTGAAAACTATACCTTCAAGTCCGAAAAGGGCTTGAGCAGGAAACTTGTTGAAATGATCTCCGAGATGAAAGGCGAACCCAGTTGGATGCGGGATTTCCGCCTCAAGAGCCTGGACCTCTTCGAGAAACGTCCCATGCCAACCTGGGGGGCCGATCTGTCGGGTATCAACTTCGATGACATCTACTACTATATTAAACCCGTTGCTGAGCAGGGCAAGACCTGGGATGATATTCCCGCTGACATTAAGAATACGTTTGATCGCCTGGGCATTCCGCAGGCTGAACAGAAGTATCTCTCCGGCGTGACTGCGCAGTACGAGAGTGAAGCAGTCTATCACAAGGTGCGTGAGGACCTCGAAAAGTTGGGTGTAATCTTTACCGATATGGATACCGCATTGCGCGAATATCCCGATATCATCAAAGAGCACTTCGGCACGGTTATCCCACCATCCGACAACAAGTTTGCTTCCCTCAATAGCGCGGTCTGGAGCGGTGGTAGCTTCGTCTACGTGCCTCGTGGTGTACGTGTCGAGATCCCGCTGCAAGCCTACTTCCGCATCAACGCGAAAAATATGGGTCAGTTTGAGCGTACGCTTATCATCGCCGAGCCTGGTTCCTATATCCACTACGTCGAGGGCTGTACTGCGCCGAGCTATACGAGCGATAGCCTGCACAGCGCTGTCGTCGAGATCAAGGTCCTGGAAGGCGCACGCGTTCGCTATACCACCATCCAGAACTGGTCGAAGAACGTTTATAATCTCGTTACCAAGCGTGCAGCCGCTTATCGCGATGCGACGATGGAATGGGTCGATGGCAACCTCGGCTCGAAGGTGACGATGAAGTATCCTGCCGTTCTGCTGATGGAGCCGGGCGCACGCGGTGATGTTCTCTCAGTCGCGTTTGCGAACAATGGCATGCATCAGGATGCAGGCGCGAAGATAACCCATCTCGCCCCGCATACAACGTCGCAGATTCTCTCAAAGTCGGTCTCGAAGGGTACTGGACGCGCCTCCTATCGTGGCTTGATCCGCGTCAATCCTGGCGCACACCACACGAAGTCGAGCGTACGCTGTGATGCACTGCTGCTCGATGAGGATGCTCGCACCGACACCTATCCAACCATTCGTGTTGAGGAGAACCAGACCGAGATCGGTCATGAGGCAACTGTCTCCAAGGTCGGAGAGGATCAGCTCTTCTACCTGATGAGCCGTGGCCTCGATGAGTCGGAAGCCTATTCCTTGATCGTTAACGGCTTTATCGAGCCGATCACCAAAGAGCTGCCGATGGAGTACGCCGTCGAGCTGAACCGGCTGATCCAATTGGAGATGTCCGGTAGCGTAGGCTAAAATTAATAGTGACAAACGAGAAAAAACCGGTACTGTGAACGCAGTACCGGTTTTTCTCGTTTGTCACTTACACACCGATATCCCAGGTCGTTTGCCCCTTTTCCATAATGTCAGCAGCAAAATGGAGTGTGAAATTGTGCATTGAGGAGGGCACTTCATATGCAAGTGTACCTCGTAGTGGAGCGTCAGCCTCGACTTTACCATCAGGCGGCTTAGCAGTGCTGACAATAGTCTCAGTATATTCCTGACCACTTGAGTCGCGCAATGTAAAGTTCAACGCACTTGATATAGATTGCTCTTGTTTAGAGACATTGTGCAATGAGACATCGAGTAGGAGAAATACATTTCCATCTTTTTGTGGCTTGTTAAAGTCATCTCCGGCATCCGTCTTGGCTCCCTCAACGGTGATCTGCCAGGTGTCACCCACTTGCACTACCTCACTCGTTTTGAAATGTTTTGCGGATGTTGGGGAGGCTGAGGAGGTTGGAGTTCCTTTGGCTGAAGAGGAGGTGTTAGCACTACTGGCGGTGACGGTAGTACCGGCGTTAGCATTACTTTCACTACAGGCCTGAAGAACAGTGAGGAAGACGGCAAGACAAAACAGCATAACAATAGGTTTTTTCATAAGAGATCCTTTCAATACATAGAGCTTATAGCATAATATTCATACACTTTTATAAACGGTCTTCACTACGTTTTATAACGCAAGATATTGTGTAACATCTAGAAGGGCTTCTCGTGAAAGGGTTGAAAATATGCTATGGTACAGCGACAATACTCACTCGGTCCAATTCCCCCTAGTGTGAGAAGCTTCTATCTCTCCTTGCTCACGCATAGCTTGCAAATACCTGAATCCTACAAAGGTAAAAGGGATGAACGAACCAGCCTATCAACCAGGAGATGTATCTCATGGTGTTAGAATGCGCCATCGTGAAGGCCTGAATAGAGAAAATACGGTCTCAGGTGAAAGTGAACATCGCGTTGTGGAAGCATTGCGCAATGGTGATGAACAAGCTTTCCTATTTCTGGGTACATCGCACGTATTTTCAGAGGGAGATCCACACCATCAGGACCTCCTGGGGGACTTGTGTGCCAGGAAGTTGTTGAACTGATCAGCGGCTACCTGGAAGAAACTCTGCTCCCTGAAACTCAGGAGCGGGTAAGAGAACACCTGGCACACTGCGATAATTGTGACACGTATATAGAGCAGGTACGGCAAACGATTGCGCTGCTGCGCCAACTATCCAACGACCCTATGCCACTGACCACTATCAACGAGCTTCGAGATGTGTTTCAAAGCTGGAAGCGTTCACAGGGAAATAGCTGAGTTTTTCTAAGTTCTCTAACACATTTAGCAGCTTGTCTACACACATATTTATATGTGTAGACAAGCATGACTATTCACATATCTCTTCCTTGAAGTATTATCTCGGTTGAAAATATAACCAAGGTTGAAATGTAACAGCAGGAAATCCTTCTTCAAGTCCACTTTGGTGAATGAGCATAAGGACAATTGGAAAGCGAACTCTAAGCTTGAATATTTGCAGCAGGGTTTAGAGTATTTCATTGCTCACTACAAAGAAGGTGGTATTAAGAGTATTGCCTTTCCTAAGTTAGGGGCACAAAATGGGAAACTGTCCTGGGATGAGGTGGGGCCTCTGATGGTCAAATATCTCAGTCAAGCTGACATCGATGTGTATATCTATATAGCAGATGGAGATAAAGAGTACTTTCCTATCAACGATCATGCAGAGAAAGTTGCGTGGCAGCGATTTAATGAATTGGCACTCTCGTCAGAGTCGTTGATAGAGGTTATCCAGCTCAGTGAGCGTCAGGCTAAAAAGGTCTTCGAGAAGCGACAATCATTAGAGTTTACATCTTTTGCGGATATTCAAACTATAGAGAATTTGGCAAAAGTTTCATTACAGCGAATCAAGGATTATATTAATTCACAGGTCTATCCTCCTAACCAGCTTCCAGGCATGAGTGCTGAAAACAAAGTTTCCCCAAATATGCGAAAGAGCAAAGAAACACCTCAAAAGAGAAAAGTGAAAAACAAACCTCGAAGAGAAGTTGATCGTGTCCCTCTTCCATTATAGAACACTCCTTCTGAGAGTTACTGTTTTTGCTTTCATTTTCTTTCATATGGTTCTATACTAGAACTATACACAGCGAAAGTACATCTCTTTAGCAAGGAAGGCGAAAGCATGAACTTCTCCACCCAGGCGCGCTGGATCTGGAATGCAAGTGAGGAGTCGCCCCGCAATTTCTGGCTGCGCCTGCGCCACGTTTTCTCCTGCGCCGCAGATCTACGACGTGCGACATTGCTTATTACTGCTGATAGTCGGTACGAAGTGTATCTTAACGGGAAGTATATCGGCAACGGGCCGGTGCGCTCTTTCCCCTGGTCGTATAGTTACGACCAGTATGATATTACTTCCTGGTTGCTTCGTGGCGCTGAAAATGTGGTGGCGGCTCATGCGGTGCACTGGGGCGATCATACGTTTCAATATATTCGCAGCCGTGCTGGCTTTCTGTGTGAGATCGTGCTGGAGTTTGCCGATGGACGGGTTGAGCATGTGGTTAGCGATGAGCTGTGGTATGTTTCGCCTGATCCTGCTATCAAACGCGAGACGCCGCGTATCTCTATTCAGCTTCCTTTTGAGGAACAGTACGATGCTCGTCTGCAAACTCCCTGGCTGACAGCACATGAAAGCGATAAGAATTGGGAGAGGGCATCAGTTATCGGTCCTGTTGACTGTGCACCCTGGACAGAACTAACGCCCCGTACAATCCCATTTTTAACGCAAGATGTCGTTCAACCCACAAGAATACTCGCCCTCGAATTGGCACAAACACTTCCAGGCTATCGCTGGTGCTTTGATCTACGCCATCGTGTAAAAGACCCAAAACATGGGCTTCATGCGGAACTTGCTGGTACACGTGGTCAGGCTTTTATAACGGAGATTATCGCTCCACATGCCTGTACGGTCTCCCTGTTCAATGCAAACGGACATGATTATCAACCATGGCATTTTGCTTGCAATGGACAAGAGGTGCAAGAGGTACATCAGAAACACTATCATATCCTCCAGTTGCACGCTGGCCCTAACCTCTTTGTGCTCATGCAAACGGACTGGCCCTCGCTCTTTTTCCAGACAGAGGAGCAGCTGCACTTCGATGCCAGCCATCTTCTCCAGGAGAAGAGCACAATGCAGGATGTTGCCTGGGCTTACCTGGGGCCTTTCGATGAGCGTGACGATACATACACACGTATTCGCACTGCGGTGAGCAGAGAACAGTTGCCAGATGTGCAACGTAGACCTATTTTCACTTCTGAAAACCTTGAAGATATATTTTTGTGCACGAAGACGCAACGTTTTCTGCTACCTGCTGAGGGTTTTTGCCATCCGAGTATTAGCAATCGGCAAGCACGGGAAGTGCTGGCTCGTCCTGCTACACCTCTTGCCCTTCACCTACACTCCCTGCTCTCTGAGAATGCAAATTATACTGTGCTCTACCCCCAACGTGAGGGAGCTGTTCACCTGGTGCTGGACTTTGGGCGCGAGGTCGTTGGTTTCCCACTTTTGGAGATAGATGCTCCGGCTGGTACCATCGTTGATGCAAACTTCTTTGAGGGTATTGACGACAATGGCATTTTCTGGACAAATGGTTTGCGCAATAGCTTCCGTTATATCTGTCGTGATGGTTATCAGCTCTTTCGCTCATCACAGCGACGTGGCTTTCGTTATGTCTCGTTGACATTTCATATAGACGTGGCTCTGAATGTACCGGTGAAGCTTTATACTGTGCGCTGTTTGCTCAATACTTATCCCGTGGAGCAGCGCGGGAGTTTTGTTTGTAGTGATGCATTGCTGACAAAGATCTGGGAGGTGGCTGCTTACACCGTGTGCCTGTGCATGGAAGATACGTATGTAGATTGTCCAGCATACGAGCAGGTGTTCTGGGTGGGGGATGCTCGTAATTCGGCGCTTGTGAATGCTGTTGCCTTCGGGGCCTACGATCTGACGACACGTTCTCTGGGACTTACAGCTCAATCGCTCTCCCGCAATCTCGATAAGATCAAAGTTTCCTCTTTGCGCCAGCGTCCTCATTTGACAAGCGACCATGTGGTGAGTGGACGGTTCAGTGAGATCCCGATGTGGACGTTTCTCTGGATCTGGAATGTGTTAGAGCATTATCAGATTACTGGAGAGTCGGCTGTCCTGGTTGCGCTCTATCCTGCTGTACGCGAGTGCTTGCAACGCTGCCTTAGTTTTCTCTCTCCACGTGGTCTGTTCAATATGCCAAGAGTGTGGAATCTTGTCGATTGGTCGGCAATGGATGTAACGCGCGATGGTGAGGTCACGTCCTCTAACGCGCTACTGGTTGAAAGCCTACGCCGTGCCGCGATGATGGCAGATCACCTGGTGCATATAGGTGAGGGAGAAGCAGAAGTGCTTCAGCAAGAGGCCACGTCCTATCGTAATGCGGCTAAAGCTATCTATCAGGCACTCAACACCTACTGCTGGTCCGAGGAGCAGACCGCGTACGTTGATACGGTACGTGATGAGCAAGGGTATGTTTATCATGTTGAAAACGCGCAAAAATATGGTTTGGCGGCGGATACACGTGAACGTTTTCTGACCCGCACACGTGTAAGTGAGCAAACCAATACTCTGGTTCTGCTCTGCTCCTGTGCACCACCTGAGCGAGCAGAACGGGTCTTGCGTTTCGTTGAGGCGTCACAGGACGGGCAGTTTGTTTGCAGCTCTCCAGATCAGGCACCCAATCAACCCCCTGAAAGGATTGTGCCTGTAGGAAGTCCGTGGTTCCTGTTCTTTACACTAGAGACACTTGTGGCTAACAGGCAGGCTGACAATGCAATCTCGCTCATGCGTAAGCAATGGGGGCGAATGATAGAGAAGGGGGCAACGACTTTCTGGGAAACCTTCCCCGATGAGCAAGGAGAGCACTGGAGCCGCAGTCTCTGTCATGGCTGGTCGGCGGCTCCAGCCTACTTTCTCTCAACCTTGCTGCTCGGTGTGCAACCTGTCACTTCTGGTTACGGGCATGTAAGAATTGCACCGCAGTTGTGTGGGCTAGATTGGGTGCGAGGAAGTATACCTACACCACAGGGGGAAATCTTTGTCTCGTGGACACGTAATTCCAAACAATGGAGTATCGAAGTCTCTCTACCTCCTACTGTCTCCGCAGAACTGCTGCTAGCTAATGTGCAACAGCAACCCGACTATGTAAGCGGTGTCCAGGGCACAGTCGAGCAGATTGAGCAAGGCTGGCGAGTAGTGTTTGCGCAGGGAGGCATGACTCATTACAGCGTTGCATTACCATAGCTGCTCTTTAGCGAATTACATTGGGAAGAGCCGTTTTCAGCATAGAGCATGTATCTATGCAGCCGTCGTTGTCCAGATTTCAAAGGCCACTTCCTGAGAAGATCGAGGAAGCGTATCGACATGATCAATTAACCATACTGAGGTAAAACCAACCTCTTCAGCCACTTGCGCGAGGTGCGTCATTGTCTCATACGCTTCCACAGGATCTTTGCTCTCAGCGAAATCCCAATTCCAGGCCTGTGGGAGCCACACCCCAAATTGCATAGTCATACAAATCACTCTCCTTTTTCGAAAATACTCATAGTTCTATCTCGCTCAGATGGCGAAGGAGAGGAATGAGTTCCAGCAACTCGTCGGCAACGTGCGCTTCATCTTGAGAGTGCTGCTCAGTCATATGTCCCCCTGTCTTATCAGATGAGTGAAGAAGTTACCCGCTCCTATCGGCTTCGCGCATCGTGTAGCGTAGACAACAAACCGACAGAAGGGATAGTCTATTGGTTTATGAAGTGGTTTTCGTGGTTTCGTCCTACCCATAGCGGTGCAAGTGCGATGGTAGCTGCACCTTCAGAGGAGGAGTTTCTTTGGGTGGAGGGGCGGCGTCATCTCAAAGATCTTCCATATCTAATGCCTCAGGATGCGCGCGAGATCGATAGGCTTGACTTTCAACACTACTTGATCCGTTATATCATGCAGCGTAACTATGTTGCACCTTTGCAAAATCCAAAAGGTATTCTTGATGTGGGCTGTGGGACAGGACGTTGGGCGATAGAGATGGCGACAATGTTTCCGCAAACGAAAGTTTTTGGCCTGGATATACACGATGCGCGTGAGTGGCCTGTTGACAGCCTCCCCAAAAACTATCGCTTCATCCAGGGGAATGTG
The DNA here is from genome assembly GCA_034431765.1 of Ktedonobacteraceae bacterium. GTDB lineage: Bacteria > Chloroflexota > Ktedonobacteria > Ktedonobacterales > Ktedonobacteraceae > DASYAN01. The sequence continues at coordinate 59,324 of DAOUDD010000135.1, read as the reverse complement.
CTGGAAGAGCTGCCCTTTCCAGATATGACCTTTGATTTCGTACATCAGCGCTTCCTTCACGTTGCCATTCCGTTCACAAAATGGTCTCATGTGCTTCAGCAACTGACGCGTGTGACACGTGTGGGAGGATGGGTCGAACTGGCCGAATCTGACCAGGTGTTTCGCAATACTGGACCGGGTATGCGCCAGCTCATGCTCTGGGGGCTACAATGGAGCCAGATGCGGGGTATCGATGCACGAGTCTGCGCCAGACTTGCGACGTTGTTTCAAGCGATGGGTTTACAAAATATTCATGGGTATCGAGTTGATGTCCCTGTTGGTAGCTGGGCCGGGAGAATCGGTAGCATGACTGCAACAAATATGTATGCCTATAATCGCGCGATTAAACCGAGGCTGGTTGCTGACCTGAAGCTAGATCCGAGAGCATATGATGCAGCAACCGAAGCTATGCAGCAGGAATGGAACATGTACCGCTGTTTTTTCTCCTTCTATATTATCTGTGGGCAACGTATGCGCTAGTTCTGACTGCGTAACCCCAACGAGCCTCACACGTACATATAACAAGAGGTTGGATGCAGACCTTTACAGCACAACCAATCAGAAGAGGTAGGTTGAATCCTTGGCACACTGCCTGAATCCACGTGGAAGGCATGAGAATCCTGAGACAGCGTTAAGTTGCCAGCAGTGCGACTTTCTGATCCAGGGAGCCTCCATTGATATGTATAGCATTCTCTCGTTCATTGGGGCAGGCAGCTATGGCTATGTCTATAAAGTGCGTGAGGCTCCGCCTCTGAGCCGCATTCTGGCCCTCAAAGTGCTCCGCTTCGATCAGTTTAACGAGAAAGCCCAGGCCAATTTCGCCCAGGAGGCTCGGCGTATCGCCAATATGCATCACCCTAATATTCTGCCAGTCTACAGCTTTGGGCAGTTGCCGAACAGCAAACAGCCGTACTTTGTGATGGAGTACGCTCCACGTACAATTCTTGATCTCTTTCGCAATGCCGATGGCAGTCGTCGTCAGGCCTTTGCGGAGGAACTTGTTCCCTACATACAGCAGAGCGCCGATGCATTACAGTATATTCACAACATCGGATTGGTGCACCAGGATGTAAAACCCGGCAATTTGCTCATTGCACATACTGGTAACATCTTGCTTGCCGACTTTGGCACAACCTATTATCTGGGCGTGCAGACACATGCCTCCCTCGGTGAAGTGACTGGCACAGCAGCCTATATGCCTCCCGAACAATGGCAGGGTATTCCACGTCGCGACTCCGATCAGTATGCGCTGGCAATCTGTTGTTACGAATTGCTTGTGGGACGAACTCCTTTCGTTTACTCACGTTTGGAAGAGATGTGGAACGCGCATTTCAAGGAAGTTCCCCCTCCCCTACAGCGCTGGAACCCACGTGTTCCTGTGGAAGTGTCAGCCGTGTTGCAACGTGCATTGGCGAAAGACTATCGCAATCGCTATCCAAGCATGGCTGAGTTCGTGGAGCAATACAGGAGTGCCGTGGAGCTTGCGTTGCAGCGCTTTGTCTGTCAACGTTGTGGTCGGCAAAACCGCAGTGGAGCACAGCGCTGTGCTTTCTGTAGTGCCGAGTATGATGGATATTGTCCGTACTGCGAGCAGCCGATTCGCTTCGGCCAGCGCTGCTGCTCATCCTGTGGACGTCTGACCAGTTTACCACCAGAGCATGCTCAAAGTCCATTACGTGGTGTAAGTATTAATCAGGGCCGCTACATTATTAAGCGCGTCGTGACACAATCTGATGAGACACCGGTGATGACGGCAGTAGCAGCCGATACGCGCAATCAGGAGCGTCTCGTTTTTCTCAAGCGCTGGGAATGCAGCGACACACCACTTCAGCAACGAGCGAAAGAGCTGGCATATTATGAGCGAATGACAGAGCCTCTGGCATGCTTGCGTCATCCTCTCCTGCCAGCAGTACTGGATCGCTTTGCCGAGGGACGGCACTACTATATGGTCACGAGCTATGTTGATGGAGAGAGCCTCGCTGAACGGATGCAAAAGCTTTTACGTCCACTGCCTGAGCGCGAGGTTATCGGTATGATGAATGCGCTCTTAAATATTCTCATTGCCTTAGAGCGTCAGCGGCCCCCATTCTATCCCTACGACATTGCGCCCACCAACATCCTCTTTGAGAAAGCACGTGGCCGTGTCTTGCTGACCGGTTTCCAGGTTTCGGCTCCGCCACAGCCAGCTAATCTCTCAGCTTCAGGCAAGGGCAGGCGTACAACGCGCAAGCTCGTCACCTCTCCATACTTGCCGTTGCAGGACAAGGTGTATGATGCACGCAGTTGTATCTACTCGCTGGCCGCCTGCGTGCATTTTGCACTCACAAACGTTGCGCCACCACATTACCCTGCCTACCCTCCTGTACGTATGCTGAACCCCACCGTTTCGACACGCTTCGAGACAATTCTGAGCCGTGCACTCCTCGAAGATACTCATGCACGTTATCAGCGCTACGAAGATCTCAAGCGGGAGCTTCAGAGTTTACTGTAGGGTAGTAGTGTCTTTTGGCATTACCTTCTAAAGCATAGTCCTGAATCTGCTTTAATTGACCTCGCCGACCTCTTCATGTATACTCTTTCTCACAAAGAGCTGATGATCGAAGTTCTACTGCACGAGATACTACACACGAGGAGACGTATGAACAGGCTTGCGCAAGACAAAGAGGAGGAGCTGATCTCTCTCAGCAAGCGTGGAGAGGTGAGTGCGTTTAATCAACTCGTCTTGCACTACCAGCAGAGCGTCTATAACACAGTCTTTCGCTTACTCGGAGATTCCGATATCTCCTCAGATATCACGCAGGATACATTTATCGCTGCATACCGCTCGATTGATACATTTCGCGGTGGCTCTTCCTTTCGCGCCTGGATTTTACGTATCGCCACGAATCAGGTGCATGATCACTGGCGACGTGTGCGCCGTCATCCAGCCGATTCACTGGAAACATTGCTCAACGAAGACGATGCTCATGGACCAGCCCTGATAGATACGCTAGCCCTTCCTGAATTGGAGGGCAACCCTGAAGAGTATGTCCTCAATCAGGAATTGCAGGCGTTAATCAGTCAAGGTCTGCAAGAGCTTGCGCTCGATCAACGTACCACGCTCGTGCTCTATGATATTCAGGGACTTTCGTACGAAGAGATTGCTCAGGTAACTGGGACGACTCTGGGTACTGTACGCTCTCGTCTCTCGCGTGCACGTACCAGGCTGCGACAGTTTCTCTACCAACATCGGGAACTTTTACCGCGCAATTATCGTCTCACCAAAGAGGGATAATTTCATATAGCATGGAGTATAAACGCAACGTGTTCCAGCAGGACCGACATCTAACAACCGAACAACTTTCAGCCTTCCTTGATAGACAACTGACACCTGATGAGGAGCAGTCCTATCGTGCCCATCTCGCCGCGTGCCAGCGGTGTGCACAATCGCTGGCAGGCTTACGACAGACTGTCGGCCTACTCAAAGCACTTCCATTGCTGGAGGTTCCGCGCTCTTTCGAGCTGCCTCTAGATATAGAGAAGCAGTCGGTGCGTCTGGAAGCAACACGTGCAGCACGTTCAGCCTCCACTCCCACTTTAGCACGAACCACGCAGCCACAATTAGCGCTGCATGCGTTTACACGTCGCTCGATGGGTGTTCTGAGTGCTCTGGCCGCCGTGGTTGGTATTCTTTTCCTGCTCTCAAGCTTCTCAGCCCTTTTCCCCGGTCCTGCCAGTCCTTCTGCATCACAAACAGCTAAGGAAAGTCCAGCGGGAACAGTTGTATCGCCTACCGTGCCTCCTGCACTGTCACCACATAGCGGAGCGACAGAGCCAGGGATAGCAGGCATAACTCCAACTCCGACCGCATCCGGTCCCATCAAGCCCTTTGTGCGACAGAGTGGGCAAGGAACACAGGCGCAACCCCCAGGTAGTTCTCAAGGCTCTCCAGGCTCAACTTCTACCAGCAAGGTACTTCAATCAGAAACCTGGCCTGTAATTCTCTTTTTCCACTTAAGTAGGCCGGAGGGAAGGCTGGGCTTCGGGCTGCTGCTGCTGATCTTTGGTCTGCCTGGCTGCATTCTCTTCATTCGACGCAGAAGACAACGGAAAAGACTTGTATGAACAATCCTCTCGAAATCTTACCGCCGCTTATCAACGTGCTTGTGACTGGACTGTTTGCAGGCGTTGTACTGCGGCAGTACTTCAAGCGTCAGCGCAACTACCAGCTCTACTGGTCAATTGCTCTCTCCATGGCCTTTATTGCGACGCTTGCCTATATCCTCATGCTTGCTCTAGGGCCAACGAGCGCCAGTGGCATCCTCTCGTTCCGTCTCTACTACATTGTAGGGGGAGCAGTTATGCCTGCTTGGCTGGGATTGGGCAGTATTGCCCTTGTGTGTAGTAAACAAATTACGAGAATTGCAACCTGGACTATTGCTCTACTGAGCCTGCTAGCTGCCCTGCTCATCTTTCTTGCCACTCCTGACCTACAGAAGCTTGTGCATATTGGAGGGACACCAGGAACAGGTATTCTTCATCCTGGCCCCTGGCTGATTGCTATTATCCTGCTCAACACAATGGGCGTCGTTGCTGTCGCAGGGATCGCCCTCTACTCAGGTTGGAAATTGTGGGGACGCCAGCAAAATCTGGCCGGGCTGCGCACCAGCACAATCCTCTGGGCCAATCTCTGTATTTTTGGCGGAGCCGTTCTCAACGGCACGGCTGGAAGCCTGGCGCGTGTCCTCGGACAGGAAAACTCCTTCTGGCTAATCATGGCAGCCGGTTGGATTGTCCTCTTCATCGGCGTGCTACTGGCGAACCGACGTACACGCGTTGCACTCCCCTCAACAATGAGAGTAAAGAGCAAAGAGACTGCAAATATTTAGATTTGTATCGCGAGGGCGAAAATCAAAGGGCACGTAGGAGATGAACTCCCTACGTGCCCTTTGCCAACTATATTCTTCTTAAAGCAAGCTTCATTGACTTGTCTCAATAGCTCACATATACTCGTGCTGCTTGCGAGGCGATTATCAGGGCAAATGACACGTTGGGCACTTGCCTGTTTGAGGGATTGAAACTAGCTACCTGCTTGCAACTCCCCCAGTGAGACATTGACGGTCAATTGCTGGTTGCCTCGCTGCACTTTGACGGCTACCTTATCACCAGGATTTTTTGCTAGCAGCGCGTCTTGCAGGCTGGGAACATCGTTCACATCCTTATTGTCAATCTGTACAATCACGTCTCCCGTTTGTAGACCAGCCTGCTGGGCCGGACTGTTGGGGCTAAACCCGGTAATCAAGGCACCGTGATCAATTGAAAGATTATCCATGCCTTGCACGTTTGGACTTACTGTCGCAGGCCTGACCCCAAGAGCTGCGCGTCCTGTGTGTGTTACCTTACCAGTGTCGATAATCTGTGGTGTAACAAATTTGACTCGGTTCGAGGGGATTGCGAAACCAACACCGTTAGCAGGCGTATTGAACTCAGGATCAACGGCAGTCAGTGTCGGAATACCAACCACATTGCCCTGAAGATCGACGAGCGCACCACCGCTATTACCTGGATTAATCGGCGCATCGGTCTGAACTGCATTGGGGATAACGGCTCCGTTTTGCTCATTCACATTGCGTCCCAATGCACTGACAATACCGCTTGTCACCGTCTGAGTGATACCCAATGGGTTGCCAATTGCCATGACATCCTGCCCAACTTTTAAGGACGAGGAGTCGCCGAGCTGTGCGACTGTCATATTCGCGGGTGGGTCAATCTTGACCACCGCCAGATCATCGGCTGGATCGGTTCCAGTCACTGTGCCTTGATGATTGGTGCCGTCGGAAAGCACGACTTGAACGGTACGTGTACCACTGACGACGTGATTGTTGGTCACAATATAGCCGCGCTTATCAATGATGACACCAGAACCAAGACCGCTCCCCTGGCTAGTTGTGACGTTGATCTGTACAACAGCCGGTTTTACCTTATTGACCACTGCGGCACGAACAGCACTGATATTGTTATTATCTAGCGCAGGAATTGTAGCATTCGATGTATTTGTATTTCCTGTTTGCAATCCTGTTGTTGATGGGGAGGCATACGATGATCCCGTTCCGTTACGTCCAAACTCCCAACCCGCGAAGAGACCAACACCCAGGACAAGTAGCATCACCAGGGCAAGGAGTGCAATTGCGCCAGTGCGCCAACCCTTACGTTCGGGGCGGGTCGTGAGTTCCTGAATCGGTATCCCTCCTATCCGTGGGACTGCATTGTTCCAGGTAACGGAACGTGGGTCCGGGTTCCACGCTTGCTGTTGCGTTCTCTCGTCTTGATATTGCCCACCAGGATTTCCAGCGGTGTTGCCAGGGTGAGCTCCTCCTTGCTCACCTGTGTATTGAGCCGGAGATGTCCAGGAGTGATAGACAATCTCTCCTTGCGGCTGCTGTGGTTGGATCGGCTGCGGTTGATTTTCTAGCCGATACCCTGGTTGTCCTGGCTGTGCCGATGGTATAGGCTGATATGATTCGGTCTCTTCTCTATCCCTATCATTAAGATTAGAGTTGTAAGGTTGCATTCTTCTAAATCTCCTGAAGAACAGATATTGCCTCCGTATAGAAGGCATGCCTGTCTATATCTAATGAAAAGTCTCTATGAGAACATGTACGATGACCTTGATTTGTTATATATACCATAGCAAACGAGGATGAAAAAAGTTTGAGAGATTTGTAAAGAATTTGTATGTGTTCAGAAAGTGCTCATTCGCATGGTAGCTCTCATGGTTATCTCCAATCATATCATGCGCCGTCTACTCCTTCTCTTGAAATAGCTCTGTCTTTTAGAGTAGAGGGGTTGCTCATCCTCGTCGATAATGAGATAATGATGCTCAAATAGAGCAGAAGATGGAGTGCCACGCTGTGGATGATTTTTCTCAGAGGACTGAACAGAGCAATACGTCCCTTTCGTTGCAGGAACAGATAGGTATGAATGAGCAGGAACATGATGTATCCACGTCAACAACGTCTGGAGCTGGCGAGGCGTTGCGTCAGCAAGCGCATGAATATCTGCACTCACGACGTTGGTCTCAGGCAAACGAGAGTTTCCTGGCGCTCTTACAGCAAGATGCGGAAGATGAGGATGCATTGATTGGCCTGGCTTTCACGCTGGACGCTCTTAATCGCTTTGAGCCGTTATACGCTGCTACGCAACGTATCCTCGAACTTCATCCCGATCTTGCACTCGGTCTGGCATTAAAGGCGCGTGCTCTACAAAAGCTCGAACGTATCTCTGAGGCAACGATTGCGAACGATCAGGCACTCTTGCTCGATACACATCTCGGTCTGGCATGGATTAATCGCAGCGGCCTACAGCTTATTCAAGGAAAATTGCCTGAGGCCTTGCGCAGTTCTCTGCGAGCCATTGAATTGGCGGCACACGATGCACGGGCCTGGGCCAATAGAGGGGTGGCACTGTTCAATTTCAATCGGCTCTCTGAAGCGCTGGATTGCCTGGACCGTAGCCTGGCGCTCGATCCCAATCAGCTCTTTGCTTTACAGATGAAGAGCGAAATCCTCTGCCGCATTGGTCGTATGCGTGAAGTTATTGCCCTGGTCCGGGGTGGACTCACCCTTAGTCCAGGTGATATGACGCTGCTGATTCAGGGTGTTCAAGCAACGCGGACGCTGGAACTGTATGACGAGTTGCGTGACCTTTCTCTCCAACTGACATGTCTCTCCCCTGATAACGCATTCGCATGGGAAAACTATATGCGTAGCCTGCGTGGGCTGGGATTATTTGAATCCGCCAATGAGGCGCTCGACCGTGTGCTCGAACTTGAGCCAGGTGATGTACGCTTCTGGACGATGAAAGCTGACACGCTCTATCGCCTGGAGCGCTACCGGGAAGCCTCTAGCATCGCTGAACGCGCTCGCCGTCTCAGCCCTGAGTATCCCCCTGCCCGGCGCATCCACGAAAAAGCGCTCAAGCTAATGTATCAGCGCAAAGATAAAAAGAAGGTGAATACAACTCTTCCTTCAGACGAGCAACGCTAAACGCTACGTCAGACGTTCAAGGAGCGGCAATAGCACATCATTGCGCCTCGCCACAATATTCTCGCGCCAGCGTTCGGTCACGACGACACGGATGCGCCGTCGGTGCTGTTCGTAACGTGCCAGGTCATCAGATTGTAAACCAGTTGCCTCTACCCATTTCATCAACGGTTTCATTCCTACCGGAGGATGGGCAAAGGAGATCCAGACATCCATCTCCCACTTTTCAGCGCGTGGAATATCGAGCAATATCTCGTGGCCTGCGATGTCAATCTCCAGCGTCTCTGCTAGCCCGGATGCTAGCTTCTCCTCGACACGGCGGCGGCGCTCTGCATCCCAGAAGAGAGCATCGAGGCGGCGGAAAAAGCTGCCGGCAGCAGGACTCACCTCCAGCACAACCTTATATGGTTGGCGCAGTTTTAAATCATCTGCCAGAATGCGCGTGCTTAAAGGCATATCAGGCGAGGAGAGTAAGATTAGCAGTTCGGCATCAGTTAACCCGGTCAATTGTTCAGCCGAGATTGCACCTATCGAGAGCGCATCAAAGACCGCACGCACAAGCATCACCTGCATGGAGCGGCTAGTGTGATGCCAGTAGATGTTGTCGAACATCTCCTGGCGAGCGTGGAGCAGCGAGTGCAGGGGACTGATGCCTTTATGTGTAACTGCGATCACGCGCTTGCCATCGCCATCGGCATGTACAAGTAATGAGCTGAGCAGGCGTGAAACATCAACACCTCCGTAAGGAACATTACAGGCGCGGGCATCGCGTGGTAGATAATCTAGCTTATCAACATCCAGTGCTCCACTCAGCAGATGGCTCAGCAACTCATCATCGCCAGAAAGTTCTTTCCCGAAAGGAATGTCGATCATATCTGCCACACGTGCTGGCGAGAGCTTATAATCACGCTCTAGAATCGTTGCAATCTCGCTCTTCTCAATAATCGCTCTCCCCACCTGTTCATGATGGATAACCGGCGCACCCAGATCCTCAATAGTATGTGAGAATGGATAGTGACCGATATCGTGAAGGAGTGCAGCAACAAGCAATGTCTGAATACTCTTGCATGAAACTCCCTCCAACCCTCCCTCGTTGCCACGCATCAAGAGGGCACGAATCGCACGCAGTGCGAGATGATAACTGCCCAGGCTATGCTCATAGCGTGTATTCGTCGCGCCAGGCCAGACACGATAGACAAAGCCAAGTTGTTTCACCTGTTGCAGACGGAGAAATTCGGCTGTGTTGATCAGTTTTAACTCACGAGGGCCAAGCGCTATCAGGTCATACAGACTATCACGCACTATACCCACCGGCTTCTCATCGGGGAGCAATGGCAGATCGTTCTCGTCTAACCAATGTGTATACTGACTGGATTGTACAACAGCTTCAGCCAGAGGAAGATTTTGCTTCTCCAAGATTGATGCCTTTTCGTCTGGTATCGTCCAGGAAACTCTTTTCTCCTTAGATTTAACGCCTCTCTTGAGCATTGTAGCAGACGTGGGGCTACAATGTCGAACTCTTACACACCAAAAAACGTGTTAGGAAGAAAGATTTCGTCAATAACCTCTGTGAAGGATATACTGTAGAGTAGGAAGGAAAAAACAGCCTTGCAATTCATCTGACTCCTGTATATCCTTCACTTTTTGTATGGAGGAACTATGCATTTTCCGAATCAGCAGATCAAACTCATCGCAATAGATATCGATGGAACACTTCTCAATTCCCAGCGACAGATTACGCAAAGAACGAAAGAGGCGATACATGCGGCACGCGCTGCCGGCATCTCAGTTACCCTTGCCACCGCACGCCGCTATAGCAATAGCCGACAGTTTGCCGAAGAACTGGACATGAAAATTCCATTAATCACGTATGATGGTGCATTAACAATTGTTCATCCACAAAAAAAAATCATTGATAGCAACCCGCTCAACGCAGATACTGCTCAACAGGTGGTGGATGCTCTGGTGCGTCACTCGCTCCAACCTATTGTGCATCATATTATTGGACTTGATGAAGCTACCTGGAGTGGACCAACCGAGTTCGATAATCCCGAACTCGCTGCCTATTTTGCTGTTGCTCCAGATCCTCGCCGCTTGCCACATGAAATACTCTGTCAGGGGCAAAGAGATCCATTGCGCGTTGTCTCCTTCGCAGCAGAAGAGGCAATCTCCAGCGTCAATGCCGAGATTGAGAAACTGGATTGTTTCTGTTACACCATTCGACGTGGACTGTATAATTGCGCGGAACTGACTGCAATGCGCAAGCACTGTTCAAAGGCGACCGCGCTGTTCACGTTAGCGGAACATTTGCAGATTCCTCTGGAGCAGGTCATGGCGATTGGTGACAATACAAACGATAAAGAGATGTTGCAGGTTGCTGGCTGGGGAGTTGCAATGGGTCACGCTCCATTGCCTGTTCGATCGCTTGCTGACGCCGTTACAGGCAGCAATGCCGAGGACGGTGTTGCGCAGGCAATCGAACGTTACGCTTTATGAGAGGGGTAGGCCCGCTCGAACTCACGCAGACGTGCGACCTGGCGTGCATTGGGAGCTGCTTGCCAGCGTTTGCGTTTGACCAGTTCCAGCGCTTCACTGCCAGTCATCCCACCATCGACCAGAGTCGCACAGGTAAGAAGAACGCTACGCCCTACACCATGTTCGCAGTGAATCAACACTCGCCCACCATGGCGCAAACGCTCATTGGCCCATTCGGCCCCCTGCTTTAGTTGCTCTATCGTGAGTGGATAAGTATCTGGCGTTGGCAGGTAAAGCAGCTCAATATTCTCCTGTCCCAGCGCTTCAGCATCGTCCTGGTATTCGGAGCGCGTATCTATGACCGAGGTTATGCCTACTCTAGCTAATGCAGGGATATCTTGAGGCCGAATACGTCCACCTACTGCAAGCCTGTCGTTGACCCAGCTCATGTTCAGCGTGTCGGGGAGCGGAATGTGCAACGAGCGTGCAATCCGTTCGTTGCGCGAACCCTCAGGGAAGAAGCGCACAGCGATTCGTGTCCAGATGCGATAAAGCAGACGTACTGGCCCTGTGGTGGCCCAGCGAAAAAACGAGAACTGCACTCCTCGCTGCGCCCTCTTGCTCTCGTCAGCAGAAGGGGCAGGAACCTCTTTGTCAGATGAAGGTGTTTGTTCTGGATGAGAAGAACTTTCACCCTGGTCCTGCTCATCCAGGGGTGGTGGAAGTGTCGATTCAGATGACATGCCTGAAATCCTCTTCTTCTAAGAAATGGCGAGTGATGATCTGTTCGCCTGTTCTGCGACAGAGGCAGGCGTGGTCTCAGGTCTATCCCGTTCCAATACGCGTTGCAGAGCTGCAATAGAGCACTGGATCATGCTATCATCAGGCTCGCGTGTCGTGAGTCCCTGCAGTGCCAGTCCAGGAGCCAGTAACCAGCGTACAATACGAAAACGATAGTAGGCTGCGCCAAGACGCAGCAGTTCATAAGAGATTCCGGCAACCACTGGCACAAGCACAATACGCGAGAGAAATTTAATTGGCAACGAGGGTGAGCCAATCAACGCGAAGACAAAAATTGAAACGACCATAACCAGCAGAAGAAAGCTTGTACCACAACGCGTGTGCACACGCGATGCCTGGCGAACATGTGCAACATCCAGCGGCTCCCCCTGTTCCATCGCGTTGATCGCTTTGTGTTCGGCACCATGATAGCCAAAGACACGTTGGATATCGGGGACACGGCCGATCAGGAGCAGATAGCCGAGCAGCAGGGCCAGGCGAATCAAGCCTTCGACGATCAAACTCAGCCAGCCTTCACCTACCTGGTTACGCAGCAAGCTAGTGATTAAGAGCGGAGTGATGAAGAAGATCGCAATTGCAAAGCCCAGCGAGACGAGCAACGTGAGCACCAGACCAACACCCCCTAGCTGTGCAGGATGGTCCTCCTGTACCTTTCCTGAACTGTTGTCATCTGCTGTTTCGTTCCTTTTCTCAAGTAGTGGAGGAGCATCGGGATCGAGTGCGCCTGAAGCAATATTGCTCGAAAGCGTCATCATGCGTGTTCCCAGCACAAGCATCTCGCATAGAAGCAGCATACCGCGTAAGAATGGAAGGCGGAAGAGCTTGCTCTGATATACTTTTGCCGCTAGCTCTTCCTCGTGGATATGGATCCGCCCATCCGGCCGTCGAATGGCTACCGCCACTGACTTGCGCCCACGCATCATAACTCCTTCCATGACTGCCTGACCGCCATAATAAAATCGTGCCATGTTGCGCCTCCTTTTAAATTAAAGAACGTGACGATGTGGCAAACGGCGTGTGCGAACAACTGAGCGGAGTCGCCTGGACATACGTGTGGACATCCTCCTACGACGCGTAATTTCCTGCGGAGAGGGCCAGCGTGGTCTCTGCCCCTGCTCAGGAAGGAAGTGTAGAATTGTTCGTGCGATATCAAATGACGCATAAGGACGGCTAATACGTTGCGCATTTTCCAGGCGTCGCTGCAGCTCTGGTGATCCTGGTCGAATAAGTAAGCGTAACCCCTCTATCAACTCGTGTGCCGTGCGTGCAAGAACGCCAACGTCATTCTGTAGCACATACTCCACGTTGCCCTCTTCCTGTCCTGGTATATAACCACTTAGAATGATGGGGAGCGAGCAGGCCAGAGCTTCACAGATTGTGCCTGGACCGGCCTTTGTCACAATCACATCAGCAGCATGCATAAACTCTGGCATATTGTGCACAAAGCCAAAGATGTGCATCGGCACTTGTAACTTTGCGTGCATACGCTGTAGGCGAGCGTAGAGACGACGGTTACGACCGGTAACGACAAGCAGTTGAACGGGTAGACGCGCCTGCGAGATTGCACGAACAGCATTCTGCAAGCCTCCCGCACCATCACCCCCGCCGACGAGCAACACCACCGGTAAATTCGGCTGCAACTCGAACTTCTTCTGTAAACTCTCTTTTGCTTCGAGTGGCAGCGTAAATTTGGGGTCAATCGGCATACCGAGGACATGAACACGTTCAGGGTCAAGGCGGCGACTCAAATACAACTGTTTCGCCTGCTCTGTTGGCACAATATATGCACTCGCCCCAGGTGCAAACCAGCTATAATGGATACTTACGAGATCCGTCACGACAGTGAGGAAGGGAATATGCAGATCAAGTTCGTGGAGGGCACGGCGCGTGATGAAGTTGACCAGTGGATGAATTGAGACAATTACGTCTGGCTTGAGTGTCGTGAGGAGGCGGAGCAGACCGTTTAGAATTAATGGTGTGGCGAGGGATTGCACTGCATGAACTGTTCCCGCGCTGTTGCTACGATGGAACACCTCTCCAAAAAGTCTAGGGTTATGGCGAATGGTCGGTCCGTAGAGCTTCATTGCCTCACGCAAGGGAAAACGGCTATATTCCTCAAACACGTCGATAATTTCAATACGGTAGGGAGAAGGAGGCGTTGTAGACGCTAGGCGATCATCCTTCTGTGTTTTACCGATTATCTGTGCTTCTTGTCGGGTAAGCAGCTCAATCGCATTCCTAATAGCATTTGCAGCGCTGCGATGACCAGCCCCGGTATCAGCGATAAGAAAAAGAATTGTTCGTTGCACTACGTTGCTCAGTTGCTCTCTGCTTCCACAATAATCGCAATCAATATAAATAGGGATAAAGGTTCAGCACATTGCCCCTTTATCCCTATCTGTACCACTGAAAACTACTCATTTTCAAGGCTAAAGCGTTTGCGGAAGCGCTCAACACGACCAGCGGAGTCGAGGATGCGCTGCTGCCCTGTGAAGAATGGATGGCAATTTGAGCACACATCCACTTTAAGGACAGGTTTAACGCTCAGCGTCTTGATGGTGTTGCCACAAGCGCACTGGATTGTGGACTCAACATAATTTGGATGGATTCCTTGTTTCATCATCTCTCCGATTATTTGCAGTATTGCAATATCCTCAATGCTTGCAGTATCCTCTACTTGCAGTATCCTTTAGAGGATCGTCACGAAAGCAGGTTTGACCTGCAACGCTTCAAGAGTATACATGAGCAAGCTAAAAAGGTCAATAAATTTAGTTACAAGTACGTCTGATTGTACATGCAACGCCTCTCTTCGTCAAGAGATGAGTACACTCTCTCGTAACTCAATCTGCTTGTACTATCAAGAACACCAACGTCCTCGATTTTATGCCCGGTTCTCCGAAAGAAGGGAGAAACGAATGGTGCGTGGGGAGGAAGCTTGCATTGCATTGCTACAGACGCGCAAAATCCTCAGGTGTGTTAATATTGGCAAAAGAACGAAGATCTGGATCAACCACGCGCAGTTGTGGCTCGTAGAGAAAGCGAACCGGCGCTGTTTGGAGGAGTGAACTGGGATCACGCCTCCCAGACTGCAAACGTTCCTCTATAGAGGGCAGCAGGCTGCGTGGGTAGAGTGCGAGCAGAACTTGTGGTACGTTCTCGACGACTGGAACCAGCATCTCTTCAGTTCGCGGTTGTTCCAGTAGCAAAGCAAGCAGAGCAGGTTGCAGCAGTGGTGTATCGACGGCAGTAACAAGCGCATGTGTTGTCGAGCACGCGTGCAGTCCACTGTATAGTCCCATGAGCGGTCCCATGTCTGACTGTTGATCAAGAACAAAGCGAATAGAGGAAGGAACAAGCGATCTGTACTGCTCCGCCTGGCTTCTGTCGCGCACAACAAGAAGCAACCCGGCACAATATGTAAGGAGCGTCGAGATCTGCACCTCCAGAAATGTTTGAGCACGTGGAGAACGGAAGGAGAGCAAGGCCTTATCTTGGCCCATGCGCCTGCTCCTTCCCCCTGCAAGAATTATTCCAGTTACGCTCTGCTGCATCTTTTAAGCAAGGCTCTGTTTAACGCGAAGCGGGGCGAACTTTGCGCCGATTAGACCTGGGAATATACTGCTGACGTGACTGGTAGGCACGGTAATTTGCCACCTCTTCTGGATATTTGCGTACCAGATACACCACCCACAAAACGGCCCAGACGATCAGCGCAACCAGCCAGAGATAGCGCCAGAAGCGCCAGGAAAAAAAATAGCCATCAAGCGCCACACGTGCCAGTGCAATTGGGATACCCACAAAACAGATAACCGCGAACCAGTTGAGAAAGCGATCAAGCATGTACTTGATAATCACCCTGCTTTTCACAAAGCGCTTACGCCCCTCGACCCAATAGTAGAACCAGATGAGCAGGCCGACGCCACAGAAAATGAGATAGGGCCAGAAATAGTGAAACGTTTCTGTCCCATTTGGTAGACTCGAACCTGCTGTAACCGCATCGTCGAAAAGCCAGTGAAAGAGATTGAATTGCATGGAAGCAGAACTCCCTTCTTCAAGTACCACATAGTACTCTCTTATTCCGATGAACAACGCCACTCCGTGTCTAGCTCCGCTCAGTTCATCGGCTCGGTAGTACGATTGCACACAATCATAACATGGATGGAGCTATGCGTCTAGAGGCTTTCTCTCAATTGTGGGGTTTGATCCAGAGCTCCTGTGTCTCATGCCAGCGCCAGCCGTAGTGCTGCATATCAAGTGGAGAACGTGGCTTGCTCTGAAGCTTGAGACGCGGCCATCCGGCGGCGATGCGCCCCATAGTTTCGGGCCAGCCTTTGATCCCGCTGACAGGATCTTTTGCTTCAACACTACACGCCCCCACAGCGCAGGCTGCCGACAACGCCGCTTCGGGTGAAAGTCCACGAATCAGGCCTAGCAAGAAACCGGCAATTGTAGCATCGCCCGCACCGGTAGCATCAACAACAGTCGTGGTAAAGCATGGTGCCCACAGTTCACGATCAGCCCATGTTGTAATTTTAGGCGGCTGCATCCGTCCTATATGCTCCAGTGCTTCACGTGGTGCTGTACGCAGATACATTCCTCGATGTCCGGCTTTCAGTCCAACGATCTTCACCCCCATCTCTATCAACGTCTTGCTCAAGTCAGAAATTACATCGGGAGGCACCAGGTCTACGAGAGGCGTATTGCCTGCTCTTGAGAGCAATTTGTCAAAGAGTGGTCTCCGTAATGTGCGCAGCAATTCGTCAACACTCGCCAGAAACACATCGACAGAAGGGAGGAATGTAGGAAAAATAGCTTGCCAATTTACCTCAGCAGTCGTACTGGCCACACCTGGCACCGCAAAATCAAAAGAAGTCGTGACACCTGTCTCTTTTGCACGCGTAAACAGCGTTACCAGCTCCGCACCTTCTGCTCGTGTTAAGCGGGTCATCTCTGAAGTATAACTTAGATGAAAGAGTCCCGCCCTCTCCAGGACACTATAACGCATATCATCTGCTCCAAACGTCGCATTAGAGCCCGGAGCGACAATAGCAACGCGTTCTAGCTTTGGCAGATGAAGCTGTATTGTGTAGGAAGTAGGTTCATCTGGCACAACGCCTATCAACGTAGTCATACCAGGACCCCAGTTTCCCACGCGCCGTAGCAAGCCCTGACCGAAGAGATCGTTGCCAACTTTCGCTAGCGGACGCACCTGGACACCCAGCGTCAACAGTGCCTGCACAATATGGGCGACAGGACCACCTGGAACGAGAACCGCCTCGTCGCTCTGGAGTATAGTGCCTGATGTCAAAGCAGGAGGAGTCTGGACGGATGTAGGAGTAATATGTAAGTCGAGATAGCCTGCAAGAACTATCTCAATCTCCCCATCTTCTTTTACAAAGAGTTGATGTGCTGGCAGTGGTCGTGTTTCAAGTCGTGCCCGTTCCTGCTCTGCTTGCTCTTGCTCCTGAGTCTCTAAAGTCCTGTCTTTCTCGTTCATAGCCTACCTCGTACATCTTGCTCATTATCATCTACCTGGAGTAGCACTTGCTGCACAACAGAAATCAAGCTGGTTTTGCCGGGCGAAGACCTCGGCCAGCCTGAGAGTCTGCTGCGGGTACTCTTTATATAATACGCAACAGAAGATCGTACCTGCTATGCTTTCGTCGCGAAATAGAAGGATGAGCAAAAACGAGGCTCTGCACAATCCTTTACCAATGCATCGATGGCTTTGCTGTTGGCACAGGCAATGGATGAAACCCTTGCATGAGCATGACCGCTAGCACACCAACGACGATCCCCACCACAAGAACAGCAACCATCGTGATCATAAAACGTGAAGTGGACATGGTTATATCCTTTCGTGCCATCTAAGCGAGTAGCTAAATAGAAGAAGAGCGATAAAAAAGGCAGAAATGCAACACTGCGCACCGTTTCTCTCCACACATGCTGTACACTCATATTCGACATCCATGTCTCTTTCTGGTCTCAGCCTGACGCAGTCGTTGCACGTCTACTTATGCTGTAGTATATCTGCTCTTCTACTATATCCACCTCAATAGAGAAAGAGACTAGGAAATATTTCTCGGTACAATTTGAAACATCTTAACCAAGATAGCTTTATAGAGAAGTCAAAAGTCTTTATCTGGCTCTCTTTTCTCAATTCTTGCAGAATATGTTCATAACAATACTCGTGGTTATCAAGATTCTTTTTATAAAATAAATGATCATAGTCATTTTAATGTGGTAATTGCATAGATGATATGCTATACTCTATCCGTGCCAAACCCAGTTCCTTGTTACCTACTTGGAATAGACATTTCTAATTCTTTGCCCTATTATTATCAAAAATACTCAATAGTATGCTTGAGACAATAAGGGCCTAAATGCTGTAGATTCTTTTTTATTTCAAGGAGAATTTCTTGATGAGAAAAAAGCTCTCCTCGCGACATGTCGCCTCTTCGCTCACTCTCTCGGTCCTGTTAAGCATGATCGTGAGTGGCTTCTTCGCTCTTCCTGCCTTTGCTCATGCCAGTGCTGTTCGTCCACATAGTGTGTATGTGCATCCAATCGCTCAGAGTGTAGGCCAGCGCGGTCCTGATGCGAAATTCAAGTGTCAGAACCCTGGCTATCCTTATCAGTGCTTTGGCCCGCAACAGATTCGCAATGCATACGCAATTCAGCCTTTGTTGGATAAAGGTGTCTCAGGTAGAGGACGCACGATCGTGATTGTGGATGCGTTCCAGAGTCCGACAGTGCAACAGGACCTTGATACATTCAGTTCGACCTTCGGTATTCCATCAGCACACGTCAACGTCATTGCCCCCGATGGTCTGACTCCATTCGATCCAACTGATCCGAATCAGGTCGGCTGGGCAGAAGAGATTTCGCTCGATGTGCAGTGGTCTCATGCTGTTGCTCCCGGAGCCACAATTGATCTCGTGCTGGGCAAATCGAATCAGGATATCGACCTGCTGAATGTGACGAGATATGCTGTTGACCACAGCCTGGGTGATACGATTTCGCAGAGCTTTGGTGAGGCAGAAACGTGTGTTGATCCTCAATTACTGGCGCAGGAGCATCAAGTCTTTGCTGAAGCGACTCGCAAGCATATTACGTTGTTTGCTTCTTCAGGCGATCAGGGCGCGGCTCAGGGAACCTGCGATGGTAGCTCTTTCTTGCTTAGCGCTTCATTCCCTGCGGCTGATCCGTTCGTGACAGCAGTTGGTGGTACACATTTGAATGCGGATCTGGATACAGGAAAGTACAGCAGTGAGACAGTATGGAGTGCTGCTTCAAATAATGGCGGCACTGGCGGTGGATTTAGCACTATCTACAAGCGCCCCTGGTATCAATTTGGGACAGTTGCTGGTCAGTATCGTGGTGAGCCAGATGTCTCGTATAACGCAGACCCGAATAGTGGCGTACTTACATATCTGGGTTTCCCTGGCATACCAGTTCCTCCAGGTTTCTTCTCCTTTGGTGGCACCAGTGCCAGTTCTCCCCAATGGGCAGGTATTACTGCTCTGGCCGATGAGATAGCTGGGAAACGTCTCGGTCTGCTCAATCCAGCATTCTATCTGATTGGTCATACCCCCCTCTATAAGACGGTCTTCCATGATATTACTGAGGGCAACAATACCTTCATCGGGGCTGGTACAAATGGCGTTACTGTCACTGTTCAAGGGTATAATGCGACCAAAGGTTGGGATGCGACCACCGGCTGGGGTTCGCCTATCGTTGCTAAACTCGTGCCGGTGCTGATCATCTTCGACCATATTGATGATGTTGCGAGACAGATCGACAAAGCCTAAACGTGTTGGTTAGCAGGCATGTGACTATACTGTATAGGTCTCTTTCCAAGTAGGTATCGGTCTTCATCTGTTTGATGAAAAAGCGAGGGCTGACACAAAGACGTGTTGGTCCTCGCTTTTTTCTTGTGTTGTGATCTCTCCTTTCTCAAATCATGCAATAATTTTGCGCGTATGTGCATTGACACGCAGAAATTTGTGCAGGTATACTCAAAGAGAGAAAGGAGGGGTTTATCGTATGGCACAATTGAGTTCTGCATCTATCTGGGAATGGGAAGAACGCTGGCATCCGTTGCGCGAGGAGTGGATTATTATTGCTGCCCACCGTCAGAATCGTCCCTGGATCGGTGCGACAGTTACAATGGAGGAGCATACAGTTCCTTCCTACGTAGCTGATTGCTATCTCTGCCCCGGAAATAGGCGTGTAAGTGGTGCCAGGAATCCCATGTATTCACGTCCATTTGTGTTTGACAACGACCATCCCTGTGTAGGTATGAATGCGCCAGAACGTGTTAGCAGTACGTTAACATCTCTCTATCGCATTCGATCGGCACAAGGACATGCACGTGTTCTTTGCTATAGTCCATGCCACAATCTGACCATGGCTGAGATGCCAATCGTTACTATTGTGGAAATTGCGCAACTCTGGCAACAGCAGACGTTTGATCTTGGGAACCGACCAGAGGTAAAGCACGTTCTTCCCTTCGAGAACAAGGGTAAGGTTGTTGGTGTCTCCAATCCTCACCCGCACGGCCAGATCTACGCTACCAACTTTGTCTTTAAGACTATTGAGATTGAGCTTGCGGCCTCACAGCGCTACTGGCAGCAGAGCGGACGTATCCTCTTCTCCGCTATTATTGCCGAGGAACAGGCTGATGGGCGACGTATTCTCTATGAAGATGAGTATGTAATTGCCTTTGTTCCCTACTTTGCTCGTTACGCTTATGAAGTCTATGTTGCGCCAAAACGTCGTGTAGCTCATATCTATGCTCTTCAGGACGTCGAGATAGAAGCACTCTCGCGTGCCCTCAAGAATGTGACAGTACGCTATGACAATCTCTGGCAGATGTCGTTCCCTTATGTGATGTCGCTGCACCAGGCCCCTACTGATGGAGAAGACTACGCAAGTTTCCACTTTTTCATCGCCTTTCATCCTCCTCTCCGTCGCCCACACGTCCTCAAATACCTTGCTGGTCCAGAGATCGGTGGTGGCAACTTTGTCAGTGATACGCTCCCTGAGGAGAAAGCGGCAGAGTTGTTATCTCAACCTACAACTCACTATCATGAGCAAGCGTAGCCTGATACGTTAGAGCAGAACCGCGCCCTTTCGTCTCCAGCAATAGCATCTCCACGGGCATTTGCGGTTGACCTTGACAACGTATGGTACACTAGGGCATTCTTGAAAGAGACTTGTCCAACCCTAGGGACATTTCTGTAGGGAAGGTGTCCTTTCCTCATATATGCTCTATTCGTACATTGTGCCTGTAGTCCGTAGTGGTCGAGAGAGCCTCTGAAACAGCGAGAAGAGTGCTCCTCTCACAGCAGCTCTCTCATTTTCTCAGAAGGAGAACGGGACATGGCAGAACACTCAGCATCAGTGACGGTCAACGCTCCTATACAGCAGGTCTATGAGCTGTTTACGCACTTCAACGATTTTCCCAAGTTTATGAGCTTTGTCAAAGAGGTTACGTACTACGATGATCAGCGTAGCCATTGGGTCGTGCAGGTAGGCAGGCAGTACGAGTGGGATGCAATTAATGAAAACTGGATTGTCGGTCGGCAGATTGGCTGGCGCTCAACAAGTGGTCTACGTAACAGCGGTCGCGTCAAATTCCGTGCATTAGGACCGGAACGTACAGGGGTCGATGTCTATGTTATGTACTCACCTCCCTCCGGAGCATTGGGCCAGGTAGGGGAAACACTTGGCGTGGGAGCATATTTTAGCTCCGTTCTGCAGAAGGATTTGAATCATTTCGCACGTATGGTCGAACAGGCCCCACCGGGTGCGCTTGATCCCATGTCGTCTCACTATCTCTTCCACAATGATAGCGCACTTGTGAAAGGACAGATCACGGCACGGCAGAAGCAAGCTATGGCTAGTGATCCAATGATGAGCGACGAGGCCCTGGCACAGCGACAAAGGCGCATCGCCCGTGAAGCTGAGGAGCGACAGAAAAGAGAGCAAGAGGTGCAAGTAGAGCGGCAGCGCCGTTTGGAGATAGAGCAACGTCTGCAACGGGAGCAGCAAGAGACACTGGAGCGCGAGCTTGTCAAAAGACGCCAGGAGCAACTTGCACGTGAGGAGGCACAGCGACGTGCTGCTGCAATTCCGCTTGATCCACGCCATAGTTATGCAGCGTGGGCACGTGGGCTAGGCGATAAAGATGGGCTGCGTGTGCGTGACCCCAATGCAAAGCCATTTCCTATGACCTCGCGCCGCCTATCCAGGCCATCAATCTCTGCCCCTCCTGCCTCCAACGAATAATCGGCTGGAAACCAGGCTCAAGGGGAGTACTTGTGGCTCTAGTGGCAAATACTTCACGTGGTGAGCCTGCGTGAGCTGTGACCAGAGCAATGGACCCGTTTTCCGACGTTCGTTGCTCTGGTCGCAGAGATGGATGTTTCATCTCTTCCTTGTTAACAGGATGTAAAAAAATGCTGCACACGTTGTATTTCGCTAAAAATTTCTTATAGCACACTGGTTTTCATAGCGCAGGTTCCTTATAGTAGAAGTAGTGTACATAGAGCACGTTGCACGCTACGAAAAACAGAATTTGAGGAGGAATATTCGCTATGGCGTATCTAGCAGGTGATGGAGGATCTGGGGAAGGAAAGATCAATTACCCATGTGAGACAATGTGCACAGCCGCTATCAAGATTATGGTAGATGCTGATCTTGCCCTCTCGGCTCATGAAACAAACTGGGCAAAGATACAGGCCTTTGTCCAGACTTTTCCGGATTTCATGCAGAGCACTGCGCTGGAGGTGCTTAATCCATATGAGAAGCGCCTCCGCGATTCATATCAATGGCAGAAGGATTTTGGTAGCGCCCTACAGGCTGCGGCTGGTACTATGCAGACATCCGACAAAGATATCTCGTACGGCTTTCAATATACCCCAAAGGGGTCGAATATGCATGTTTCGTAGAGTTAATACAGCATGTTTATTTCACAAAGTAGAATAGAGCATCTCCGTCGTGTGCAACGGCTGCTAGACAGCCTTGTGCCCAATGAAACTTCATGTGCCCTTCTTGTTCCAGGCTCCCCAAAACCTCGCGGAACCCTGATCGTCTTTCTTGGCTCGTTTAATCCTCCAACAATTGCTCATCTTGCCTTGCTCAAGGAGGCCCAGCGCTACGCACGCCAGCATAGCTCGATGGAACTCTATGCCGCTTTCAGCAAGCGAACAGTGGATAAAGAACGAGTGGAGCGTCCACTCTTGCTCGATAGAGTCATGCTGCTCCAGGATGTGCTGAGGCATCATCTACCACGTGCTGGTATGCTGTTGTTTAATCGCGGCCTCTATGTCGAACAGGCCGAGGCGATTCGTACCTCGTTTCCTCGTGTGCATCGCATCCTCTTTCTGATGGGATATGACAAGATCGTGCAGATTCTTGATCCCCGCTACTATGAAGATCGTGAGAGAGCATTGCAGGACCTATTTACACGTGCAGAACTGCTTGTGGCTCCACGAGGAGATGATGGAGAAGGCGAACTGCTGAAGTTGTTGGATCAACCGCAAAACAGGCCGTATAAAAACTTTATTCTCCCACTTCCGCTCAACAGTTCCTATCGCACTATTTCGTCAACGGCTATTCGGCGTACAGGAGGGCTTACAAGCTCCGAAGTGCCAGAGGAGGTGCGTCGCTTTGCTCGTAGCACTCATGCATATGAACCTCCCATACAAAGAATGGATGGCACACTGGTGGATGTCTATGCCAGGCACGTGAGCTCTCTACATCGGCTTTTACATATGCCAATCTCATGAATGAGCGTGTCGAAACGTAAACGTGCTATTGCCAATTTGAATTACATCATTTTCACACAGGACATGACGTTTCACAGGCTGCCCATTGACGAACGTTCCAGTTGCTGAACGATTATCGACAATCTCAAAATCACCCTGCGCGTTTTCCTCAATGCTTGCATGATGCCGGCTCACGCTAAGGTCTTCCAGGAAGATGTTACACTCGCGGCTGCGGCCAATAATCATGCCGGGAAAAATTTCAAGGCTATGCACAGTACGCTGAGGACTAAGAAAATGAAGACGTGCAATAGTGGTGCTATGTGGGTCAAGCGTTTTGCCAATGTGCAGTTCTTTGCCTCGTGACGATGGAAGCTGAAAAGGGCGTGTGCCTTCGTTGGCATAGAAAGTGATATGTGTATTGCCAAATGTTAGCTCATCCCCACTCGAAAGTGACTGCTCGGTCACAGGCTGCCCATTCACAAAGCAGTCATTGCTGCCGTGCTCATCACGGAGAATATACCCTGTAGCTGTATAAAGAATGCTGGCCTGTTTGCGATGAACAGCGATATCTTCCAGAAAAATGTCACTGTCGCGACTCCGCCCAATCGTTGTGCAGTCTTTCCATAACTCAACGCGTCTCCCTGCGAGAACACCCTTCTGGATGACGAGGTAGGCACCTTGCACTTGTTCTTGTCCCATATACTTCCGCTCTATCTACTGCCTTATTTGCATGAGGAAAATTTTTGACAGGCCTGTCATACCTATCATAGCCTGTTCGCAGAGAGTATAACGAATGACTTTAGCGTATGTCAAGGTGCGAATGCATTATCAGGGAAGAGCTTTCCTATGACGACGTGCTCCAAAAATGACTAGCATCCTTTACAAACCACCCGCGTCTTATTACTAACTATAGAAATAAAGTATTTTATTTAATATATACCGTACCTTAATAATAAAATAAGAACATTAGAAAATACTTATAAAATAACACCTCCCTTTTATTCCTAATTAAATAAAAGGTTGTGCTTTTCTGCATCTCTCTGTGGAAGTGTTACGTACTATATGCGTAGACTGGTTGCGCGTGGCACTTGTGGCACTGGCTACGATATTTGCCAGGAGAGCAGGGGGCAGTGGATGTCAGAGGTAGCCAGGCACACGTTTAGAAATAAAATTACGTTTGTATCACCAAAAAGCATTTACAAGAATGAGAGGAACATATCATGGCAGTGAACAGAGCAACGATAGTTGGCGTTTTTGATGAGCGTGCTCAGGCCGAGCGTGCGATCCAGGCTTTGAACGATGCTGGAGTACCCAATGATCGTATCAGCTACTCTGGTACTTCCACTGAGAGTGGTGGCTTTATGTCCGCCATTAAAAATCTGTTCGGTGGTCAAAGCACTTCCGCTGAAGCCGTTCGGGACGATCTTATCAACATGGGTCTCTCTCGCGATGAGGCCGATTACTATGCTCAGGCTCACCAAGAGGGGCGCAGTATTGTAGCGGTAAGTGATGATGGCCGATATGGCGATATTATGAGCATTCTGCGCCAAAACGGTGCGCATGATTTCAACACTCGTGGTAGCGCAACGCGTGCAACTGCGTATGATCAGACTACCACACGCACCAGAACAGCGGGTCAGGTCGAAGATTATGCCACAACTGGCACATATGAGCGTGATACACGTGCAACCGGAACAGCTCGTGACGTAGAGGACGAACAGGCTCGTACCTTGAGGCTGCGTGCGGAGCAGTTGCAGGTGGAGAAAGAGCGTGTTCAGGCTGGTGAAGTTCGCTTGCACAAAGAGGTCGTCGCTGAGCAGCGCAATATCGATGTTCCTGTTACGCACGAGGAGGTATACATCGAAGAGCGCCCAATCGAGGGCGGCCGCATCTCTAACGCACCCATTGGTGAAGGCGAGACAATTCGCGTCCCTGTAAGAGAAGAGCAGGTTAACGTCACAAAGGAGACCGTCGTAACTGGCGAGGTCGAGCTTGGCAAGCGTACCGTTCAAGAGACTCAGCACATTCGTGACACTGTCCGACGTGAAGAGGCTCGCCTGGAGAAAGAGGGCGACGTTACCGTACGCGGTACAACAGATCCACGTCTTACCGACGATGATCGTCGCCTCTAATCTTTTCGTTGCAACAGAACTCTAGAAAAGGGCTGAGAGAAAAAACTTTTATTTCAGCCCTTTTTTGTGTTATAAGCCTGGTTTTGTCCATCACAACAGATCTGTATTGACGAAGTGCGTCTGCTCAAAATATGGCCGAAAAAAGAATTTAAGCCTCTTGTCTCTCTTTACGCATTATAGACACCAAAAAAGTTGTACATAGAGTTATACTATGTTTGCAATCACGGGAAAAGCCTGATGAATTAAATCTGCGGCCTGTGCAAAAGAGAAGAGACTGGTATTGATAAGCAGGTGATACAGACTTGTCAGGTTGCCATCGTTACCATAATAGCGGCGCAAATAGCTGTTTTGTTCATAGTCACGCTGTTCGATCATCTGCTGCGCCATTGAGCGGTTGAGTCCAAACTCTTTCATAATATTCTCAATGCGGTATGGCAGTGGTGCAAAGACAAAGATGTGCAGTGTGCGCGGCGCGTTGTGTAGCAAAAATTGTGAGCCACGCCCGACAATAACTGCATTCCCCTGCGTAGCAACTTCCAGAATCACGCGCTGTGTTAGCTGGAAATAGGTGAACTCGCGCACTTGCGTGCGGCTGTGTGTAGAATCGGCAAGCGCCTGGTAATTCATCGTGAGCGGTGTACTGGCCCGAATAGCCTGAAGAATATGGCCTACCCGTCCACGCGTCTGTTCATCCTGGCGTACAGCTTCCTGGTCTTCGATGCCAAGCCGTTGTGCAACCTCAACAAGTATCTGTTGATCCAGGTACGTCAGATTTGCCTGCGCTGCAACCAGGCGCGCAATATCAGATCCACCGCTGCCAAATTGTCGCGAGATAGTCACGACAACGCTGTTCTCAGGCGGCGTACCGGAAGGCATCTCCTGCTCTCCCCACACTGTTTCAGGAAGAAGCTGAGTTGCCTTTTTTTCTACAGACTGGCTTTTTGCTGGCTCTCCACCACTGAACGGGTTAACCATAAAAGTACAGCACTTCCTTGCATTCAGATAAACAAGGCACCATTTCTGAATGCGCTTGGTATTTATCTCCTAAAAGCTACCCTAAAGCGATAGCTAGAGAGAACTATCACCTTTATCGTACAACGTTTCTGGCAAAGGTGCAAGAGGAGAAAAAGAAGGTTAGCTCATCACCCGAGCGTAGAGTTCACAGATGGTAAGCGTCGCCTCTTTCTCACCGATATATTGTGTTAACTGGGCATGATACCCATCAACACGCTTTAAACGAGCATCAATAAAAGCATGCTTGCTTCCACCCAGTGCAACGCCAGGTAGTCCACGCTTCATCGCTTCGTATTCTTCGACAATTTTTCTCTGTAGTTCTGCAATTTCTTTCTGACACATACCCATTTCCTTTTTTACTGTAGCTTCCAATGTGTCATACTTTCCAATGCCTACCTCACCGTTTAGATAAACCTCGTTAGGAGGGAGAGGACGCTCTTATCGAAGACAGACTAGAGTCTCATCCTCTCTCTGTATTTTACCTAAAAAACGAGAGAAAATGGAGTTTTGTTCCCCGTATTCTTGCTCTATGACAAAACTGTCATTTGCAACCAGTTTCTTGTATTTCTAACGTAAGAACAAACATATTTTATACAATGTTAATCATTTGAGCGTCTTTTTGATACGTTCTTTATTTTCGATATGTTATTATTCCATTACAGAAAGCGCAGGACGAAAGGGATGTGCTGAAAATGGAAGAGCCTCACCAGTAAGAAGTATTAAACAAGGGGGAAGGCTATTTTACTGGCACAAGGACAATGGCTTTGCGTATGAATGCTGAGCAGAAGTATAGGGTGGAAAAGTGGTATGGCAGACGCGCTCACACCTGAGGAGATGCGGAGAGATGTGGTGGAGCGGAGAACAGGAGGGACAGGAGGTCATGTGGAAGTGAGGGAACACGCACAGGCAGGTTTCTAGGAATCAGGGAGAGAAACTGGTGGTCGAGTTGTAAGGGGGACGACTAGAAAGAGAGCATTTTCCATTGCCAGTACTTCCTTTTGTACTGTCACTGTTAAAAGTGGCGCAGGAACACCTCTAAGGTTCCTGCGCCACCTTTTTTGTTCTACCTGTAAAATCAGAAAGGACAACAGTGAGTCTCTTAGCGGATCGGTGGCGTGGTCGAGTGTACAGCACCAACGGGTGGACGCCAGGTCAGCCAGCCTCCAACTGCTACCGCAATGATTCCCAGCAGATACAGCCAGTTACCCACTGCCCAGAAACCTATAAGTCCAAGATCCAGGACAAAGTGAATAAAAACTCCAGCAGCACCCGTGATGAGTAGCCATAGTCCCCATCTCCTAGGATTGCTATTGAGCGAGGTAAGGAGCCGCTGTATTGCTGGCGTGGTGGATGTCTTGAACAACTGATTGCCAAATTGAAGTAGAACTGCAATGCCCAGTCCAACCAATGCGATCAGAAAATCAAGCCAGTAGCGACCCCCTATAGCTGCACCATTTCCACCTGTTACTGATATATATATGGATGTGTAGTATGGGAGAAAAAAAGCGATAATTGCGACGAGTGCACCAATACCCGCAATCAGGTAACGGTAATCAAAGGCGATCGCTGGCGCTGCTGGATAAGGAGCCTGCTGCTGATATGGGTACTGGTATTGCTGATAGCTTCCAGGCTGTTGGTAAGGTTGCTGATAGGGTTGCTGGTATCCACCCGATTGAGCATACCCACCTGGCTGCTGATATTGCTGTTGCTCTCCATATGCGGGAGTACCAGGAACTGGTTGATATCCTCCACCATATTGTGTACCCCCCTGACCTGGAGGATACTGATTTGACGGGTTCGGCTCCGGCGTCTGATTAGGGTAAGGAGAACTCATAAGAGCGTATACCTCTTTCTTAGAACAAGATCATCTTCACCAAAAAAAGCTTTTCTATCTCTTTCTTGATTATAGCGGAAATCAACGTAAATTGATAGCATTTGTTTTAGAAGCGCGGCTTTCTCTTCTCTATTGTATGTTCACGCTTACGGTGCTCACTGAAATTTTTATTGTTGAGATGTTTTTGCATGCAGGACACCGGCAGAAACACCTCAACAATAAAAAAGGAGAAGGCCCGTTCATGGGCTAAGGTATATATGACGCGCCTTATCCTCTAGCGCAGATGCTCTGTTAAGAACTGGACGGCCAGCGGCCAGGCTTCTGCCGCTGCCTGCTCATTTCCCATTCCATGTGTCGGGTTCAAAAAGGCATGACCAGCATCATAGACCTTGACGGTCAGCTCTTTGCCTGCTTCTTTGTAGCGCTGCTGGATCTTCTCAATTTGTTCTGCTGGCACGCTCTGATCCTGGCTCCCATAGACCGCAAGGACAGGAGCAGACACCCTGGACACCTCCTCTGGTGAGGGATTGTAGCCTGCTCCATAAAAAGAGGCAACAGCCCCTACATCACTGCTGCGTGCTGCAACTGTATAGGCCAGGAAACCACCCATACAGAAGCCCATCAGACCCAGCTTTTTTGGCTGCACTTCTGGAAGCGTCTTCACCGTCTCCAACGCTCCAAGAATTTCGTTCGCGGCCCTATCGACATTCTCTCTCACCAGCATCGCCATACGCATCGCATCATTGGGTTCCGTGGCAATTTTGCCGTGATAGAGATCGGGTACAGCAACGATAAAACCACTCGCGGCCAGCTTTTGAGCCAGGTCCTGAATATGTGGCTCAATTCCCCACCATTCCTGAATCAGCAACACTCCCGGATGTTGCTGATCGTCGTCAGGCTGTGTAACGTAGGCATGTGCATTGTCGCCGTTGACATGAAGATCTACTATTCTCGTTCGTACTACCGCCATATCAATACTCCTTTTAAAAAAATAGGGAAATACACCTTTTGTTGTTGATCTGTACCCTTAGAGTAGTATAGCACACTCCGTTGGTAACAAATATCTCCAATCTGGTTTCTATTAAGTATACGCATGTCCTGAAAAGCCTCAGCTTTTTCGACTACTCCTCCATTTGTGCACTACTCGCCTGGGCTGCTGTAAGAATAATTTGAGGGAAGTAATGTTTTTCAGCATACACGACACCAAACAAAACAATTCAAAGCAAGTAGCATAGGCATTTTTTATGCTACGGTGTTCTTCCCTACCTCTTTCTCAGAGCTTTACCACTTCTCAAAGCTGACACTATCTTTCTCCCATTGGGTCTTACGCGTAGTACACAGAGCAGGAAGAGGAGCAGCGTGACAGCCAGAGTAATCAGGCAATACAGTGTCCATGGAGCCACCCTCCGACCCACAACAAAAAATGGCTGTGCTAATCCAAAGCCATTTCCTGTGTAGCCATTGAAGTGCACGCCCATGCTTAGCAGCGAGAAAAACGTGTTCGCGGTAGCGTTCGGATAGGTGCTCAAAAGTGTCGCAAGCGGATGCCAGAGAAAGAGTGGATGCATGTTCCTCGCTAATTGAGGGAGAAAGTGAAATTGACCTGAGTTCAGAAGCGAAAGTAAATACGCAAAAATGAGAGGCAGAAGCAGCCAGAAAAGGCTAAGTCCATAAGCTGTAATGGCCGAAAGCGTCGAATGGCGAAAGAGTGCTGAACAAAACAGCCCTAGCATCGCCATAAAGAGGGCAGTTGCCAGGAAGATTGCAAGTGCACTCACAATCTGAGGCACGGTGATACCTCCAAAGAAGGCCACCAGACTGAAGAGCGGAAACGAGGCAATCAGCAGGAGCAGAGTATGTGCGAAACCCGCAACCAGCTTGCTCCCAACGAGCGAAAACGCTGAGAGTCGCGAAAGGAGCAGCAGATCATATGTCTGCTTCTCCTTCTCACCATTGATCTTTCTGACAGTAAACGCTGGCGTAATGACTACTAAAAACAGAAGCTGTACTGCTAGAAGCAGGGAGTAAAGATTTACTCCAACATCGCCCAGCCCATTATTACCAGGGTTCTTATAGCTGCTATTGCTGTTCAACGCAAACCAGCCCAGAAGACAGACCAGCACTGTATAACCGATAATGCCCCAGACCATCCGCTCCCGCCGCACATCCAGCCGCATCTCTTTCGTCAGTAGAGCCAGAAAGGTCATTGCACAGATCCTCTTAAGCCTTACCTGAACATCATCTACAATGCAGACCCACAGAAGAGTACCTCTCCGTGACATATAGTGTATCATCTTGCTTGTGCCAGATGCTAGGGTTCCAGTCAAGAGATCAAGAATAGGAGTGTTTCTTGCCTATTGCGACACTCTACGCCCTCTCCAACATCTCATCGTACTTAGGATCGTAGGGCAAGCGGCGACCCTCAGGCATGACGAGCATGGTGTTGGGCTTGACGTGCCGCACGAACTCGACATCGTGCGTGACGGTGATGATGGTGCCGTTGTAGTTGCCGAGCGCATCACCGATAATCTCCTTCGAGGTCAGGTCCAGGTGAGTCGTTGGTTCGTCCAGAACGAGCAGATTAGGTCCGGCCAGTACCATCTTCGCCAGCGCAAGCCGCGTCTTCTCTCCACCGCTCAGCGTCCCGATCTTCTGTTGCACACGCTCCCCCGCGAATAGAAAGCGACCCAGAATAGAGCGCACACGTTTGCTGTTGTCTGGCAGAATTTCAATAACCTCGTCGAATACCGTACGTTCGTAGTCGAGTCCCTCGTTCTCCTGCGCATAGTAGCCGATATGGACGTGTCGCCCAAGCTCCACTTTCCCAGCGGTGAGTGGCGTGATATTGAGCAGTGTGCGCAGCAGCGTCGTTTTACCGACACCGTTCAGCCCGACGATGACCAGGCGTTGTCCGCGCTCAACCTGAAATGTGATATTGCGGAAGATCTCTTTGCTGCCATAGCATTTTGTCAGCCCATCAGCGCGCAGTACAAGTTGCTCGCTCGACTCACGCACCGGAAAGTCGATCTTGATTCGTCGGCTCTGCTGCGCTATCTGTGGTTTGCTCTCCTCTAACTGAGTGATGCGTTTATCGACGGCGATACGCTGCTTCACACGTGTGGCACCGAAGCCGCGCAATTGCTCTGAAGTCTTGCGCAAACGTGCAATCTCACGCTCCTGCTGCTTCTTCGTACGCTCTGCTAGCGCCTGGGCATCTCCAATAGCTGTCAGGTAGTGCGAGTAGGTGCCACGATATTCTTCCAGTTTATGTGTGAACTCATTGAGCCGTAGCACCTTGGTAATACTGCGATCGAGCAGGTCTAGGTCGTGCGAGATGATGAGTAGCGCCCCTTTATAGCTCTCCAGATATTCCATCAGCCATTGCGCGGCATCCACATCTAAAAAGTTGGTCGGCTCGTCGAGCAGGAGCAGATCGGGAGCCTGAAAGAGCAAGCGCACCAGTGCCAGTTTTGTCTTCTGTCCACCGCTCAGCGTGCTTACCTCACGGTCTAGCGTCACCCCTCCGATATTCAGACCCGCGATGAGCTGCTCGCTGCGCGCATCAGCATCATAATAGCCCAGGCTATCCAGCTTATTTTGCGCTTGCTCAAAGTGTGCCAGCAGCGTCTCCAGGTTCCCATCCGTCTCCTGCGCCATCCTCTCCGACAACTGCTCGTACTCCACAAGTGCCTGCTGTAAGCCACTGGCACTAAAGATAAAATCGCGCACTGTACTGCCCAGCGTTATAGGCGTCTCATGAGCAATATCCTGCGAGAGATAGCCATAACTCCGGGGGCGCATAAACGTGCCACGATCCGGTGTCTGTATCCCCGCCACAATTTTGAGTAGAGAGCTTTTGCCTGCCCCGTTTACACCGATCAGTCCGGCCTTTTCACCTGGAGCGACAGTGAAAGAGATATCATCGAGAATCAGGCGTGCACCATATGCAAGAGAGACGTGATTGACTTGTAACATGAGAAATCTATCCTTTACGTGGTTTGATGCAGCTTCACAAACCGCACACAAAAAAATTGTATCTGCTTCTCGAAAACCTGAGCAAAGCTAGCTCTGAGAAGAGCGTTGGTTTTCGTATAAAATGTAAAAGAGAAGGCGCACGCGCTCTCGTCCAGCGAATATGCAGAAAACACAAGTGCCGCTCTGCTTAGCGACACAACCAGGGGAGAAAGAGTAGGGAAAGAAATGCTGACAGAGTGAAAGGGGACTGAACAGATGCAGAGAATGGAGGAGAAAAGCAACACTGCTCTATTCCAGTGCGTTGCATCAGAACGTGCCATTTCCTGCCGCATGAGCCCTGGCGGAAGCGCTCATACGGCCATCGAGATCGCGAGAAAGAATATCCTGTTCATCAAAAAAAAGCCCTTAAATGTTGACACAATGCTATACAGCATATACCTCATCCAGATTCATAGTAACATGCATGTATCACTATTGTCAACGCCGTATCCAACAATTTCAAGACTATTTCAATCTCTTTTTTGCTGCTGGCACCGGTGAGATGTTTTAGATGTCCCCTTCCAGTAATACTATATAGTTTTGTATTGTTAAAGCATGCAGGTTTGCGTAAAGTGCTTTAAAAAGACTCAAGATATTACTATGCTGCTGCTTGTTTTTGTGCCTGTGCGAACACGCAAAAAGTACTCCCCTATCTGCAAAGCAGCAGAAATGCCACGTTTACTTTCCTGAAAGAGGCAGTAGCTGTGAACTCCTTGCTCTATCTGTCCCTTCGCTCTGAAAACGTTTTGTAGCGCGTCATCTACTCTGTCCTATGCCTCTCTATTCAAAAATGTATAGAGAGAGTTGCCCTCCATACCTGTTAACTTGAAGGGTTTAGATCTTGTCCAAGTCCAAAGAGGGCAAAATCGAACAGCGCGTAGGGAGCGTGCTTGCCTCGCTCTTGCTGACACGTTCTTTCTCGTGGGTTTTGAGGTAATACGTATGGAATTGCTCTCCTCTTTTACTCTGGCATGCTCGCTAGATAGAAGGCAATAGAACGTAAGAGTTTGGAGAACTGCATGCAACGGAAAATTTCCACGGTGTTTTTTATCATTGTGGGCACCATGATGATCGGAAGTACCATCGGTATCGCTCTGCTGGCCCACGCCAGCTCTGCTGATAGTCGCCTGGCGATTAATGGACAGCTCGCGCCATTGATTTCACGCGCCCACTCACTTGGATCTGCCAGCCCACAACAGCCGCTTGACCTATCGATAGGTTTGCAGATGCGCAACACCGACGAGCTTGCTACCTTACTTCACGATCTGTACAATCCTCTATCCTCCCAGTATCATCATTTTCTCTCTCCCCAGGAGTTCAGCGCAAAGTTCGCTCCTACGGCCGAACAGCAACGTCAGGTTGCTGGATATCTACGCAGCCAGGGGATGACCGTGAACAGCATCTCGTCGAATGGTGTGCTGATCAATGCCCGTGCAACTGCAGCGCAGGCCGAGCAAGCTTTTCAGGTCAAGATGAACACCTACCAGATTGGTGCACGTAAATTTTATGCTAACGCCTCTCTTCCCACCCTTCCTTCATCAGTAGCTCCTTTCATACTGTCAGTCGGTGGGTTGGACAACAGTGTCACATGGCGACCTCGCATGGCACGTGCAGGTGCAAAGCCATTAGCAGGTAGCGGGTATGGACCAAATGAGCTAACTGGGGCTTACGACATGAAGCCGCTTCAGCAGGCAGGGATTCAAGGCGATAACCAGACCGTCGCAGTGTTTGAACTGGATGGCTTTCAGCAGAGCGATATCGATCAGTTCGTGAGCCAAAATAACCTCGGTAAGCCAAACATCAGTACTCAACTGGTCGATGGCTACGACGGGACAGCAGGTCAGGGAGCAATCGAGGTCGAACTGGATATCGAAGTGCTGGCCGAAGTTGCTCCTCATGCCTCGCAGATCGTCTACGAGGGGCCAAACTCGACGCAGGGTGTCAATGATACCTACAACCAGATTGTCACCGATAACAAGGCGCAGGTTGTAACGATTAGCTGGGGTGAATGCGAGTCACAGTCGGGCAGCGCTGAACTGCAAACGCTTGACAATATCTTCAAACAGGGGGCGGCACAAGGCATCTCGATGTTTGCGGCCGCAGGCGACTCAGGTGCCTACGATTGTAACGATACCAATCTCGCCGTCGATTCCCCGGCAAGTGATCCGTATATCACCGGAGTCGGTGGTACACATCTGCAGCTCAACTATGGCGCGTACAGCAGTGAATCGGTCTGGAGCAATCCAAACGATACGCAGCGTAGCCCGGAAGGGTCCGGTGGTGGTCTGAGTTCAACCTTTGCTAAACCCAACTGGCAGGTAGGACCGGGTGTGCAAAATCAGTATAGTAATGGCAAACGTGAGGTGCCGGATGTTTCTGCTGATGCCGATCCACGGACTGGCTACTCCGTCTACTGTACCGTTAGCGCCGCTGGCTGTACGGGTGATAGCACCGTTGGTGGCACGAGTGCAGCGGCTCCCTTGTGGGCCGGTAGCGCTGCGTTGTTGAACCAGTATCTGCAACAACAAGGGAAAACGAAACTCGGTTTTGCCAATCCCACGCTGTACAGCCTGGCAAATACCAGGCAGGCCAACGTCCCATTCCACGATGTCACCAGTGGCAATAACCTCTACTATCCAGCAGCGGCAGGCTATGATTTGGCAACTGGGCTTGGTTCACCAGATCTCTACAATATCGCGCGCGACCTCGCTGGAGGCAGTACACCAACGCCATCGCCCACACCTGTCCCATCGCCAACTCCACCTCCTACTATGACGCCGCAACCGACACCAACAAAGACACCGGTTCCACCAACGCCAACTCCTTCTCCCACCGGAACACCAACACCCCTTGGCTCAAGCTCATTGATTGGGAGTGGCAATTTTGAGAATGGTGTGGACCCCTGGCAGGAGT
The DNA here is from genome assembly GCA_034431765.1 of Ktedonobacteraceae bacterium. GTDB lineage: Bacteria > Chloroflexota > Ktedonobacteria > Ktedonobacterales > Ktedonobacteraceae > DASYAN01. The sequence goes on along the minus strand of DAOUDD010000135.1, from coordinate 24,307 downwards.
CGTCCGCAGGCGGCTACGAGCTGATTGATAGCAAGAATCCGCATACGGGCAAGTACAGCGCCCACTTCTGTGGCTACCGCAGTTGTGACGATGTGCTCGCGCAGAGTTTCACTGTGCCGCAGCAGGTTGGTAAACTCTCTCTGAACTACTGGTGGTATGCTACAACGAAGAGTTCAAGTACAAGCTGCAAAGACTCTCTCACCGTCCAGTTGCTCGATAGCAACGGGCAGCAAATTGGGCAGGTGCAGCGCGCATGCAATACGGATGCGACCCAGAGCTGGCAGCAGGCTTCAGCCGACCTCACATCCGCGCTTTCAGCCTATGCTGGACAACAAGTAACCCTGCTCTTCACTGGCAAAACAAGCTCGTCGTCTGTAACGACCACCTTTTTTGTCGATGATGTCCAGCTCAATGTGAACTAGAGATTAGAGCATCCCTTGTTCGCTGTTTCTTTTATATCGCGTAGGGGAGGGTCTTGCACCCTCCCGTTTGTGGATCTGCATAATGGTTTCCTTACTGTACTCCCACGGCAAGCACAGAACTGTCTTGAATACTAGTCTTGAAGAGTTTCCTTTACAGCTTGTATCAACTTCAAGAAATACTGTTTACTATGAGGGCAGATATCGCTCAGACTATATTGCCTATCGACAAAAGTCTTTGATCCGTCCAATTCTAGATTGTAGCCAACGCCACGCACCTTTTCCACTTCGCCATATATTAAGTGCGCAAAAGCGTCGATCTCGATTTGCAGGATGCCAGCCACTTCTCTTGCTTGCAGCACAAAATCATCGATCGCATTGTCGTATTTGTAGAGGTAGACATGGCAGAATTCTCTATCAAGAAAATCAGGAAGAAGTATCTGTTCTTTTATGATCCCAACCGATTGCAGATCGTTGTATGAGAGGGTAATCCCCAGCTCTTCAGTGACTTCGCGTATGCCATCTGCCACATGCTCATTAGCTAGGAGATGACCCGCAGCTGTAATGTCCAACAGACCAGGAAAGTCCTTTTTCTGAAGTGCTCGACGTTGAAAGAGAAGATAAGTTTTTCCTGCATCTTGCTTGATGAACCAGCAGTGAAAGGTCTCGTGCCAGTAGCCCAGCGCGTGTACCTCCTTCCGCGTCTTCGTTCCCAATCGCCGCATATTCTTATCAAAAATAGTTACTATTTCTGTTTCCACAGTTATATCCTTTAAGATAAGCCTTTTGATAGTCGTTTGCTACCTTCTATTGTACTGTTTTGTTACGCTGAGTCAAGAGTGGGGAATGTTGGTCGATTCTCGGCTCGGCAGGGGCAGGGGTACTGTGAACTTCTGTAAACTGAGTGCTGGGGAAGCCGGAACACAGAAAGTTTGCCCAAAAAGTACTGTTTTTATCCCTCTTGTCGGATGATGCTCTACCAGAAAGCTTGTAAAATAAGAGCAGCGAAGACAAGGAGGTATAACTATGGCTGTAATTGAATGCATTGATCTTTCTAAATCCTACAGTGGAGGCGTATACGCGCTTGACAATATTAACCTGCGCATAGAGGCCGGTGAAGCTTTCGGGCTTTTGGGAGAGAATGGGGCAGGCAAATCGACGTTAGTGCGCATTCTACTGGGTTTTATCCTTCCTTCATCTGGTCGGGTGCGGGTGCTGGACGAGGAGCAGGTGCCACGAGCACATGCCCGACTGGGCTATGTGCATGAGCGTCCACTCTTCGAGCCGCGCTTTACGGGCCGTGCAACGCTCCATTACTTTGCGCAACTGGAGGGCTTATGGGGAACGGATAACACAACGCGGGTGCAGGCGCTCCTGGAAAGGGTGAATCTGCATGAGGCTGCCAACCGACCAACCGGAACGTACTCGAAGGGGATGCTGTAACGTCTGGCAATCGCTCAGGCGCTGCTGAGTGAGCCTGAGCTGTTGATTCTAGATGAGCCAACGAGCGGACTCGATCCGCATAGCCAGTGGGAGGTGCGACAGATAGTTAAGGCGCTCCACAAGCAGGGCAAAACAATTCTCATCTGCTCGCACTACCTGACCGAGGTGGAGGCGCTATGTAACCGCGTCTGCATCCTGCGCAAGGGAAAGACCATTCTGAGTGGTTCCGTAGCCGACCTGCTGCACTCACAAGGCATCGTCGAGATTGTGCTGGGACATGAGCAGGAGGCGAACGTAGTAGCGGAAAGGTTGAGTTTGCAAGACGAGATTATTGAGGCACACGGCAACATACTGCGCATCGCCGAAAAATCTCAACAGCATGTCCTAAGCGCGCTGGTAAACGCTCAGGTGCTGATTCTCTCGCTCTCTCCTGTCAGCCAGACGCTGGAAGAGGTGTATGTGCGCACAACGAGGGCAACTATTGTTGATGATGTTATGCAGGTAGAGGAAGTCACTACCGGAAAAGGAGGGAAAGTATGAGCAATTCTCAAGCAGCAACTTCGGTGACTTCACAGCCTTCTATCTGGACACGCTTCTGGCGACTGCCAGAATTGACGGTAGCACGCTTTACGCTGCTCAGCTATCTGCGTAGCGTCTGGATTTTTGTCGATATTGTCTTTATCTGGTTCCTCTACGCCTTTCTGTTCCTGGAATTTGGAGGCAATGTAGGCTACTTTTACGGTACAGCTGGCCAGGGATTGGGCGTACTGGCCGTTGTGGACACGGTTGTGATTGTGCAGCGTTCACTCAAAACTGCGCGAGCCTACCTGCCGTTGTCACATCTCTCCTCCCGTTCCGCGTACGTGCGCGGCCTGATTCTGGCGACCTGCGTGCTACGTGTGCCGCTCTTCCTGCTCACTCTCCTGTTAGCCTCAAGCTATCACAGTCATGTTCCAGTGCTTGGTATTCAAGGTGCGACGCTAGCCAACATGCGGCCGGGTGCAATCGGACTCCTGCTCAACTGCATGCTGCTGGCAACGCTTACAATAGTACTTTCGCTGCCGATAGCCACGCGGCGTATCCAGATCGTCTTTCTGGCCTGGCTCGTGGGTATGCTCTACTCAAATGTCGGCGGCACTGCGTTCGCGCACTACCTTTCCGTCCTGCGACTGCCTCTGAACCCATTGCTGATATGTTACAACCTCGGTCTCAATCCGGCGCTGGACGGCTACACACTGCTCATGCTGCTGCTTGCCGTCGTCTATCTTGTCGCTCTAACGTATCTTGCAGACTTCTGGTTAGCGCGACAGGACCTGATTTTCCTGTAGCTTGCGTCTTCTCCCTCTTTCTGCTATACTACATCGCGACAAAGAATATTCTGCCAGCGCTGAGGAAGAGGAGTAACCTGTAAACGGTAGCAGCGAGCCGATAGATGGTGGGAGGTCGGCAACAGGATACAGGCGAAGGGCGCTTCTGAGTTGGCTTTCTTATTATAAAGAATGAGTGGCTTCACTGTGAAAGGTGGAGAAGCAGGGTGGGACCGCGCATGTATCGCAAAATGTAGTTGCCTCAGGCATACAGCGATGCATTCGTCCCTGGGCAATGCACATAGATGTAATACGTGCATGCATGCCTGGGGCATTTTTTTATGGAAAAGGAGACCACTCATGACACAGACCGAAAACAAACCGACCATCAGTGACACCCCCCTCGTGCCTATCGAAAAGATCGTCTCGCTCTGCAAACGGCGCGGCTTCGTCTACCCCAATTCCGAGATCTATGGTGGAGTCGCCGGCATCTACGACTTCGGACCGCTCGGCGTCGAGTTTCGCAACAATATTCGCCGCTACTGGTGGTGGTCGATGGTGCAGTTACACGACAACGTGGTGGGTATTGAAGGGGCGAACATCACGCATCCTCGCGTCTGGGAAGCCAGCGGGCACGTCGAGAACTTTGTTGATCGCCTGGTTGACTGTAAAAAGTGTAAACGGCGTTTCCGCATCGACCACCTTGATCCCGAAAATCTTGAGCAGCACAAGTGTCCTGTTTGTGGCGGCGAACTCACAAGCGAGCCACGCGTCTTCAATCTGCTCATGGAGACCTACCTGGGTGTCGTCGAGGGCGATCGCATGAAGACCTACCTGCGCGGTGAGGCCTGTCAGAACATCTACCTCGACTATGACAACGTGCTTAAGTCCTCGCGTGTGCAGGTTCCCTTCGGCATCTGCCAGATCGGTAAAGCCTATCGCAACGAGGTCACGCCTGGCAATTTCCTGTTCCGCCAGCGCGAGTTTGAACAGTGGGACCTGCAATTCTTCGTGCATCCCAACGAGATGCAGCAGTGGTTTGACTACTGGAAGCAGTATCGCTTCGAGTGGTACAAGGGGATTCTCAATCACAAGGATCGCCTGCGCTTCCGCGAGCATGGTAGCGACGAACTGGCGCACTACGCAAAGCAAGCGTTCGATGTCGAGTACCAGACGATCCTCGGCTGGCAGGAGTGGGAAGGCGTGCACTGGCGTCAGGACTGGGATCTCTCGCGCCACTCGCAATACAGTGGTCAGGATCTCAGCTACACTGATCCCTTGACCAAAGAGCGCTTTATGCCCTGGATCGTCGAGACCTCAGGTGGCGTGGATCGTACCTTCCTGAACCTGCTGCTCGATGCATACGAGGAAGAGCCTGATCCGGCTGGCAAGGAGCCGCGTACTGTGCTGCGCCTGCATCCCTGGCTCGCCCCGGTCAAGGTCGCCGTCCTGCCATTGCAGAAGAACAAAGAGGAACTGGTGAATACCGCAAAGTCGATTCACCGCAACCTGCAGCGCTTCATGGTCTCGCAGTACGACGACGTTGCCGCCATCGGTCGCCGCTATCGTCGCCAGGACGAGATCGGCACGCCATTCTGCGTTACTGTTGACTTCACCACTCTCGAAGATCAGACTGTCACTCTGCGTGAGCGCGACGGCATGACCCAGATCCGTCTGCCCATCAACGAACTCCTCCCCTACATCCTGGAGCGCGTCACCTGGAAGTAGCGAGCTGATCGAACACAAGAATGTAAATTTGGGAGTGTAGAATTCTCTACACTCTCTTTTTCTTTTGGAAACAAAACACTTGACTTTCACCCTACCTGAAAGTTGTATGCTAGTCACAAGAGCTGTTCACCTATCCTCAAACGGGTAGGAGGGAGATGAGATGTTAAAGATTCGTGATTTCGCCAGGCTTGCCGAAGTGTCAATGAACACCCTGCGCTACTACGATGAGATTGGTCTTCTCAAGCCAACTCATGTTGATCCTGAGACAAGCTATCGCTTCTACACCATGGATCAATTGCCGCGCCTGTATAGCATTCTGGCACTCAAAGAGCTGAGTCTGGGATTGACACAGATCAGTGAAATTTTGGACGAAGGCGTTTCACCCCAGGCGTTGCAGGGGATGCTACGGCTCAGACAGGCACAGCTTCAACAGCATATCCAGGCTGAACAGGAGCAGCTCGTGCGCATCGCAGCACGGCTCCGCTCACTTGAGCAAAGCAGTTGTATGCCAGCGTATGAAATAGTGCTCAAAGCGGTCAAGCCGATTACAGCAGTTTCTCTGCACCCGACAGAGACTGATTTACAGCATCAGACGCACTGGATTGATCTCATCGACGCCAGGTTAAAGCGCTACGGGATCACACCCATTGATCATCTGTTCGTGCTTCATTCCGAGAGCGAGGACGAGTACGCCCCAGGTTCAGTGGAGATTGTTGCACCTGTTGAATGGAGGGACGCAGAGGTCCTGATAAGACGAGGTGAAGGACAACTGACACCCTGTGAGTTACCTGCCGTTCCCCACATGGCAAGCACTCTTCATCATGGACAGCTCTCGCGGGCTCCATTAGCCTATCAAGCGCTAGGAACCTGGATGGAAAACAATGGCTACACTATCGTTGGGCCGCGCCGCAAGATTTGCCTGCGCCGGGGAGAAGATCTTGACGATGTTCTGACCGAGATTCAGTTTCCGGTCGAAAAAGTAGTATAAATGAGAGTAACTCGAAGAGCAATTAGGAGGAGTTATCATGATCATCATTACAGGAGCCAATGGCAAGCTCGGACGAGCAGTTGTAGAGCAACTGCTCGAACTCGTTCCCGCCGCAGAGATTGGCGTGAGTGTCCAGAACCCTGAGAAGGCACGCGACCTTGAGCAGCGAAGGGTTCGCGTCCGTCGAGGGGAATTTGAGGATGCTGCGAGCCTCGCTCATGCCTTTGAAGGGGCATCACAGGTGCTCATTGTATCAGCTCCTCGCATTGGCGAACTGGCTGAGCGCTTGAATCGGACCGCGATTGATACGGCGAAAGCGGCTGGTGCTCAAAGAATTCTTTATACAAGCCATATGGGGTCGAACCCGGCATCACACTTCCCTCCCATGCGTACGCATGCCTCCACAGAGGAGGCGCTGCGCGAGTCGGGTGTGCCCTTCACAGCGCTGCGCAATGGTTATTACGCAGCGTCTGGAGTCACGTTTCTTGGCAATGCCCTCCAGACTGGTGAACTGGTAGTACCAGAGGACGGACCTGTCTGCTGGACAGCGCATGCCGATCTAGCAAGAGTGGCGGCTATCACGCTGACCAGGGGTGGCCTTGACGGCATCACTCCTCCTCTCACCGGCTCCGAGATGCTTGATCTCGCTGGTATCGCAGCGATCGCCTCAGAAGTAACGGGTCGGCCCATTCGCCGGATAGTTGTATCAGACGACGAGTTTCGTTCTCGCCTGCTCGCTCAAGGCACTCCTGAGCCGGTAATTGACATACAACTCGGATTCTATGCTGCAAGCAGACAGGGAGAGTTTGCAAGAGTCGATCCAACGCTTGCTCGTCTCACTGGTCGGCCACCAATGCCGATGCGCGATGTTCTGCAAGCAGCAATCTCGCCAGTTCATTAATGCTCTTTTCCATATTATTGTGGTCATATCCAGCCATTCATGGAGAGAGAAATGGGGTCAGACTTGTCGCGCCCGTTGTCTGGGGAGCAGCCATGCTTGCCATCGCCTCCCTACATCGGCCTCCCTTGGTGCAATGATTGCCAATGAGGCATGTTTTACCTTGCCACCTTGCTATCCCGATCTTCTGACGACCGGAGGCTTGTCCGAAGCGTTGATCGGAGCAATGGTGACAACCTTCCGCTCACCGAGAGCCAGGATCCCAGCAGAATCAGCAGGAAGCCTGTCACTGTTGCTATGTTGATTGGCTCGACGAGAAAGACTCTGCCAAGCAGAACAGATACTGCTGGGTTGACGTAAGTAAAGACAATGCCTCGACTGGCTCCAACCTCGGCGACAAGCGTGAAGAAGGCGAGATACGCGAGCGCTGTACAGATCAATCCAAGTACAACCAGGCTCAGAAGTACATCGAGACCAGGTATTTTTACCGGATGACGTATTACCGCCAATGGCAGAAGTCCCACCGTTGCAACAGCACACTCGCCCGCGACGATGCCGAGACGCGGGAGTGCTGCAACGCGTGGTCGCTTGAGGAAGAGTGCCCCGACAGCGTAGCTTGCAGTAGCTAGCAGCATGAAGACTGCCCCGAGCAATTTGTTCCCGTCTCCGCTGACATCAAGCCCAAGTAGAACTGCGACACCGCCCAGTCCGATCAGTAGTCCAAGCAAACGCAGTCCTTTGACTCTCTCACTCGCATCAAAACGGAGCGCGAACAGGGCAATCAGGAGTGGTTCAGAGGCGATGAGTAAGCTCGTGAGCGATGAACTGATATGCTGCTCACCATAACTAATCAAGAGGAACGGTATCACAATCTGCACCAGCGCCAGTCCAACAATGACCAGCCAGCGTCCGCGCAGTTTTTGCACGACCCCTCGTTGAAATGCTAGCGGCAGTAAAACCAGTGCTGCAATTGCGACGCGCGCGAATACTACAAACCCTGGATCAAGCTCCCTTACCGCGATCTTGATAAATAAATAGGGAACACCCCAGATCACCGACATAGCTGCAAATAGTAGCCAGCCCTTGCGCGTCATAGCTTCTCCTTCTAACTGATCACTTTTTTAGCTACCATCTCTCTACTATTCTACTTGAATATCAGGCTCACAACCTCTGCCTGATCCTCATTTTGTAATTGCAAAGGGCGAAGAAGAGAAGACTGTGCGACTCATATCTTCTCTTCTTCGCCCCTCATTGCTCCCACGATGATGAAGTTGAGTATGAGGATATTATATAGAGTATATTGACCAGAAAGGCTAAGAATTCTTTTGCTTACTTGCCTCCGTCAGGAGTTGAATAACCTCGTGTTCAGTATGCTTCACTGTTACCTGCACAATCAGATCCATCAACAAGACTTGGTTGGTAATATGCTGCACTAGTTTCGTAGCTTGCGCAGCAATCGCTGGAAAATGCACACGAATAAGATTTAGCAGCACATCTTGTTGCAGTCGTAAACGCTCTTGTTCAGCTTCCTGACGTGCTTCATCGCGACCTTTTTGAACAAGCTCTTGATATACCCAGGACTCTTTTAATATATCTTCATGCATTGCAAACCTCCGTTTCAACCATTCTTGATCCACATCGCTCTTTAACACCAGACCAGCTAGGACTTGACTCAAGGAAAGAAGCTCAGAGTTTCGAGCGGAGACAAGTGTGTTAATCATCTCTTCTACTACCTCTTGCCGCTTGCCATTTTTTGTCAGTGGTAGCAAAGGCAGGAGACCAACCAGACCTGATTGGAGAATTGCCTCTGCTTCAATCTCCCACAACTTGAGCACGACAAAATGAAACTCTAGAATCGATTGCCCATTTGGAAGTTGCCATATTAATGGTGATACAGGAGTATTCTTGTTCTCACGTAGATAGATGACACAGGACAGCATCATCCTTTCATGCATCCGTGATGCTAGTATACTATACTCCAACAACCGTTCCGCCATCTCACTATCATCAGTACTTTGAAATTCGATGCCCAGCAGCATCGGTTCTCCAGCAAGCTCAACATCTGCGATGACATCAGCTATGAGCTTCTTGTTTCTCAGTTCAGTGGCGCGAAAGCCTGTAAAGGTTGCTCCTGTGAGCAGCCAGGAGACGAAATCCTGGGGGTACGCTTCGACGAGCCGTTTTAGAGTATCGTCCCAAACGTGTGTACCTTGATTCTGCACTTCGACATCTCCTCCACACTTCTGTTGTTCGATAGGGGAAAGTCTACCATGCAGTAAAACAAAAGTATATACGTATAAATATGTATATATAGCACGTCAGGCGGTGAGGACTACAAATTCGTAGTCCTCACCGCCTGAATGTTAAAGACGAACGTTTAACTCGCGATGAGAGTGAACGAGTAGAACAAACTCTTAACAGCTTCCAAGCAGCGTCCACACACCAGCGGGACCCCCTGGTACATCTCCCTGCGTCCACCACTTTGCTTCCCACAGCGAGCCGTTATATGTTGCTTTGTCACCATGTATATATACTGCCGACGAACTCCAGGATGTAACTCCAGCACATGTTCCCCCACCTCCTGGGGTGGGCGTAGGTGTTGGAGGCGGTGGTGGCGGCGGGGTTCCTCCCCCGAACTGGGCGACGATTTTGGTGAAATCCCAATCGCTCTGCGCTACACTGCTGCATGTACCGGAGAGTGAGCCGTTGTTGTCCGGTGGATTGCACTGGCGATCACGATTAACTGACCAGTAGGTGAAGCGTCCCAGGTGATTGCTCTGGACAAAGCTCAACACGCTCTGAAAATCTGACTGGGTGAAGTATTCTCCGCTATCAGTGCGCCCGTTCATTGAGGAGATGCCCTCGTAGCTGTAGGCTGTGTCACTGCTCCAACCAAATGTATTCATGAGCAAGGTATGAAAGCTCTGCAATGCACCTACCTGGCTGCTCGCTCCATTGAAACCACCGTCAAATGGCATGATTGCATAATTATTTGGCGTATAGCCGAGTGCTTTGGCGTTATTGAGGAGCTGCTGCCCGAAGTAGCCTGTGCCGCTGGTTGTACCTGGAAGCGTAATTGATTCATAAAGTCCAGGATTGTTGCGTTGCAATATCTGTGCCGCGCCCAGTTCGTTGTTGATAGCGGTTGCATTCTCGTACTCTGGCTCTTCCAGGTCAAAGTCCAATGCATGTAGTCCATACTTATTGATAATTGTCTGTTCAGCCGAAGCTGTGGCCTGTGGACTACCGCAGGTCTCCCCAAGTTTTGTGCCGCCATAACCGCCAAAGGAAACAACCACATCGCCGCCAGCCCCACGAATAGCGTTAATGATCGGGGTCATCTGTGTGTCCGAGGAGACATTGTCCAGTCCTGCATCGCTCTCCCACGCAGGTGTGCAGCTCCCATTAGAGACGATAAATGCCAGGGTGAAGGCTTTTACACCGCTTGCCGCCATAACCGAGGTTAGATCGGGAGGACTATTGGCAAGTGGCATCACATAAGGGGCTGCATTATACCAGTTACTGTCTACCTGAGGCGCAGCTTTGGCTGTAGATACTCTATTAGCAACAATTACAGCAAACAAAATAAGTAGTAGAACAGCAGTACCTGTTGTCCTTAACAAAATACGTTTGCTATCTCGCATGACGTATTCCTCCTTGGAAATATGTAGCGTACTGGTTAATATGATGGCACCCTTAGTAAACGAGCTTCTATCAGGCGGTACATACCGCCTCTGCGTACATCGCCTCCAATCCATTAGCCTGCGATGAGATGATTGTTAAACAGTTGATCTTTCCGTCTGAGCGCAAGAATTTGTCAAAATCCATTATTGGAGATCAGCCCGTTCTCTATATGCCTGTTCAAGAATCATAAACTATAGAGTGTCTATATGTCAATATGTCTATACCAGTTAGCTGGAGAGATGGACATCTTTGCTACACGCGCGAATAATGTGACGAACGGAACAGCTCTGTTCGTCTTATAGTACGGGAGGAGATGTGGGAGAGGAATAGCTATACGTTTAGAGATCAGCCCTTCCCCATGGTAGAACGTCTTTGTGCAAAAAGTAGTGGTTAAGAAGGATGATAGCAAATGACACGTATTATGTCGTATAACATATTGGCTGGTGGGTATGATTCACGGAATCCTGATGCGCGTCGTACCGATGCATTACTTAGGATGATCCATGCTGCACAGCTCGATGTAGTGGGACTTGTAGAGGCGATCAATCCTCAAGTGCAGCGCGAGCCATCGGTTGTGGAGGAGCTTGCACAGGCGCTGGATATGCAGTTGGTGAGAGGTATTGAGCTGGGTAGCCAGGAATATCAATTAGCGCTCCTGACGCGACTTCCTATTATCTCCGCAAAAGTTCATACACGTCCCGGTCTGCTCTCGCGGCCACTGCTGGAGGTGCGTGTGGAGGAGGAGAATGGAGAACATCTGACGGTCTGTGTGATGCATCTCTCGGCCTCTTTTGATAAGGGACGCGCCGGTGGACATATTCGGAAGCGCGAGGTGGAGGAAATTCTACATATCCTCGCTCCTTTGCGTGCGGCAAAGGAGCCACATGTGCTGATGGGAGATTGCAACTCACTTGCACCGGGTGAGGCACTCAAAGCCAGTGCTTTGCTACGCTATGTGGTACAACTCGAAGCAAAATATCATGGTCAGAACATGGCAGATGGCAATCCTTACCTGAACAATATTGTACCAGAGCGTTTCGGCTTTCTCAAGCCTGTGCTACGCCTGATCGCACGGAGTGATCTGCTCTGTTCGCTCTTCGATGCCGCCGCCTACTTCTATGCGCCACGTGGCTGTATCCGACAGCTACAGCGGGTCTATGCCGACAGTTTTCGCCTGCTGCACCCCCACGATCTCGGCTTCACCTGTCCCGCCAGCGCACCTGCTGGACGTATCGACTACATCTTTGCCAGCTCGAACGTCGCCGAGCGCCTTACAACTTGCTCTGTCATACAATTCGGCGAGGATGATCTGCCAGCCTTTCGTGCCAGCGACCACCTGCCACTCGCTGCCGACTTTGCGCTGAGGGTTGATTCGCAACGGAAGGTGAGCGAAGAGGAGGGCACGTTGACTTTTGCAGATAGCTAGCTTGAATGGTATTCAACTAGCACTCACATGAAGACCTTTTTACCTCCTTTGCAATAGGGCAGAGGCTAATGACGCGTAGTGCTCTGCCAGGCTTCGTTGTGTGCCCAAACAGCAGGATCGAACAGCACGTAGGGAGTATGCTTACCTCGCTCAAGTCTAACGGAGGAGCGGGACAAGCACGCCTTTCAGGTAGAGGTTCTTTTGGAAGAAGCGGGTAGGGGAGGGCCTCGTGCTCTTTGCGCCCTCTCGCGTGTCGGTGGCACGTCGGTGAATCGTTGTGCACCCCGAGACGGGCGACCGCAAGGGTCACTCCCTACGCGCTGTTCACTCGCAAAAACCTCTACTTAAAAGGACAAGCACGCTCCCTACGCGTCTATCATCTCTTATACCATGCGACGTATGAACATTGACAGAGCAGTAGGGTGCAAAGAGCAGAACTCTTGTGATCACCCGTATGCACCCTACGCATTCCTGAAACTATACCAATGCTCAAAGTTCGCGTACATCCATCATGGCTAAATATTGTGCCTCTGTATACGCCTGAAGCGCGCCAGCCGAGCCTATCGTTGGTTGCGGACTGGTGTTGGGTGGAACGATACGCCCGGTGTACGCGTCAGCGGTCAATTGCTTGAGCTGAAGCGCAACACTCTGAGTCGCAGCATCATGGAAATTTGTTGCTTTGAGCAATTGTACGTCGTAAGCACGCATCTTTTGTAGCCAATCTTGAAGGTTCGTCAGTGCATTTTTTACGTGTTGAATACGCATCTGTACCGCCGTGTTGTGCTGCGACACTTTTTCTAGCCCGTCCAACTGTTTGTCCAGCAGATCCAGGTAGCCTGTTTGCCCTGGTGAGGAAAGCAAGCCCAGCGGTATATTCAGTTGGCTCGGAAATTTCGCAGGCAAATCCCCGCTCCCGCGAGCATACTGAGAGCCGTCAATCATCTCGATCACCCGTGTTGCCTGGCGCAACATAAGTGCATTGTCGTGATCAAGTGTGTCAACAATGCTTGTGGTCTTATCGTTCATCGAGCGAATCGTATCAAGCAGAGTCCAACCTGCGCTCTTATTGTTCGGTGCTCCTGGCGTACTGACAAGAATATTACGTAGATAAGGCTGTATTGCAGCATCGAGTGATGCCTGATAGACTGCCTCCTTGCCTGGAGTAGTCGGCTTGCCTCCTGTTTTCTCGCGTGTAACAAGCACACCTTTCACAAGTGAGAGAAGATTTATATTCTGTGCGTCACCTTGATAAAGGTAGGACGCTGCACCATTTCTTACTGCAAGCGTGCCGAGTAGTTGTGTCTGCTGATGAATATCCTGTAACCAGACAACATAACTCTTGCCCGCTGGTGGCGGTGAGATATGATCCAGGTTGATACTCAGTTGCGCGTTTTGCCCAATCGCATCGTCTTGAAAAAAAACGTGCCCTACAACTGGATGAGTAGGAGCGGCAGCCTGATTATTGCCATTACGTCCTATATGTAGCAGGTAGATCGTGCCTATGATAACCGCCAACACTACCACAGCAGCCGTGGCACCCCTAACGAGCGCATAGGAAGGGAATGAGGATGAGCTGCGTCTTTTGGCCGGAAAGTGCATCGTGGGAGGATGAGAAGTGCGCGCCTGCTCCTGCAAAAGCTGGCTCGTGAATGTTGTGGGCCGGGGCTGGAACGAGCTTGTTGCCCCAACCGCTGGAAACGCAGCCGTTGTTCGGGGGGCCTTATAAGGGGAACCTGTTGGGATATGTAGTTGAGATGCTGTGCCATTTGCTGGATGCAATGGACCGAGAGGCCTGGATACCATAGGAACTGGTGGAAGCGTTGGCTGGGCTATAGGTGCAGAGGCGGCCACGCGACCAGAAGATACCTTTGCGAGAGGAAGGGAACGTAAGATATCGGCTCTTTTCTGAAGTTGCGCAGAATCTACCTGTGGGACTGTTTGTGGCTCTGCTGATACTACAGGTATTACGGGTGCCGCTTGTGCGGTTGGGCGATCTTGTCTATCTGGAACGAGTAAATGCTTGGTAATACGTGGAAGCGTTCCTGTGTTACTCGCACCTCCAGGTGTATCCAGGCGGCGCACCGGCAATTGCCCAAATGGTCGTGTCACGAGCGGGCCTGAAGAAGCCGGGGCCTTGGGCAGAGGTACCGCGACACCTAAGATAGAAGAATCAGTGAAGCCTGACTTCTCATCTTCAGACTCATCTCCTCCAAACTCCTCCTCGCCAATGTAGAGCCGCGATTGCATTGTACTTGCATCTGCGATTGCGGCAGCGAGCAAAGAAGCCTTGGCAAAGCGTGTAGCCGGGTCTTTACTGAGGGCGCGTAAAATAACCTCTGAGAGCGCCGGCGGCAATTTGGGATTAATCAATACTGGCGGCGTTGGAAGTCCTCGAATGTGTTGTGTAAGGATTGCGACTGTACTCTCACCTTGAAACGGCACGACTCCCGTGCATAGCTCATACAAAATCACACCAAGCGCGTACACGTCGCTGCGCGGTTGCGCCGGTCCATTCTGTGCCTGTTCGGGTGACAGATAAAATGGCAGATGAGGCGAAATTTGCACGCCAAGTACCTGCTCAAGACCAAGGTCGCTTAGCACAGGCTCCCCGCCTGGAAATTGTGTGTCCTCTTGCTTTCTCAACAAAATATTCGTTGGTGTCAAATTGCCGTGCACAATCCCCTGCTGGTGGGCATAGTCAAGCGCGACACCCAGGCGTGTGAAAAGGTAGACAATTTCGGAGAGGGCCGGAATCTTGCCTAGATGTGTTGTTGTCTGCATATACTGTGCCAATGTTGAACTTTCAACGTATTCTGACGCAAGATATGCAACAAGCTCATTAGGATGTTCACGTCGTGAAATATTGGCTTCGTAGACCTCGACAAGCGCATCATGATGAAGTGAGACAAGCACCTGGCTATCTTTGATGAAACGAGTCAAAAAATGGGGATCGGAGCGCTGTAAATCAGTGTAAAGTATCTTTAAGGCGACATCACGGTGAGTTGATAGATCATGAGCTTTCCATACCTCACCAACCGTACCTTTGCCCAGGATATACTGCAGTTCGTATTTCCCCAGGCGCTGTGGAGTTGTGCTCAAGGCATCCTCCTATTCAACCAAAAGAAAATATAGATAGTAAGCAGATTATTCCATTACTACCATACCAAAGACAAGGCAGATGTTCAATAGGACAGGACCTCTTTCCTATTTGCTTTGAAGCCTTTCTGCGTACGATTTTTCAAGGCACTTATCGGGAGATGTATAGCATTCCTGAGAGAGAAATTTGCCGAGTGAAAAGTAGCACAAATTGGTCGCTCAATAAGAATAGTATAATGGTGGCTAGCAGGATCGAAACAATCACAGTGACAACACAGAGAAAGTAAGGAAGCAGAGCCAATCATGCGCTTTGGGTTACAGGATATCAAGAAGTCAGTGCAACGACGTGGGCGAGAGCTGACGCTCTCTCTGCATTTTCTTCGTCCAGGAGAATACTCCGTTGGGATAGAGCGTTTAATCGCCTATTATGAGAGCCTGCTCGGTCAGCCACAACGCTCCTTTTCTCAGGACGAGGCACGTGCATGTGTTGAAGAGTATCGCCTGGCATCATGCTTGATGGCAACGCTCAGTTCGTGGTACACATGGCAAGCACTGAATTGGCAGGATGTTGTCGCGCAACGCAGTGCCAACGCAGAACTGCTCAACGCTTCGCCAACACAGTTGCGCCTGCAGCTCTATACCTATGTGAATGAACATTACTTCGGCTATCTTCCTATTGCGCAGAAGCAAGAGGCACTCACAGACTTTGCGGCGCAATATGAACTGAGTGTTCCCGATCTGGAATATCTACTGGCTCTAGACAGCGAGAGCGAGGCGATACTCTCACGCACCTCTGCCCAGGCTCCAAACCCGGAAGAAGTGGTCGCTCTCTACAACCAGTGGGCCTTTGAGGCGGCGCTGTTTCACTCCTCGAATGTTCGCTTTACTATCGATTACAATGCTTTTGCACGCCTACAGGAGGGTGACGCGGCGTCTCCTCTGGAGATGACAACTGGTATTGGTGCAGTAGTCAAACGGCTCTGCTATCTGGCACGTCGTCTAGGGGTCTATTACGATCTGGAGTATCTTCCATCCTCAGCTTCAGCAAGCAGCAGCGCAGTTCCTTCACATCTTTTGCTCACGCTCTACGGTCCCCAGGATGTTACTGGCACACCCCAACAATACGGCTTTCGCCTGGCGCGACTCTGCCGATTACTATTACGTTACAGCAAGAAAAATACTGTGAGTCCAGGAGAGCCAACATCTCAAAAACGCTCGAAAAAACATCCCGCGCTTTCTCCTGCTTTATTGGAAGCGGAGGCAACAGTGCACTTTTTGCAGCGCAGCTACCGCTTCACGCTGCACTCTGAACTGTTGCAACTTTTACCTCTTGCTCCTCAACAGGAAGAGAAGCAAGCATCTGAGAAGAGTGATGCAACACTTTTTGATAGTAGCATTGAGCAGGCCTTTGCGGATGCCTTCTACGGCTCCAGCAGTCAGCAGGGCGTGGATGGTTGGCGACTGGAGCGTGAACCTGAGCCACTGCTGCTTTCACAGAGCATCTTCATTCCCGACTTTGCCCTCACACGGGAGCAACGCCGCATCTATGTCGAAATCCTCGGCTTCTGGACTCCAGCATACCGCGAGCGCAAAGTACAGAAGTTGCAGGAGCTGCGTGCGCGTCAGGATCTCTTGCTCGCAATTCCTGAGGATGCGCGCAGTGCCTTTGCAAGTATTGCTGATGACTTTCCTATAGTCTACTATAAAGGACAGCTCTCGGTGACGGACGTACTAAACGTCGTGCGCGCCCGCTATGACGATTTTGCTCAGCGTCTTGCCCTCCTCGACCTGCATGCAATTCGTAGCTCTATTTGCTCGACTGGCTTTCTCGCTGAACAGAAGGGCTACGAGGTGCTCCATTGTTACCGTCGAAGCGAGATTCAGCGTGTTGCCGAACTTGTTTGTGCTCATCGTGAAGGAGAGGGAGATGACGAGGAGATTATCTTTGTCGCTGGCCTGGGCTTCTACACTCAACAGTGGTTGCAGCAACTTGCGCTGCAGTTTACCGACTGGCTGAAAGGTCAAGCTTCCGTGCCACTTTCCGCTGCGCTGATGCAACTTCGTCAATGCAACTCTGTCCTGAGCATGTGTAGTGATGCAACACTCACATCGTTGATTGAGCAATGCCCTCAAGTTCGTGTTCAGCGTGATTCTATCTTTGATGTCCACGTCTACCTATTGCAATCCCCATCAGATCACCTGCAACCTGTCGCATCTCAGTCCCTTACAGCGCAGGAAGAGCAAGAAATCGTCTATGAACTTTCTCCTGATGCAGCAGTTGCAAAGAAGCAGGTACGTGAGCGCCGCTCGTCAGCTAGAAAGCGTTCCTCTCAGCAACCTCAGGCAGTACAGGAAAATCTCTGGTTGTAGTATCCATCGAAACGGATCGCATAATAAACAATTGCAAGCCATGACCAGGCAACTCTAGCCCGCTTCTCTACCAGAGTTCGTATGCTGGAGTGCTCCGAAAAGGCCAGATAGTTTTACACTAGGAAATTTGTTCCATATATTATTGACATCGTTTCGCCTTTCGTGTACTATGAAGGTGGATTAGAACAAAAGTTCTTGTTGCTGGAAAAAATACACAGAGAGGACGGTAGCAATGTGGATCAGCGATCTCGACGCCCTGCCCTGTCACGGCAGTCACAGCACGTTCCAATAAGCGCTCCTGATAGCTTTGATGAGGAATATGACGATATCTGGCCCTCGCAGATGCCGAGCAGTGTGAGGCGCTACTCAAACGATGCGCGAATGGAGAGCGGCTATGTGCATGGAGATGTGCAAGACAATTACCATTTCGTAACAACTAACAGAGGGAACAAAAGCTCCGTTCCGCCACGACGCAGTGCCACACAGGCTATGCCAGCGGTTGCACCAGCAAATCGACGTCCTCTGCGCGACACAGAAGATATTCCATTGTCGTTGCAGCGGCAGGGGAGTGAAAGGTATCGCTTTCACTGGCTCGTTTATCTAGGCCTGGCTCTCTTTGTTATGATGATTGGCTGGTTCCTGCTTACTGGCCTGGTAAACTGGTGGCAGAGTGTGCAAGATGATTGGCACTATGGCCGTCCTCGTACCTTCCAAACTGATTATGTTGTTGGACACAATGATTCTAGTACCACTCCAAGCCACTTTATTGCTTTAAATTTGAATCGACACGTACAGGTCGTCGAGTTTCCCGGCAACGACCCATCAAAGGCAAAAGTATACGTCGGACCACTACTTACCGGACCCGGACAGGATCTTGCCCCTGTCACTCTCGCGTTTAAAGATGTGAACGGTGATGGCAAGGTAGATATGATCGTCAATGTCCAGGATAGCCATTTTGTCTTCATCAATGATGGTGAGCAATTTCGTCCACCACGACCGGGCGAGAAAATTCAATGAGCGCGCGTACATTAGCTAGCTTATTCATGGGCTGAGATAAACAAAGAGAAGGGAAGCTTTCTCTTTCTTAAAGAAGCTTCCCTCTCTTAAACTTTTTTGAGCGCGAGTTCGTACTACCCTGGCTACCTCAGCTCTCGGAGCCTACTATAGCCGGAGCAGGTGGTTGCACTACCGGTATAGGAGAAGTATGTCGTGCTTGTAGCGTTGATGGTACTTGTGTGACTGTGACTGCAGGTAAAACTGGGGCAGTCCTGCGCGCACGAACCACGATCTGCACTTGCTTCTCAACATGCTTCTCCCCCGTTGGGCGGATCGCAAGCCAGGCAAAAATGAACATCCACGCCACAAGTATTAAAAAAAGTATGGAAATTAATAAAAGGTGTGTTGTTGGCATTATAGGCGGCATCGATATAAAACCTCTTTCGGGTTACTTGTTACTTGTACATGACACAGTGTAAAAGCCATACGAATGAATCTTAGCGTGAGAGCGTCACAGTACGACCCGCCCAAATTTCCAGGAAGCGGTTTGAAAAACGTACCACCTACCCTCGTTATAAGGGTCTGAATGACCCTCTTATACAATGACGGTACATCGAAAAATAAAGTTTCAATATGTCTCTCTGTCTGCCCTCTAGCTAGAATAATGTATGATCCTTTATACTGGCTTTCTCAGCTTTATACTACCTTGTATCAGGGTGAGGAATGTGTTCAGTCACATTCCTAGAAACTTCCTTATGACCCATACTGAATTTGGAGGAGCAGTTCCTGCCCCTCTCATCCATTTTTTCTCAGAGATGCAGATATCTACCTGCACTTCATGTTTTACGAACTTTTTCAAAAGTTCAGGATGATGCATGAGAATTGGAATCTCTCTATCCCCTCCATGCAAGAAACGAATAAAGCCTGATCCTTTTAACACAGGGGGCGGGAAGTCCTGTTTTAGAGGCGGAAGCGACTGAGGGGAGAAGTCTTTTCGCAGGGGAGCAAGGAATATACATGTTCCGCTCCCTCTTTGTCTGTGATTGCCTCTTGTCAATCTTTCGGTCTACATAGTGCCAAAGGTGTTGCGCAGTTCCTGCTCGCCTTCGCGAGTTACCAGCGCATATACCTCATCGCCAGCTTGCAGAACAGTCTCACCTGTTGGAATGATCGACTCTTCCCCACGGATAATCAGTGCAAGCGTACTACGACGTGGCAGATTGATCTGATTGAGCTGTTTCCCAACAATGGGCGAGAGCGGTGGAATGCTCATCTCCAGAATCTCCAGGCCAGCGCGCTTCAATGTCATAAGTTGTATAAAACGTGAACCGGGCAGCTCAGATTCGATAAGTGATAAAATAGCTTTGGTTGGACTGACAGAGACATCAATCCCTAATTTCTGAAAAAGCAGCTCGTGTCGTGGGTTATTCAGACGTGCGATAGTGCGGGTCACATTGAACCGTTTCTTCGCTACCTGGCAGATAACCAGGTTGTCATCATCTTCGCCAGTCACAGCAATAACCGCATCCGCCCGCCGTGCCCCTGCCTCTTCCATCACCCGTGCTTCGCACGCGTCACCTTTGATGACGGATTGTCCCAGCTCTTCGTTCAATGTCTGGTAACGAGCGCTGTTCTTCTCAAGCAGCAGCACCTCGTGTCCATGGGTGAGCAAGTTCCTGGTGAGGTAGTAACCAACGTCACCGCCGCCACCAACAATAATATACATGCTCTATCTCTCCTCTCTTCTGCGCTCAGCATTGGGAAAAACTCCTCTGAAATCTCTACAATCCCTCCAGCTCAATTTCATAAATAGGTGTGGAATAGAGCGAGGACGAGAGCAGAGTCTGGTCAGGATGAAACAGTTCTTCTCTCTCCTAACGCGTTCAATAGGAGATCCGAAACAATGGTCGTGGGACAGATAGCCTCAAGGCCGAGTTCGTTGAATGTTTGCTGGCGCAGTGGATCGTAAATGCGGCAGACAACCTTCTTCACAGCAAAAATCTCTTTGGCAATCTGGCTCGCCATAATATTGCGGTTGTCACCATTGGTTACAGCGATAAACGCATCGGCGCTCTCAATACCTGCACGCCGCAAAACTTCTTCATCAACACCGTTTCCGACAACCTTCTCCCCGCGAAATTTCGGCTTCAGGCGTTGAAATGCATCACTGCTATTATCGACGATCGCGACTGTATGTCCTGCTGCATCCAACTGTGTAGCAAGCGTTGCACCAACACGGCTACAGCCAAGGATAACTACTTTCACATAAGCCTCCTACTGGTTCAAAAACCACTTCAAGCGAGTGGCTAACCAACACCATTATATCATGAAAGAGGACGCTGCTTATGCGGAAACTCAACCACAAGTTCCCCGAAATTACATTTCCTCACTCCCTGGTGTATTCTCATACCCGTGGGGGAGCAGCATTGTATTGCAGGGATTATTACGAACAGGATGCTCGCACTAATTTCTGCAATAAAGATGGTCCATTGATGGGCTAAAGTAAAGAGGAAGTGAGAATGGAAAAGCTTGTGGTTAGAACATAGAGAACTATTCAAGGTCACGCTCCCCTGCTATACTACAGCATACAGACATACTATGGAATTGAGAAGAAAAATGGTATTGAAAACAAGAAATTCGCATTATGTCCTCACACCTGTTCCTGAAGATCGGCGTGCGCAATGGGATCAGTTTGTAGATACTCATCAGTCCGGTCATCTCCTGCAAAGCTGGAGCTGGGGCGAGTTGAAAGCACAGGCCGGCTGGCAACCTCGACGCCTGGCACTGTGGGATGGCCCACATATGCTAGCAGCCGCACAGGTCCTATGTCGTACCGCTCCACATCTCCCTTTACGAGCTGGTCATATCGCCTACGTTCCAAAGGGTCCCGTTGTTGATTGGACCCAACCCCAACTCTGTGCCGCTCTCCTCGCCCAGCTTGGAGAATATGTTCGGGCTCACGGAGCACTGGCCCTACGTATCGAGCCTGATCTGGAGGAGAATACACCCTCTGGAGAGCTGGCGCGTAAGCAGGTTGCCCCTTTCCATATGCGCCTGACTAAGCCTGTACAGCCGTTGCGTACAATTGTGCTCGATCTCGCTCCTACCGAGCAAAACCTTCTTGCACAGATGAAGGAAAAGTGGCGCTACAACGTCCGACTTGCTGCACGCAAAGGAGTCACCGTTCGGGTCGCAACCTCCGGCGAAGATGTGCGCTCGTGGTACACCATCTATCAGACAACGGGTGAGCGCGATGCGTTTGGTATTCACTCTCTGGATTATTATCTCCATGTCTGGGAACTCTTCGCCTCACGTAACAAACTACGCCTCTTCCTCGCTGAGCACGATGGTCAACTACTAGGGGGCATCTTTGTCTCGCTGTTCGCGGGGCAGGCTACCTATCTCTACGGCGCTTCGAGCAATGAGCAGCGCCAGCTCATGCCCAACTATGCTCTGCAATGGGAGGCGATTCGCTGGGCAAAAGAGCAGGGGGCATCAAGCTACGATTTCTGGGGTATCCCTGATACCGATGACGCTGATGAAGCGATGGCCGGCGTCTACCGCTTCAAAAGTGGCTGGGGTGGTCGTATTGTGCGCTTTCTCGGCTGCTACGAGCAGGTCTATCGACCTCTCGCAATGTCTATAGCGCGAAGATGGATGTAACGTCGCATGTGGTGAGAACGGTCTAAACTGTTTGTCGAGGGAGAGTATTTTATAGATCTAGATTGTATAGATCCAGAAGGTGTCCTCGACAACTACCTCTAAAGGAGCATCCCATGATACAATTAGGATAATCCTTCGTTTTCTGGATTGTACCCTTCGAGGAGAAAGCTATGCCGGTACAACGAGATGCAGTTATTGTTGCAGCGTTGCGTACTGCTGTTGGGCGGCGCGGTGGACAGTTGCAGAACTGGCACCCGGTTGACTTGCAAGCACGTGTGCTGCAAGCGCTGGTGGAGAGGACAGGTCTCGATCCTGCACAAATTGATGACGTTATTGTAGGATGTGTCAGTCAGGTAGGCGAGCAGAGCTGGAACGTTGGGCGCAACGCTGTTCTTGCGGCAGGCTTTCCTGATTCAGTGCCAGGTACAACAGTAGATCGACAGTGCGGTTCCAGCCAGCAGGCAATTGCTTTCGCCGCGCAAGGAGTTATCAGTGGTGCTTACGATATTGTTATCGCTGGCGGTGTTGAGTCGATGACACGCGTACCAATGGGTTCCTCTTCTGCTCAGGGTCCCGGGCTCCCCTATGGCCCTCTCATGCTCGAACGCTATCACAATGGGCTTGTTCACCAGGGCATCAGCGCCGAAAAGATCGCTCAGAAGTGGGAACTGAGCCGTGAGGCCCTGGATACATTTAGTCTCCATAGCCATCGACGTGCCGAGCGAGCCACACTAGAAGGTCGTTTTACATCACAGATCGTACCTCTTCCGGTAACTCAGGAAGATGGTACGCATACTTTCTTTGAGCGTGATGAAGGAATCCGTCCTGATACCAGTCCCGAAAAGCTAGCGAAGCTGAAGCCTGCCTTTACCTCTGATGGCAAGATCACTGCAGGCAATTCATCACAGATCAGCGATGGAGCTGCAGCGGTGCTAATTATGGAACGCACCATTGCAGAACGTCTCGGCCTACAACCACTGGCCCGTTTCGTCGCCTTTGCGCTCGCTGCCGACGATCCTATCATGATGCTCACCGCACCAATACCAGCAACTCACAAGGTGTTGCATAAGGCTGACCTCTCACTGGAAGAGATCGACCTCGTTGAAATAAACGAGGCATTTGCCAGTGTTGTCCTCGCGTGGCAGCATGAATTGCAGGCCAACCTGCAGCGCGTGAATGTGAACGGGGGAGCCATTGCACTCGGTCACCCTCTCGGAGCTTCAGGTGCTCGCCTGACAACTGTGCTGGTGCATGAGTTACTCCGTAGTAGAGGTCGCTACGGTTTACAGACCATGTGTGAGGGTGGAGGTATGGCAAATGCCATGATTATCGAAAATCTTCGCTACAAAGCCTGAGGGAATCTTGTCCAAAACTACCTGTCCTGAGAGGGCAGAGATGTCCGGCGTGTAGGGAACCTTGCCTCGCTTCTGTCGGGCAAGCGAGATCTTTGCCCTGCTTGCTGTACGTTCTCAATAATAGATGACGCGTCTCTGCTCTTTGCCGATTCGTCTTTCAGGAGGGCTAGACTGGAGCTGTGCATGTACGCTCCTTGCGTGATCAAACCTTCTTGTAAAGCTACTCACTCTCATCGCCGACTTCCTCAACCAGCTCTGTCACTGGCACATTCAAAGCCTTCGCAATCTTCAATAACGTGCTATACGCCACGTCTCGATGAGGATCGTAAAACATCGCGCGAATCGTCTTATAATTTACATCAGCAATTCGAGACAGGCGGGTCATGCTAATCTTCTTCTGTTCCGCTATCTCCTTCACCTTCAAATAGATCATGCTTTTCCCTTCGTCTTCTAAAGTGATCAGTCCGAACTATCGTACGGTTTCCTTTTGTTCTATACAAGTCCCATCACCTGGTAGTACTATACGGAACGAAGATACGGATCCGCAGTGATACATTCCTGGCTAAGATCCTCTGCAAAGAGCGTCGCTCAGATTTGTGCAAGGGGAGAGTCTCGCAGCCCGTCCTCCGTACTAAGGTGTTCGGAGAGGAAGTATGTGTATTTTGTACACTTCCCAGACCTATTTGTACCCTTGACTTTCCTTTCTTCCGTTAGGTATACTCCTTAGTAAAGTAACGCTGCTTGTTGGAGAAAAATACAAAAATCTGCAGCATCTTTCAGTACATTAGAGAACAAAATATTGCAGTAATACATGCTTATCGGTAAGCTGAGCGCTTCGTACCAGTTGCGAATGTAGCCTCAGTTTCCGCATAAGATCTAACTGCTCTCATCAAGAGAGGTGGAGGGAAACGGCCCTGTGAAGCCCGGCAACCCG
>DAOUDD010000134.1:0-34247 GCA_034431765.1 Ktedonobacteraceae bacterium | reverse complement strand
CGCGCTTCATCGCAAAAACCAAACTCGCACTACTACCCCCTTCTCCATTATCTTCATTGACATTTGATCCTGCATCCTGTACACTATACTCATCGGTTACACACTATAACCATACTCTAGTTCTTTGGAGAACACTCGATGTTGAACAGATGCAGTTGCATAGTGCCTCGCACCAGCAAGCGCTTCGGTGGCAGTTGCGTAACAACGGCCCAGGGGATCACTCTGCCCTTTTTGCCTGCATACGCCTGTTCGCATCCAACGCGGTCCACAACTTTCCACTAGCCCCAACAAGACCGCGACTCTCACCGGCGTACGCAGCAAGTACGACCGGTGATTGAGAGACGTACCTTCCCCTACCCGCTTCGCGAAAACCTGAACGTGGCGCGCTACCCCTCTTATCTCACGACCCACGTGAATGGCTAACCTTCGCATAAGCTTGTAGCCTGCTCTTTCACTCTCACCTTCTCAGGCCACACTGCACACTGTGCTTTGTGCTACCTGCTTCATCGGTTGTACTCTCCTGCCTCGCCTCACACACTTAACGGAGGAAAAACACATGAAGGTCTGGCAATTTGTACAATCGCTGCTGGCACGCAACTCGCCGCCACATGTCACGTTGCGCCAGTACAGCACGCTCCTGCGCACCTACCTGGGTCCGCAATGGCTACGCGTCACCCTGATGGCCCTCTTCCTGCTCGCCACCATTGCGCTACAACTGCTGGGTCCACAGTTCATCCGCGTCTTTATCGACGCCTTCGGGCACAATGCGGATCAGCGCGTGCTCACCCTGACCGCCTTGCTCTACCTGAGCACCGCAGTAGGCAGCAGACTGGTATCAGCCCTCTCATCCTACTTCTGCGAAAACGTCGGCTGGCACGCGACCAACAGGCTGCGCGAGGACCTGACGCTACACTGCCTGCAGTTAGACCGCTCCTTTCACAGCGAGCACACTCCCGGCGAGCTGATCGAGCGTGTCGATGGCAACGTCAATGCCCTGGCAGACTTCTTCTCCCAGTTCGTCATCCGCGTCCTGGGCAGTACCCTCTTGATGATCGGCGCACTCATCCTGGTGGCGAGAGAGAATCTCCTGTTCGGGCTTCTTCTCACGCTCTACCTCCTTCTCAGCCTGCTGTGCTTCGTACGCGTGCAAGGCATGGCTGTTCCTTACTATAAGAAGCATCAAGGAGTGGAGGCTGAGTTGAGCGGTTTCTGGGGCGAAGTGCTGCATAGCCTGGAAGAGATCGCTGCAAACGGAGCAGCCAGCTACGTTATGCGCCGCTACTTCAGCCTGCAGCGTCGGGAGAACAAAACCGAGCTGCAAGGCATCTTCTTCTGGTCATGCCTTGAGGATCTTGCCCTGACAGTTGAAGTGCTCTGCCTTTGCATGCTCCTGGTTCTTTGTGGCTATCTTTTTGTCTCTGGCGCTCTCTCGCTCGGTACCTTTATCCTGCTGCTCACCTACGCGACCCAGTTGCTCGACCAGTTCTTCGAGATAACTGAGCAATTCAACTCCTTGCAGAATGCGAGCGCGAGTATCGAGCGTATCAACGAAATCTACACCACTACAAGCCGTGTTGCCAACGGTCCCGGCGTTCACTTCTCGTCAGGTCCTCTCAGCGTCTCGTTCCAGAACGTCTCGTTTCACTACGAGGCGGACCAGCCCGTGCTGCGCAACATCTCCTTCTCGCTCGCCCCAAACGAAACACTTGGACTGATCGGGCGCACTGGCCGCGGCAAGACCACGCTCACCCGCCTGTTGATGCGCTTCTACGATCCCCAGGCAGGCGTCGTTAGCCTGGACGGACACGACATTCGCCAGGCACAGCTCGACGACTTACGCAAGCGCATCGGACTCGTCACGCAGGAGGTACAGCTCTTCAGGGGCACGCTGCGCAACAACCTGACATTCTTCGACGAGAGCATCTCCGATCAGCGCATTCTGCAAGCTATCGAGCAGTTAGGCATCGCTGACTGGTATGCACGTCTACCCAATGGCCTCGATACCGAGCTTGCAAGCGATTGCACAGGTCTTTCAGCAGGAGAGGCACAGTTACTCTCTTGCGTACGCGTCTTTCTCAAAGACCCTCAGCTTCTCATTCTGGATGAGGCAACTTCACGCCTGGACCCGGCTACCGAGAAGCTACTCGCCCATGCTCTAGAGAGCTTGCTTGCCGGACGAACCGCTATTCTCATTGCACATCGCCTCTCCACGATAGAGCACATGGACCGGGTACTGGTTCTGGAAGCTGGCCTCATCGTGGAATACGGACTTCGCACAGAACTTCTGCACGACCCCAACTCGCGCTACGCACAACTGTTACAGATGGCATCACCGGAGGAACTGCTCGCATGAAAACCTGGAGATTTTTATGGCGCTTAATCCGCTTCTCATGGCGCAGCTATCTTGCCACAATCCTGCTGCAATTTCTGCGCCGCCTGCTCCCACTCACACCAGCATTGATCGTGCAGCAGATCATCGATGGCCTGACTCACGGCATGAGGCTCGGTCTAAACTTTTGGAGCCTGATCGCTCTCTTCCTGGGTCTGGCACTCGTCCGTGCCACAGTGCTCATAACAGTTCAGCGCGTTGAGCGCTTCCCTGTCTTCAATATCGAAGCCTTGCTACGCAAAAACCTGCTGGAGCATCTGCTTCAACAACCAGGAGCATCGCCACTGCCCTGCGCGACAGGCGATGTTATCAACCGACTTCAAAGTGATCCTGCTGGACTGGGTTTCTTTCTCAGTATGGGCACGTTTGTCTTTGGCCTGGCCGTTGAAACAGTGGTGGCACTGTGCATCATGGCGTCCATCAACCTTCAGTTCACAATCGTTGCAGTGTTACCCCTGCTCATCGGCACGATTATCGTCAACACGTTCGGAAAACGCATCGAGCGCTATCGCCGTGCCCATCAGGAGACATCTAGCGCTGTGAGTAGTTCACTGGTAGAGATGTTTGGAGTGGTGCAATCTATTCAGGTGGCAGGCGCAAGCACAAATGTTCTGAAACACATCTCTGCGCTCAATAATCGGCGTCGCCAGGCTGCCTTGCGCGAAAATCTCTTCAGCAACGTAGTTCTGGGCATCTTCCATTCGGGTATCTCGAACATTGGCATCGGCCTGCTCCTCTTACTTGCGGGAAGTGCCTTGCGCTCAGGCCATTTCACCATCGGCAACTTCACGCTCTTCGTCATGTACATGTCCCGGCTCGCTCGTTTCAGTAGCGAACTGATCAGCCAGATCGCAGGCTACCATCAGGCCGCCGTCTCTCAACAACGCCTGACAGAACTGGTGGAAGGCTCAGAAGCAACACTCCTGCAAGCCGGACCAATTTACAGGCGCGGCCCTCTTCCAGAGATACCTGCGCTTCAGCGAAGAGGAGAGGACCGTCTGACACTTCTAGAAGGGAGTAATCTGGGCTATTCCTACCCTGGTACAGGTCGTGGCATTGCAGGCGTTAACCTGCGCATCAAGCGCGATCAGTTCGTCGTGATCACCGGGCGCATCGGCTCAGGCAAAACAACGCTGTTGCGCACACTCCTGGGTCTCTTACCTGCCCAGAATGGCAAGATACACTGGAATGGCGTACCTGTTGACAATCCTACTCGTTTCTTCGTACTACCGCGCAGCGCCTATACACCGCAGACGCCCAACCTGTTCAGCGCTACCCTGCGCGAAAATATCACGCTCGGCCTGGACCTAAGTGATACACAAGTACAGCAGGCAATCCATAGAGCAGTCATGGAGCGAGATGTGGAAACGCTCATTAATGGCCTGGATACCGTGATTGGTCCACGCGGTGTTAAGCTCTCAGGTGGGCAGGTACAGCGCAGTGCCGCCGCGCGCATGTTCGCCCGCACTCCCGAACTGCTCGTCTTCGACGACCTCTCCAGCGCCCTCGATGTCGAGACCGAACGCCTGCTCTGGCAACGTGTCTTCGCACAGGAGGGACAGACCTGTCTCGCCGTCTCACACCGCGAAGCCGCACTGCGACGTGCCGACAAGATCATCGTCCTCAAAGACGGACGCATCGAAGCCGAAGGCACACTGGAGCAATTATTGGAGAGCTGTACTGAGATGCAACACCTCTGGTCCGGCAAGCACGAAGGCGAGCAGCAAGACCTATGAAATCCACAGGAATAGCTAGCTGATCAACAAGAGAGACATGCTTTTACATGTCTCTCTTGCCTACTGTACCTGATATAAAAGCATCTCATCCTGCGGGTCTACAAGAAACAATCACACCCTGCGCCACAAGCGTTTGCGTATCTCTACCGGGCTGTAACCGACAGCTTCTCGTACGCGGCGGGAGAAGTGGAAGCGCGATTGGAAGCCACAGCGCAGGGCGATTATGCCGACGGTGAGACCTGTTTGCTCCAGTAGTTCAATGCCACGTGCAACACGACGTTGCCAGAGATAGGCTATCGGCGTGGTCTGCTGCTGCGCTTGAAATAAGCGAATGAGATGCGCCGGGCTGATGGCAACCGAACTGGCAATATTCTCAAGGGTGAGGGGGTGGGCCAGATGCTCATCGATAAACTGTTTGGCCTGCTCGACGACAAGCGATGTGTGCTGAGTCTGCGGGGCAAGCCGTTCTTCACCCTCTCCGATGTAGCGCCAGAACATCTGCAAGGCCTGTGCTCGCAGCATTTCTGCCGAGACTGGAAAACGGCTCGACTGCATCACCAGGGCGTCACGCATAAACTGATGCATCGCCGGCGAGAGCGGCAACGACCATTCTAATCGTTGCAGACGTGCCAGAAACGTCTCGTTCATTTCAGGCTCCTCCGCGTGCAACCAGGTATGCCAGGTCTCACACTCTTGCGCAAAGGTAAAGTGTTCTGTGTGACCGGGATAGAGCACAAAGACGCTATTTGCCAGCGCACTGTATACCTTCCCATCAATTTCTACGTCGAGATGACCAGAGTGCACGAGGACAAGCTGCAGATTGGGTTGTCTACGCGGCCCAAATGTGCTTCCCGGTGGATAGATAATCTCACCAACCACAGCTCTCTGCGGCCAGAAGTAGGCTTCAGACTGCACCGTCTTCTCTTCATTACCTGGCAATGTTCAGATCCTTTTGATCAATCCCAGACACCTCTCCATCAATTCCAGCTATCGCATTTTCTCCTCTTTGCGTTTATTCTTTCTTCCATAGAGATTGTAGTCTGAAAAAGAGCTGCACGCAATGTTAATCACAGACACCTTCAGCTAGAGGAGTAAAAGCCATGAAGACAACAGACACCTCAACCCATTCACAGGTGAGCAAGGCGTATGAGCCGTATCGCGTAAGTGTTCAGGAGTATGTGACCTTTCACGAGCAGGGCTTTCTGATTGTGCGTGGGCTGGTGCCACAAGATGATGTTCAGGAGATGAACGAGCATATGGACCGCATCCTCGCCGGGAAAGAACACTTTCCCGGTGTTCAGCCTCCCCCTGAGGATTGGGACCCCGATAAGAAGGTGAGCTACTACCTGCGCGTGCATATGCTCCACCGCGTGCTGCCCATTCACGAACGCTTCCTGCTGCATCCTCGTGTGCTTGACGTTTTGGAGGCTCTAATTGGGCCAGATGTGCTGGCATTGCAATCCATGCTGTTCTTCAAGAACGCCGGCCAGCCCGGTCAGGGATATCACCAGGACTCGTACTACATTCCGACCCTTCCAGATACGCTGTGTGGTGCATGGCTCGCTATTGACAGGGTCAATGAAGAGAACGGTTGCCTCTGGATGACCGTTGGCACACAAAACGAACCGGTCTACCCTGACTCTGACGGTCAGACCCCTCATGGGCGGCGTGATCTGAGCAACATTGTGCCAATCAGCCATGCCAGTAATACGAACGAGGAGCTTAATGGGCTGACACAAGTTGCCCGCAAGTACGCAGGCAAAGAGGTCAAGGCCGAGGTTGAGCCTGGAGATGTTGTCTTCTTCGGGGGACACATTATTCATCGCTCACATCAGAACCGCTCAAAGGATCGTTCGCGCCGCGCCTTCGTTGGGCACTACTGTAACGCCCGCTCGTGGGTGCCGTGGAACCACGGTCAGCCCTATAAGGGCGAATCTGCCAACTACCTGCACATTCTTGCGCGCGGCTTCACCCACCTGCCCCACGCCCAACCGAAATTCAGCACTCCCTGGGAAGCACAGCGACCCCGCATGCAGCCGGACAATCGGCCAATGTCAATGATGCCCAACTCAAACGATCAGATGGTCCTCGTCGCTCACGGCAACCCCGAACACGACGATTAGCTCTAAGAGGATACAGAGATCGATGCGAAGAGAGCGTACACATTGATACACTCTCTCTTCGCATTTTGAGACATTACCTCAGCCTCTCGAAGCTCTCCACACTCTATAACAGGGCACATTATCCATAGCATTTTGCGCTGGATCATGCTATCCTGCTTATATGTTCTGCTTATGGGTGCAAGAGCTATACACATTTAGGTATAGAGGAGAGATGAGCATGAGGTTTGGCATATGTGCCTCTTTTCAAGATGTCGCCGCACTTCCAGTACTGCCATTTGATTATCTGGAAGAGAGTGTGCAACGTTTCCTGATGCCGGAACGCCCGCAGGAAGAGTTTGAGCACGTGTTGCAATCTGCTCACGCCCTGTCCATTCCTATCGAGACAGCCAATGTATTTCTTCCTCCAGACCTGCTGCTGGTTGCAACACCCGCGCGCCGTATCGACTCTAAACGCATCACTGCTTATGTACAGACAGCGCTTCGTCGCGCTGAGCAAGCGGGCATCCGTGTGATTGTCTTCGGTAGTGGCAGTGCGCGCGCCTGTCCAGCCGATTACAATCGAGAAGATGCACAGCAGCAGATCATAGATCATCTTGCGCTCTGGAGTACCTGGGCGGGTGACTATGGTGTGCAGATTGCACTGGAACCGCTGCGCTACGCAGAAGCAAGTACATTCAATACTGTTGCCGAAACGGGCAAGCATATAGCTCAGATTGCTCCCTCTGGAGCAAAGCTCCTGGCAGATACCTATCACATGGCCTCAAATGGTGAAGATCCAACAACGCTTGTGCCTGTTGTCCCTTTGCTCGCCCATGTCCATGTCGCGGAACGAGGGGAACGCAGCGCACCCGGTTATTCCAATGACGATTTTCGCCCCTATTTCTCAGCTCTTCACCAGGGTGGATATAATACACGGATCTCCATTGAATGCCGCTGGCACTCTTTACAAGCAGAAGTCGAAAGAGCAATTCGTGTACTTCGCGAGCAATGGCAAGAAAGCGCTTAGAGATAGATTGGAGATAGAAAGGAAATTTTCTGATGGCAGAGCAGAAAAGCAGTCCCTTGCGCTTCGGCATTATTGGCTGTGGTGTTATCGGTCCAACTCATGCGGAAGCGCTTGGCAGCCTTCCTGATGCGGAGCTGGTGGCTGTAGCTGATATCGTGCCAGAAAAAGCGCAGAAACTGGCGCAGAAATATTCAGTCAAGGCATATACAGATTTCCAGGAGATGCTCACGCAGGAGAGGTTGGATGTGGTTGATGTCTGCACTCCAAGCGGTATGCACGGTGAACATGCCTGCCAGGTAATGCGTGCTGGCTCTCATGTCATCGTCGAGAAACCGATGGAGATCACACATGAGCGCATCGCTGAGATATTGCAGGTGCAGCAGGAGACAGGCCGAAAGTTGGCAGTAATCAGTCAACACCGCTTCGACGAGGCGAGTAAACAGGTGCATGAGTTGGTGGAACAGCAGAAGCTGGGTCGCCTGGTTCTTGGTAACGCAGCTATCCCCTGGTGGCGCTCACAGCAATATTACGATAGCGGAGCATGGCGCGGTACATGGGCACTGGACGGTGGCGGTATTTTAATGAATCAGTCGATCCACTCCATCGATGTGTTGCAATGGCTCATGGGTCCCGTCAAGAGCGTCATCGCCTACACAGACACTTTAGCACATGATATGGAAACGGAGGATGTCGGGGTCGCGGTCCTGCGCTTTGCCAACGGAGCACTCGGCACTATTTCAGCGACCACTGGAGCCTATCCCGGCGTTACCACGCGCATCGAAATCTGTGGCAACCGTGGCTCAGCCGTGATTGAGAATGATCGCCTTAGCTTCCTTCACTGCGCAGGTGATGAGAAAGAAGAGATCGGCTCCTACGGGGGCGATCCCAACAAATTCAAGCTCCCCGCCGAGAAAAAAGTCGCGACCGCAAATGATCCGGCTGCCCTCAACGCTTCGACGCATGCACAACAGATCGCAGATATGATCCGCGCTATCCGCGAAGACAGCACACCGCTGGTTGATGGAAACGCCGGCCGTCATCCCGTAGAGATCATCCTGGGCATCTACAAATCAGCGCGCACACATGAGGAGGTGAGAGTCTCATGATTCGTCTTTCCGCCTTTGCCGATGAAATTTCTGCCGACCTCAATAAGCAGATCGAGGTCTTGCACAGCGAATCCATCGCATTCGTCGATCTTCGTTCAGTCTGGGGCATCAATGTCCTCGATCTCTCAGATGAGCAGGTCGCGCAGGTTGGGCAGACTTTACAACAGGCTAGCATCGGCGTCGCCGCCCTCGGCTCACCAATCGGCAAGGTTCCACTCGATAGTCCTTTTGACGAGCACTTGCAGCGTTTCCAGCGCGCACTGACTGTCGCGAAAGCACTCGGAACCTCGTATATCCGTCTCTTCTCGTTCTATCCTCCCACTACGCAAATTCGGGCGGGAACAGTCGATCCTACCAGTTATCGTGATGAGGTGATCAAGCGTTTGCGCGAGATGACGACACGAGCAAGCGACGCTGGCATTACTCTGATTCACGAGAACGAGAAAGATATCTACGGTGATACGATTGCGCGCAACGTCGATCTCCTGCAAAGCATCGACAGTCCGCACTTTCGCTCCGTCCTGGACCCGGCCAACTACCTGCAATGCCAGCAGCCACCATATCCTGACGCATATGAGGCAACACACCCCTGGCTGGAATATGTCCACGTCAAAGACGTACGAGAGGATGGCACCTTAACGGTCGCGGGCGAGGGAGAAGCGCACTGGCCTGACCTTCTGCAGCGCCTGCGCCAAGATGGGTACGATGGCTTTCTCTCCCTCGAACCACACCTTGCCGCCGCTGGCAAATACCAGGGCTTTAGCGGTCCCGACCTCTTCCACCAGGCCTCGCAAGCCTTGCAACAACTTTTACGCACAATGCACTGGAGCTACGCGTAATCACTCGTTTTCACTGATGAAAGGATCAACCGATGACGGCCAGCGAAAGCAGACTTTCAACTATTCAAAGACGAATACAAACCTCAACGAACGAGATTACACAGATGGTCAACAATCGATTCGCGCATCTCCCGTTTGCCCTGCTCTACACAGTTCCGAAAGAGGGCGAGTGGTCGCTGATGGAGAATCTCGCGCACATCATCGAGTTTCTACCCTACTGGGCCGACGAGATCCGCAAGCTTGTACAGAGGCCGGGGCAATCCTTCGGGCGCACGATGCAGCACGAGGGACGCCTGCGTGCCATCCGCGAGCATGGGCACGACACGCTAGATCAGGTCAAAGCCCGTCTGCCCATAAGCTACGAACATATCAATACCGTCATACAAAGCCTCCATGAACAGGATCTCGACCTGACCGGCGTTCACTCCAAATTCGGCACACAGACCCTTGTCTGGTTTATCGAAGAGTTCGTCACTGGACACCTTGAAGCACATATCGTGCAGATGCACGAGTGTCTCGCGACAGTACAACACCAGACGCAAACGAACAACTGACACAACCTCAAACATCCTCATCACCGAAAGAAGTTCTCTTTCAGAAGAACCTCAGGTACAAAAGTAGCCCATCTAGATGGTATTGCTAAATAGGCTATTTTCTTTTATAATACATCCCGATATACGTCTCAATACATATATACATATAACAAATAATGCTTGCTTGTTTCTTTTTGTGAAGCATGTAGACGCAAAAATCGTTTTCTATAGCTTTGAATGACACAGATACCAGTAACTATTATTGTAGTGGTGAAAGAGGAATGTTTATGAATCAGCATGCTCCATCGAACCCTAACCAACCCGTTCCACAGCAATCAACCCAACCACTTGCAGGAATTACGCGAACAAGTGGAACAATAGAATATGCACGAGCGCGTATCTTTCTCTTCATTTTGCTTCTTATTCT
The DNA here is from genome assembly GCA_034431765.1 of Ktedonobacteraceae bacterium. Lineage (GTDB taxonomy): Bacteria > Chloroflexota > Ktedonobacteria > Ktedonobacterales > Ktedonobacteraceae > DASYAN01. The sequence goes on along the minus strand of DAOUDD010000134.1, from coordinate 24,088 downwards.
CAATTTGATTTTCAAGGATGATATTATATTCTTCTCGCTTATTACCACGGTTCTCATCCTTTTAACCATCCCCATATTTGGTCCACTCTTCGATATTGCACTAGCGCCCCTCGATAAAACTATAGCATTGCTTGTTCAACCTCTAGAGCATTTCTTCCGCTTCCTATTTGTACGGCATCTCCCCTCGTTCGGTCGTTGGCTCAAAAGACATCGCCGTATCCTCATTGTAGGTGTTTCTATTGTTGCTATTACTAGCCTACTCGCAACAACAACACTTCGACCTGTTCTGGGGCAAACGAGTAGTGACATTAATGATTACATATGTCTACACACAGATTTCTCATGGGATGCCTGTAATTCGGGGTACGGAATTACTGCGCTCAACAATATCAATATTGGGCTGATTAAGGATCAAACAGGTGCTCCTTTTGATACATCGACTAAGAATGAAGACGAGAGACAGGTAGAAAATGGTAATGGCAAATATGATTCTCATCATATTGTCTTCGACGGTATCTTTGGAGAAAACAAAAGAGCATGCCAGGCTCCCCATCATGTCACACTAATTGCTGTCACTATGCTTAGCCGGACAGTCGAAGATCCACAAAGCGGGGTAACGATTGGAATACAGAACTTACAAGGATATTATCTTGCGCAACGACAATATAATCATCCTGACCCAGATAATCCCAAACACCTCCCCCCATCCCCTCTCTGCCTTGTTATTGCGAACCTGGGTACTCCAGATACAGCAAGCCAGCCATCTCCATCTCCAGTACTTCTTTATAAACCCCTAAATTTTTTGCAGCAGATACCTCAATGTAACCAAGAGAAGACACAACTTGATGCCCTGCCACGTATTATGTGTCAGATTGCGCAACTTGCTCACACCGATCCCACAATTCGTGGTATTATAGGTTTCCCTTATAGTAGGCAAGTACAAGAAGCTTTAGCACTGCGAGACCACTATCGGAGTTTAACTAACATTCCTATCATTTCACCAACAGCCTCTAGCGATGATCTAGCAAATAAACCCAATTTCTATCGCGTAAATGCACCTGACAAGATTCAAGGCCAGGCAATAGCCGCGTACTTTTGTAAGCACCTTTACAACAAGCAATCATCGTCTTCAATCGCAATTCTTTCATCAAGCGACATTTACAGCGGTGATTTAGCTCAGAGTTTCAGATCTTCCTTAACATGTGTTCGTAATACAAATGACTATATCCCATATACAAATAGAAACGAAAAGGAAATTCGAGACGCAATTGGAAAGGCAATAAACGAACGTGATGCAGATTACATCTTTTTCCCTGGTTATGACGAAGATCTAGATAGCGTAGAATTAAAGGTTCACGAAATCTTGCAAAACAAATCAGGTAACCAAAAAACAGTAACAATTCTTGGTGGTGATGGCCTCAACAATGTGAATGCAACTACTCACTATGCTTATAATTTCGTCTATGCGGCCAGTTTTGCGCAAACTCTCCCACTTTCAGATCCCATTATTCGTGATTTTAATGATGCTGCTTTTTCCAAACCATCCTTTACTGAACATCCAAAAGACCAAATATGGGTTCCTAAAGATACTATTCTTGCGATTGATGCATTACAGGCTTTTACACGAACAATGCAAAAAACTCAAAAAGTTAAAGGCATAGATTTCGCACAAGAATATTTCAACACCAATCTTCAGTCTCTCAACTTTGTAGGCGAGAGCGGTGAAATTCAGTTTCTGGGTGATCGAGTTAATCAACTGCATATAAGTGATCGGGAACGTGAAGATGTTTTTATCACTCTCTACAATGATAAACATTCTCTTTCCTGTGTTAGTAGATATACCACTGAAATCGTTAATGACTTAGTAAAAGATGAAAAGGATTGCTAGATTTTTAATAGGATGTAACTATTACACTTCTATATGACATTTACGTTTCAGCACAATGAAAACTGATCTTCATCCGTTCTATGGATGGTGCCAGGCAATACACTGGTTCTCTTCCTGCTAATTTTGTCAGGGGGAAAACTAGTGAAATATCCGGTTTCAAAGGATCTTGCTATGGCATATAGTGTGCGCAATGATGTATCTCTTTCAAGGGAAAGAAGAAGGGACACTTTTTATGACACAGACTTCTACTGACAACTCATCTCTGCGCACGCTCTCGAATCAGATGGCAGACGCGGTGGAGCGTATACAGTCCACACTCGTTCAGGTTCATGGCCGCGAACGCCAATCTGCCACTGGCATTGTCTTTGCTGAGGATCTTGTGCTGACCGCTCATCATGTGTTGGAGCGCGAGAATGGGATCACGATTCAGACCGCTGACGGACGCAAGCTCTCAGCACAGCTCGTCGGACGCGATGCCGAGACTGATCTTGCCCTCCTGAGGGTCGAGAAGCTGGGTATTGCAGCCGCAACACCGGCACCTGATGCCGCACGCATCGGCCAGCTTGTCCTGGCGGTAGGTCGCACCGACGAAGGCCCGATGGCAAGCGTAGGGATCGTGAGCATGGTGGGAGGTCCGCTGCGCACAGGCCGTCGCACGCTGCTGGAAAAATACATCCAGACCGATGCAATCTCCTATCCTGGCTTCTCTGGTGGGGCACTGGTTGACGTTCAGGGACAGGTCGTAGGCATGCTCACAACGGGCCTGCTCAACGGCGTTCCCCTGGCAATTCCATTGCAGACCGCGACAACCATTGTGAATGCACTGCGCACACAGGGCACAGTCAAGCGTGGCTACCTTGGTATCAGTAGCCAGCTCGTCAACCTTCCTCCTGCTCAGCGTAGGGGACAGAATCAGGAGCACGGCCTCCTGCTTGTGAACATTGAGGAGAACAGCCCGGCTCAGCAAGGTGGACTGCTGCTTGGAGATATCCTGCTCTCATTGGACGGTCACACACTGCAAGATGCGGAGGATCTGCCGCTCCTCTTGACTCCTGAGCGCGTGAACAAAGCAATTCCAGTCGAATTAATTCGCGGTGGCAACGTTCAGACACTTCAGGTAACAGTTGGCGCACGTAACTAGCGCAGTGGGGATGGATGAGGAGAGCTAGATATCTTTCCTCTTCCTGGAATGCGAGGCAAAGACATGACACAAACAACACCTTTTTCAACATCCAGTGCGGTTCCGCTGCCTGATGTTTTCTCACAGGAGCTCACGCAGCTCTTTGATCGCGTCAAGCCGGGAATCGTGCAGGTTCGCACAGACCAGCGCGGCGGTGGTACCGGATTTGTCTGGCAGCGCGATGGGCGTATCCTGACCAACAATCATGTTGTTCCAAGTGATCGGCAGCATATTCAGGTACACTTTCCTGATGGGCGTACCTTCGACGCAAAGGTCCTGCGACGCAATCCGCAATTGGACCTGGCTCTGCTCAAGATTGATGGAGAACAGTTCACCTCTCTCCCCCTCGGAGATTCAAAGAGGCTACGTGTGGGCGAATGGGTTTTCGCCATCGGCCACCCATGGGGACAGCGTTGGACAGTCACGGCAGGTATTCTCAGCGTGATGAGCACTCTGCGTATCAGCCAGAATCGCACGGCGCAATACATCAAATCCGATGTGCGCCTGGCCCCAGGCAACTCTGGTGGCCCGCTGCTTGATGCAGATGGAAACGTGGTCGGCATTAACGCGATGATTTTCGGTGGCGACCTCTCGGCCTCGATTCCCAGCCACGTTGTGAACAACTGGCTTGCTGAGCAGCCGAAGAGCCGCGTCAAGCTGGGCATTGAACTTCAGACAGTTGAACTCCCCGCCTATTTACGAGAGCAGGAAAAGCTAGAGCAAACCACTGGCATCCTAGTAGTCGGCACCAGAGGACGATCTGAGACCCACCGCGACCTCTTGATCGGCGACATCCTGCTCAACGTTGCGGGAGAGACCGTCCCCGACGGGCAAACACTGCGCCGAGTCATCGTTAACAAAACAGCAAGCGAAGCACTCCCAGTCAAGCTCGTGCGTGGCGGCACCCTGCACACAGTGGACGTTACACTACTCGTAGCTAGCTAGTACTACCTTGCATGAGAGGCAAAGCTTTGCCTCTCATGCAAATAATCGCAATACATTCTTAGATGCTGAATGGGTGCTTGCCCTTTTTCAAATATGTCCAAATTATACGCCCCTCATACAACCCACACTGAATGAAGCGGTTAAACAAGGCAATATACGTATTCGACGCCCTCTACCTGATATGATATTCTACCACAGGTTTTATTCAGACATTTCCCGCTTAGTTCCATCTGCAGAAGCTCGTTTTACTGTTCCCTAACGCTTGAGCAAACGGGACCGATTATAGCCTCCGTGACACAATGGATCGCCTCGTCCAGTTTCTCTTCTAGGAGAAATTTCCCCTCTTATAGGCTTTTTTTGATGAGTTGTATTAATTTCTGCTAAAATACCTGAGCAAATACAAAGAGTGCAAGTCTGAGCACGAAAAGCAGGATCAATGTCTGCCAATACTGATGCCCGATCTATTTTGAACCTGTATCAGGATGTGAAGAAAATCGAGTGAATACAAACGAAACATCCAGTTCACGAAACAGAGCATGCAGTGACAGGAGTCAAAAGGATGCAAAAACAGATTGAGATCTTTTTTTGTTATGCTCATGAAGACGAATCATACCGACAACTCCTTGAAAAGCATCTTGAACCATTGAGAAGGCAAGGATTCATCAAGATCTGGCATGATCACTATATTACAGCAGGTTCAAATAGTCAAAAAGAGATTGATAGTCATCTCACGACTGCTCATATTATTCTGTTGCTGATTAGTCCAGACTTTATGCATTCAGACTATTGTTATAACGTTGTGACGAAGCGTGCGATGGAACGGTATGAACGAGGAGAGGTTGACATTATCCCTGTTATTCTCCGTCCCATCTATTGGCAAAGTGCACCATTTGGACAACTACAGGCTCTTCCAAGAGACGGCAAACCCGTCTCAAGTTGGGACCTCGACGAAGCGTTTTTCGACGTAGCAGAAGGCATCCGAAAAATCATTGAGAAGATGCTCGACCATCCACTGCCCTTTCCTCTTGCATCAGAACATCCCGTACCCGTAGCCCTGCCTACACGCTGGAACGTTCCTCGATGGAACAACTTCCACTTCCTAGGTCGTGACGAACAGCTTGTCCAGATGGAACAGGTCTTCCAACGTACAGGAACCCACACCACTGCAAGCTCGCGAATATCGCACCTGATCATCAGTGGACTGGGTGGCATTGGTAAAACACAGCTTGCGATTGAATATGCCTATCGCTACTCTCAACATTACCAAGCCGTGCTCTGGGTACAAGCTGCCACATTGCAGTCGCTTATCAGCAGCTATATTGAGCTAGCTCAATTGCTGGATCTCCCACAAAAGAACGAAACGGACACGATGCAGATTCGTGACGCAGTCAAAAGCTGGTTCCAGACGACGAATGACCAATGGCTTCTCATCTTCGACAACGCTGATGAACCTGAGCTACTTGCCGACTTCCTCCCCACACACAAGATAGGACATATCCTGATCACCACACGTCGCAGTGACTTGCCAGAGCCAGCACATACTATTGATCTGGATGTGCTTGATGAGGCAACAAGCTCGCTCTTTTTGTTGCGTCGAACTAATCGACTTGCTCCAGATGCTTCCCTCGATCAAGCAAAGGAGTATGAGCAACAATTGGCACGCGAGCTGGCACATAAACTAGGAGGTTTGCCACTGGCTCTTGAACAGGCTGGAGCCTATATAGCGACAACTAGGAAAGGTCTGGCTGACTATCTCTCGTTATACGAGAGGCAGCGAACAAAGTTGCTCAGTCGCCGCCAAGATGTGCCACATGACTACCTTGAACCGGTAGCGACGACCTGGGATATCTCGTTTGAGCGCGTCATACAACGTAATGCGGCGGCAATAGACCTGTTCCACTTCTGTGCATTCCTGGCTCCGGACGCTATCCCCGAAGAGATGATCACTGTGGGTGCAGAGCACCTGGGAGAACGGTTACAGCAAGTGGCTGATGATGAGCTGGCATTTGATAAGTTGCTAGAGGATATCCAGGCATATTCATTGCTAAGGCGGGATGGAGAGAGGAGAATGCTACATCTTCATCGACTGGTGCAGATGGTGCTCCGTGATCGGCTGGATCAGGAGAGACAGCAAGCATGGAAGAAACGAGTGGTGAATGTGCTAGCGATGTCTGAAATGTTCCCATTGACAAATTTTGAGACGAAGGCACAGAGTCAACGAGTTATTGCCCATGCGCTGGAATGCCTCAATTGGGAGGATAGTGAGACACTTCATACCAAGGAGATGGTGGCGGTTTGTCTGAAAGTAGCACGCTACTTCTTGGATCATGGGCAGTACAAAGAAGCCGAACTCCCCCTTCAACAAGCATTGCCTATGCTTAAGAACGTTATTCATGTGAAAGGCTATATTTCACACGAGTTGGCAAATATTTATGGAGCACAGGGACGATATAGAGAAGCAGAGACATTGTATATACAGGCACTAGACCTTCTCAAACAGCTCAAGGACATGTTTGAGAAGGTGAATACAGAGGTTGCCCAATATTTGCATACTTATATGGTCGATGTCATGAACAATCTTGGTACACTATATTATGATACAGGCAGCTATGCAACAGCGGAATCCATATATAAGGATGTGCTGTACATCACTGAACACCAACAAGGAGCAGAGCATGCCGACACGGCACAAAGTCTGCACAATCTCGGAGAACTTTACAGTGCGCAGAAACGCAAGGCAGAAGCAGAAGCATTGCTGGTAAAAGCGTTGGATATCCGTGAACGAGTACTTGGTCCAGAACATCCTTTTGTGGCTAACACACTCAGTAGCCTGAGTAAGCTCTATCAGAGCCAGGAGCACTATAGACAAGCGGAGAATTTGCTGCAACGAGCACTGTACATCTACGAAAAGGCAGTCAAAGCAGAACATCCTGTAGTGGGCAGCATACTGAACAATCTTGCACACGTTTATTGGGCACAAGGCAAGAATGAAGAAGCAAAAGCATTGTTTCAACGCGCACTTTCAATCCTCAAGGAACAATTAGTGCCTGAGCATCCTTATATAGCAGGAATACAAGACAACCTGGCCTTATTACGTGAAAACCAGAAAATGCGAGAGAAAGAGCCACAGAAGGACACTTTCCCGAAGGAGAAAGTAGTTTCACTCTATGAACAGGCTCGTCTCTTTATGAATCAAGGGAAGCCTGAGAAAGCAGAACAACTCCACCAGAAGATCTTACGCCTTCAAGAGCCAGTTTTGGGATCTGACCATCCCTTTATTGCAGCCTCCCTTAACAATCTGGCAACTATCTATCGAGTGCAGGACAGATGCTTGGAAGCGGAAGCATACGGCCAACAATCATTGCGCATCATCGAACAAGCATTGGGATCTGACGATCTTAAGGTGGTACCTCCTCTAATCAACTTAGCTACTCTTTTCATATCTCAGGGCAAGGGCAAAAAAGCGGAAGAATTTTGTCTGCGTGCGTTGGATATCCGTGAACGAAGTCTGGGACCTGATCATCCTGATGTAGCACAAGTACTTGTCAATCTAGCAGCTATCTATCGAGCACAAAGCAAATGTGAGGAGGCGAAGCTACACTGTCAGCGTGCATTAAAGATTTATCAGCAATCTTTAGGATTTTCTCATCTCTCTACATTAGAGGTACAGGATCTCTACAATAGAATCGTAGAAGATGTCGAGAAGCAGGGGTAGCTCAAAGAGTTAGTCATACCACTCATAAGAAATTAAGTTATAACAGTGGGTCTTTTCCTCCCCCTTCGGTTAGGCAACGAAACTGTTACGTGATCACGCGCGTGTGATATCTAGCCGCTTTGTTATTACACTAAAAAAGCTGAAAGAGAGGACGAGCATGGCAGCGACACGCGCACCGCATAAACTCCACCTTGTTCATCCAGATGATGAAACTCGACCATCAACAGATACATTTATAAATGTCGGTCAGCCTGAACGTTGGATCTCCGCTGTGGGAGGAGGTACTCTGGTAGCATATGGGCTGGCTCGACGGAACTGGTTTGGCCTGACCCTGGCCGCGCTTGGTGGTAGCTTGCTCTACCGAGGCATATCGGGACATAGTGTGCTCTACCAGGCATTGAAGAGAAATACCGCTTCTCCCAAAAAGCATGCCGAAGAATATCCCTGGGCCGGCAATGTCACGCCGCTTCCCGATGGGAAAGGCATTCGCGTGCAACGGACGCTCACAATTAACCGTAACGCTGAAGAGCTATATGCCCTCTGGCGCGATGTTGAGAAAGCGCCGCTCTACATGGAGCATATCAAATCCGTTACCTCGACGGGACCACGTACCTCCCACTGGGTCGCAGAGGAACCCGGCGGCAAGACGATTGAGTGGAACTCCGAAGTGCTTCAGGATGAACCCGGCAGACTTATTGCCTGGCATGCTCATGGTCAACCAGCAACATCCAATGCCGGCAACGTGCGCTTCACACCTGCTCCCGCAGGACGTGGTACGCAAGTGACACTGGAGATGGATTACTTCCAATTTGACAACCCGCTTGGTCGCACCATGGGCAAAGTACTCGGACGACTGCCTGAGAACGAAGCGCTGGAGACGTTGCGCCACTTTAAAGCGCTGGTGGAGGCTAGCGAAATTCCCACTATTGAGGGACAGCCTACAGGAAAAGGGCGAAAACATGGGGTGCAACAATAATGAGAGCACTGTGCTGGTACGGTATCCATGATGTACGCGTCGAGAATGTTCCCGACCCTGAGCTGATTAATCCGCGCGACGCAATTGTCAAAATAACGACGACCGCAATCTGTGGCTCAGATCTGCACCTCTACGATGGCTATATTCCGTCGATGCGCAAAGGTGATATCCTGGGGCATGAGTTCATGGGCGAGGTTGTCGAGGTCGGCAAAGATGTGAAGAATCTCCAGAAGGGCGATCGTGTTGTTGTTCCGTTCACTATCGCCTGCGGGCATTGTTTCTTCTGCGAACGACAGCTCTGGTCACTCTGTGACAACTCTAACCCGAATGCCGCAATTGCAGAGGGGATGTACGGCTACTCTGCCTCTGGTCTCTTTGGCTACTCCCACATCTACGGAGGTTATGCAGGAGGGCAGGCAGAATATGTGCGCGTCCCCTTCGCAGACGTTGGCCCGATTAAAATACCCAATGGCCTGGAAGATGAACAGGTTCTCTTCCTCTCTGACATCTTCCCCACTGGTTATATGGCTGCCGAAAATTGTGCTATTCAACCAGGTGATACGGTCGCTGTCTGGGGCTGTGGGCCGGTCGGACAATTCACGATCAAAAGCGCCTATATGCTTGGTGCCGAACGTGTGATCGCCATTGACCGCTTTCCCGAACGTCTGCGTATGGCGAAAGAGTTGGCGGGAGCCGAGGTTATCAACTACGAGGAACAGGGCGACGTGGTCGAACTGCTCAAACAGTTGACGGGTGGGCGTGGTCCCGATGCCTGTATCGATGCTGTTGGTCTTGAAGCCCATAGCACAAGCGTTGGAGCAATCAACGATACAATCAAACAGAAAGCGCGGCTGAGCACTGATCGACCACATGTGCTACGTGAGGCGATTCAGGCCTGTCGCAAAGGCGGTACTGTTTCGCTCCCAGGCGTCTATGGTGGCTTTCTCGACAAGATCCCCTTTGGAGCCGCCTTTGCAAAAGGTTTGACCTTCAAAATGGGGCAGACGCATATGCATCGCTACCTGCGTCCCTTGCTCAACAAGATCGTAGAGGGCGAGATTGATCCTTCCTTCGTTATCACCCACCGCCTGAACCTGGATGATGCCCCGCACGCCTACGATATCTTTAAACACAAAGAAGATCATTGTATCAAGGTTGTGCTCAAGCCATAACATTCCTGTAAGAGGCAGAACAACCTTATAACAGCTGTTCTGCCTTTCTTATCCCATATTCATGATATGATCATGTCCTACGCTACTTCCTCTTCCCAGCCAGCATTCTATTTTCCGATTGAACTTGATGAAAGCCAGTCTGGGCAAACGTTTGTATCAGAGTATTGGGATTGGCTAAGCCAAAGGGATCGTAAGTTCCTGATGGTGGTGGTGGAGCTTGAAGAGTTTGTTTGCGACAGCGATCTTTTAAGCGAGCAAGTGGACGAAACGGATAGCAATGCTCATCCGTATTAATAGGAAATGAGAGAAAAACACTGAACAATAGTCTCTGAGGTAGGTCTCGTATTCTTATGCAAGAAGAAAAATCTAATGCGTCCATTTTAATTGTTGATGATGATGAAGCTCTCCTACAAGCGCTCCCACAGGTTGTCCATCTGCGTATGAGAGAGGTACAGGTGGAGACCGCTGACTCTGGTCCCACAGCACTGCAGCGTCTTCAAGATCACGATTACGACGCGATTATCAGCGATGTGAAAATGCCAGGTATGGATGGTATCGAACTTCTGAGCCACATTCATGAGAAGCGACCAGACACGCCAGTAGTACTTATTACTGGTCACGGCGACCACGATCTGGCAATCAAAGCTCTACGTGGTGGTGCTTATGATTATATCCTTAAACCGATTGATCGAGATGTCTTTGTAGCGGCACTGCACCGCGCAATTCAGACACGTCAGTTGCGCCGCAAGGTCAGTGAGCAGCAGCTAGCGCTGGCCCTGCATGCACAATCGCTCGAACGACTGGTGGAGAAGCGCACTCATGAGTTGGTTGCTGTCAATGCGAGCAAGGACAAGTTCCTGAGTATCGTCTCGCAGGAAGTTCATCCTCCTCTTCTCCAACTCAAGGATATGACGCAATTGCTGCGGCAACAGATTGAGCGCGGTGATGCAGTTACAACACTTTATCAGGGTTTGCTGGATATGCAGCGCTCAATCGAGCGTACAGACATTCTTATGCAAGATCTGTTGGACACGTCACACATGGAGACGAACATGTTCGTCCTGAATCGCCAACGCTGTGATCTGGTCGAACTCACCCATCAGTTGCTTACAGCATATACGAAAGGGTTTGGACCAAATCTGATTCGTGAGGTGCAAGGAGAACCTATTGAGGTCGAGATAGATAGCGACCGCTTCAAGCAAGTGTTGCTCAATCTGCTTTCTAATGCACGTAAATTCTCTGTGAGAGGTTCCCCTATCACTGTGACACTCCAACAAGCAGGGTATGAAGTTATTCTTTCTGTCCGAGACAGAGGAGTTGGGATTCCAGCGGAGTTCTTGCCTTCTATCTTCGAGCAATACTATCGTGTTCCCGGTATTGAAGTGCAGAATGGAGCGCGTACAGGTCTGGGCTTAGGACTCTTCATCACACACAAAATCGTGGAGCGTCATAGTGGTCACATCGAGGTACAGAGTATGCCAGGCGAGGGAAGCATATTCAGCATCTTCCTTCCTATTGCGGCCAACGCTCTCACGGAGAAATCAACCTCGGTTCCTACCACGCCTCTTACCCAAGCTGTCTGGACAATTGCGGACCAGGACTGATTATTTCTTGCTGCACTCCGTTCTGGGATGGCAATATAGCCATACTCAAGAAATCCTTTTTTGTTACAATCTCTCAATAGTACTATCACAAAAGAAGAAAGAGCATTGCACGAATGGAATGGGTTGAAGCCTTCTATGCCAAGCAAGATGAATGGTCAGAATGCTACACAGGTCATCCAGGGTGGAGGGATTACGAACGCGCACATACTGTCACCGCAGCCCTTGCTGGACGAACAGCACAGGTTCTAGAGCTAGGAGCTGGAGGAGGACAAAGTGCCCTGGCTACCGCGAAACTTGGGCATGAGGTAACGGCCGTAGAATTGGTGGTGCGACTGGCTGCTCATGCACGAACTCTAATCACTCAAGCAGCTCCAGGTACTTTGCGGATCATTGAAGGCAGCTTTTATACGCTTCCCCTTTCAGAAAACTTTGATGTTATTTGTTATTGGGATGGATTTGGAGTCGGAACGGATGCGCAACAACGTGTGCTCCTCCAACGTATTGCCCATTGGCTTGCGCCATCAGGAACGGTGCTGATGGACATCAATACACCATTTATCTGATGGAAAGCAAGGCAACCTGCTCCCTGTGCACCGCTGATTAGTGCAGAGGGAGACAGGAAGAGCGTGCCGCACCAGACTAGAGCTTGCTCAACGCCTCAAACAGATCTTTGTTGTCAGGCATCTCGCCGGGGGAGCTGGTAATTTCGATGTAGCGGATGATACCCTCTTTATCGATAACGAACAGCGCCCGCTCTGCCATACCCGCAGGATGACGGACGCCATAGAGATCGACAACGCGACCCTGAGGATAAAAATCTGACAACATAGGGAACGTGGTTTTGAGCGCCGCAGACCAGGCAGATAACGCATGCACACTATCCATGCTCACGCTAACAACCTCTGTATCTTGATTTCTGAAATGCTCCAGCTCAGCCTCGTATGTTGGCAACTGCACAGAGCAAACACTGCTGAAGGCAAATGGAACAAAAGCCAGAACGACGTTCTTTTTACCACGAAAATCTGCCAGATGCCAATCTTCACGATTTGCTGTCTTCAAAGTAAAATCGGGCGCACTATCTCCGATCTTCAATGTCTGTGTCTCAGTACGATTGCGAGTATCCATAGGAAACCCTTTCTTCAGATAGTTTTATGTCTCTTGCGGTTGGTGAATGAAATCTTCTACGGAGATCAACGACACTCCTCTTTCTCTACACAAACGGATGCTTTGCTCAGATTTGTGCAGAAAAACTGTGCTGCTCACGCGATGCACGTAACTTTCCGCAGAAGCTGAAATAAGGAAACAAGGAATTGTGCAGCCCCAGTTCAGCAATGTGACTTCACAGAACTGGCTCTCGTTTTGTAAGGGGTGGTAGAGAATCTCCGACCTCCTGACCGTCCAAGAGGAGGCTCCGATCGGGATTGTAGCACCCTCATCCCGACACTGTCAAATGATGTAAAGAGAGGACTTCACAACTTTTGTGGCAAGAACAGAGCGACCAAAGACTTCTTCCCCAACAATATATAAAATCCCTGACAGCGTCGTTGCATGAAATGTGCACTGCTCGTCACGGCACATTGGCATACCTTCCTATTCTTCTGGTAACGTTCTTCATGTTTTGTGGTGCGTCCTGGCAGATCTTCTGGCCCGCAACTGATCCAGCACGCTATCAGTGCTATGCACTCACGTTCTGGTTCGGCAGCAATGTCATACAGCACTTACCTGCGGCGCAGTGCTCATTTCTAAAGATAACAACAGCTTATCAGGCGTTTTCTCACTTGCCTGCAGAGTATCCACCGTTAACGCTGCTTCCCTTTTCCCTACCTGTCATCCTGCCCGTGCTTTACTACCAGTTTGCGTTTGCACTTGTGATGTCGCTCACGGCACTCTTTGTGTACTGGCTACTTCAGCACTTCGGCCCTCAGGGAGCGGCGCAGCGCTGTGCCCTCTACCTGTTTATTGGCGCACTTGGCCTGGCGCAGTTGCGCTACGATCTGCTCCCCGCATTATTAACGCTGCTCTGTATTATTGCCGCAGATCGCAAGCACTGGACAGCAGCATACTGTGCATTGGCCTTCGGCGTCCTGCTCAAAATCTATCCACTTCTTCTGCTTCCCGCACTCTTTCTCGCAGAGCAACAAGCATATGGACGTATTGTCCAACGGATCGAACTACCTCAGCGACAGCAGCTCTATCATATATTTAAAAATGCAGTACAGTGGAGATGGAGCAACCTGTTGCTCTTCCTGAGCGTACTAGCAAGCGTCACCGGCATCTTCGCCCTCCTCGATTTCAATGGAGCTGTTACTAGCCAGCTCAACTTCTTCGCAGTGCGTCCGCTACAAATTGAGTCAACAGGAAGTACGCTGCTCTGGATTGCTCACCACCTGGGCATACCCTGGCAGGATATTACCTATAGCTACGGCTCCATTAACATTATCAGCCCGCTCGGCTGGGGAATTTCGTTCGTGGGTTCACTTTGCTTACTGGCAGGGATAAGCGTTGTGCTCTGGCTCCAATGGCAGCGCCGGCTCAACCTTGCTCAGGCAGCAATTGCCCTCCTGCTGGTACTGCTTGCAACGAGTAAGGTGCTTAGCCCACAATATCTACTCTGGCTGATTCCACTCATGGCCTATGCAGGTTCCATTGAGGTATTCGGGCTGCTCTGTTGGGGAGCGATCTGCTTACTTACCAACATCGTGTATATCTTCTTTAATTCGCATCTTCCCGATCCAACAACGCAGCAGTTCATTACCATGCCAGCGGGCTTCTTTGAACTTATTGGCATTCGCAACACGTTGCTCGTGCTGCTCACGCTGGCCTACCTGTTCAACTGGTTCCACATTCGACAACACTGCCCTTCACGTGCTACGTCCAACACCAAACCTCAGCAAGAAAGACAGACATCGCTGGCTCATTAACTCTTTCAGGAAAACATCTTAAGAGGCAAAAGAGAAGAGGTGAGCAGATGAAACTCTCCACTTACCTCTTCTCGTATTGGTATTTCAAAGCTCCAAGAAGCTGATTCCGCCATCTGCCCTGAGAAACAAGGAAAGAGCCTCAGCTCTCTCCCGAAACAATCACGCTTTTTTCCTTTCTGGTAGGATCGGCCCTTATAGTTGCAGTGGCTTCCTCTCACGCAGAAACAAAGCAAGCGCTCCTGCTCTAACTACTGTACAGACTACATTCTTCATAGGAAAAAATAGCCCCTTTTGATATTACAAAAGGGGCAAGGGGCAATCATTAGATCAACGGATTGAGAGGACTGGCAGCCAGATCTCCAGGTTTCAGACCAGTCAACCAGTTTTTCAAATCGTTCTCACGTCCAGTATTATCGGGTTCGATAATACGCGCACCGTCCGCGAAGTAAATGACGGTCATGACCTCGCGCATCCTCTCAGTGCTATTCGCTGGCGCGTTGTGCAATGTCCAGCCAGAGTGAAATGTGGCATCCCCTGCCGCCATTGTTTGACCAGGAACAATTGTGAGGTGATTCTCCTCAATCATGCGCTCGAACACGGCTTGCGACTCGTCGGAGATGGCGAACTTTCCCAGGTAGCCGAGTTTTTGCGAACCCGATACAAACATCATCGGTCCCATCTCGACCGCGACATCTACCAGTGGCATCCACAGTGTAATCATATTGTCCGTATCTAGTGGCCAGTAGTATTGGTCCTGGTGCCAGGGCGTTGGACCGCCACCGGGTTCTTTGAACAGCGCCTGGTCATGATACAGACGTACACGCTCCACACCCATGAGCTTCGCAGCGATGCCTGCAAAACGTTGTGCCAGAACGAAGCGCCTGACGCACTCGTCTTTCTGCCACAAATTCATAATTTGCAGAAACGCCTTTCCGTACGTATCACGTTGCTGCAACGGGCGCTTCTCGGTATTATATCGTGCTGTTGCCTCCTTGATACAGGGACGATAGGCGGCAACCTCTGTTGCTGAGGCGACTCCTCGTAACAAAATATGCCCGTTCTGCTGATAACTCTTCACTTGCTCCGGCGAAAGAGTATACTCCTGCGCAAGATCTGGTAGATGCGATACTGATGCTTCCTGCATCTATTTGCCTCCTTCTGACTCTCTACGACAACTTTTGCTATTTTAAGTGTACACCGACAGATTGATAATCGCATTGCCAAATTATGATATAGTTTTGTCAAAAGCATCTATCCATGTAGCTTTTTTTAGAGGAAGAACATGCAGGTAAACTTGACACAGACAGGGAGAAATCTCCTCGCTCATCCTATCCTTCCCTTCATTCGGGAGGCAGACTTCGCGGTCCGCAAACCGTGGCGAGTCCCGGCGCGTCGTCTACTCGATTACTTACTCATCTTCATTCAGGAAGGGGAGTGTCTTATTCAAGTCGAGGAAGTTGAGTACTCCTTTGGGGCAGGAGAGTTTTGTCTTATTCAACCAGGTGAATTGCTGGTACTGGAGGGGAAAACGAACACGATCACACCGTTTGCCCACCTGGATATCTTCTATAATCCGCACCGGGAGGAGAGTTTTCCAACACGGCCAGGGCAGGTAGACCTTTCGGCCTTTCACCATCTCTTGCAACCGCGTTTAAACGACCTGCATGGAATCCATATCCCCGTTAAATTCATCCCCCCCCAGCCTGCACACTTCCGCGAAACAATGCTTAAAATGATCGGCATCTGGCAACAGCACAATACACTCTGTCAGCTCGAAGCACAATCCCTGGCAACAGAACTGCTTCTCTCCCTTTTGAAAGAGCAGCGGAGCCTGACCGAAGAGACAGATCAAGATCCGCAAATTTTCAACTGGATCACGTCGTACCTCTCCTTCCACCTCGCGGAACCGCTTTCCGTGGTAGATATGGCGCAACGTGCACATCTGTCACCGTCACGCTTCTCTATGCTCTTCCGCCAGCGCTTCGGACTCTCGCCACATCAATATCTGCTACGTTTGCGCATCCAACATGCGCAAGAGCTGCTGAAAAACGATGCTCTCACCCTCCGCCAGGTCGCGGAGTACTGCGGTTTCGCTAATATCCACCACTTCTCAAAAACGTTCAAGCGCGTAACAGGTTGCACACCAGGAAAGTATGCACAGTCACAACGTTCTCTTCTGTGAAGGCGCTACATGAAAACGTGCATCGCCTTCACATCTTACCCCTTCACAACCACCAACGGCGTCAGCCGCGCCACCAGATTTGCCAGTCCTGCGTTGTGTACCACATTAACGACTTTTTGAGCATCCTTGTATGCAAGCGGCGCTTCCTCACTTAAAAGGTTCTTGCTGTGCACGCGCACGGTGACACCCTGCCGATCCAGGTATCTGAGCAGATTCTTGCTATCCATTGCCTTCTTCGCGGCAGTGCGGCTCAGACGACGACCAGCACCGTGGCAACAGGTACCGAAACTCTGCTCCATCGATCCCTGTGCGCCTACGAGCACGAAGGAGTAGCGTCCCATGTCACCTGGAATAAGCACTGGTTGACCGACGGCACGGTACTTTTCAGGGATCGCTTCATGGCCGGCTGGAAATGCGCGCGTTGCACCTTTGCGGTGGACACAGACACGTTGCACGTTGCCGTTGACCCCGTGCTCTTCTATCTTAGCGATGTTGTGGCAGACATCATAGACCATCGGCAGATCCTTCGCTCGTGCCTTACGCCCAAACACGCTTGTGAAGGCCTGACGTACTCCGTGCATGAGCAACTGTCGATTGGCCCAGGCGAAATTGGCGGCGCAGGCCATCGCACTCAGGTAAGCTTGCCCCTCTGCTGATTTCAATGGCAGGCAGGCCAGCTGGCGATCGACGAGCTTGAAGCCATACTCCGACTGCTTCGACTCTGCAAGTCCAATATAGTCTTCCGCAATCTGATGTCCAAAGCCGCGCGAGCCACAGTGGATAGTGACGACTATCTGCCCTTTCTGCCCTATTCCCAACGCTTTCGCGGCCTCAGCATCATAGATATGCTCAACGACCTGCACTTCACAGAAGTGATTTCCCGATCCCAGGCTGCCAAGCTGACTGATACCGCGCTGGACAGCTTTTACGCTGACTGCATCGGGATTCGCCCCAGCCAGGCAGCCATTCTCTTCGGTTACATCCAGATCTTCGGGGATGCCGTAGCCCTCTTCGACTGCCCACGCGGAGCCACGCTGCATAACAGCGTGCATCTCGTCTTTTGTGAGCTTGCGCATGCCATCGCCACCTACTCCTGAGGGTAGCTTTGTGAAGAGTTCATCGGCAAGCCTATCCACCTGGCCCTTTACCTGGTCTCGCAGCAGTTCTGTTGCTAGCAGGCGTACACCGCAGTTGATGTCAAAGCCTATTCCACCCGGAGAGATCACTCCATCCTGCGCATCCGTTGCTGCGACACCGCCAACGGGAAAGCCATAGCCCCAGTGGATATCGGGCATGGCGAGTGAATGTCCCACAATGCCCGGCAAGGTCGCTACGTTCACCACCTGTTGCAGAGCATTATCTTCTTTCATCAGCTCAATCAATTCGTCATCGGCATATACTACGCCGGGAACACGCATTGCGGCATTGTAGCGTGTCGGAATTCGCCAGCGATTCGGGTCGATACGCTCTAACGGGATCTTCTCGCCCATGTTTGTTTTCCTTTATCTATTGCTAGTAACACAATGGCAACGGGAGGAGGATGCGAGATCTTCTCCTATGCCTTATTAACTATGGTGAAACCATACTCATTAGCAGTGATACGCCATTGTAATACTAGCAGTTTTATTTATTGATCTGTGTAATCGGTTTTCTCGCCGAACAGGTAGGAATCGCTCACGTATTTGAGAACGACACGCCCAAG
Source organism: Ktedonobacteraceae bacterium (assembly GCA_034431765.1). Lineage (GTDB taxonomy): Bacteria > Chloroflexota > Ktedonobacteria > Ktedonobacterales > Ktedonobacteraceae > DASYAN01. The sequence continues at coordinate 5,803 of DAOUDD010000134.1, read as the reverse complement.
CTTTGGATGCGTGCGCTCCTGAAGCGGTTTGACCACCAGCCCCTCGCGTATATGAGCGTCCTTCTCTATCAACAGCGTTTTCCCTTCGCTTAGCCGTTTGACCTCACTCAAGCTAAATGGAATTGTGGCAACGACTGGAATAGTCTCAACTCCGAATTGCTGGCAGGTGGCAACAAAATCAGGCCAATCAATGTAGTGTCCATCAACCAGCAGATCAAAGGCCCGATAGCCCAGCGTTCCCTTGTTTCCATAGTGAAATGACTGGATCTTGCTACCGTATACCTCACCAAACAGCATAACCTGCCGATAGGACTTTGCCAGCGACTCCAGGAGATGACGTACTGGGGGCAGCGATAATGGGAACCAGTAGATGCTGGTCTCGAACCGGTCATCCTCTGGCCGTTTGCGGCGCAATGCCTTTGAACCGGCCATGAACTCGCCTTCGACTATCCCCAGGCGATCCTGCGTGCCGTGAATCTTCTCAGTGAGCACGACTGTCTCGCCATCGGCAAAGATGTCAGGGAAGTTGCGCATATTCTCGATATCGGTGTATTCCAGGAACAGGGGGTGCTCCTGCTCCGCGTCACCTTGAACTGCACGTAGAGGTGGCTCGTACTTATGCACCCGGTAGTACTCAGCAACGTTCATGCCAACCTGCCAGCTCTGATCGTCTGGTGGAACGGCAAGGCCGAATGATGGCTCGCCACGTAGTTTGGCACAGCGAATGCGCTGCTTACTCAGGTACTTCGTCACTCCAAAGCGCTCGCTCACATCTAACGGCAACACTGCGTCGATCGGAAAGTAGACAATCTTGTTGCCGACTGCATACTCGCCTTTTTTCACGACAAGCTGCCAACCCAGTACATGAGCCAGTTCGAGCGCGTCTGCATTTGGATGTGGAGTAATCTCTTCTATTGTGGTCACAGGAACAATTAGGCTGCTCATGTTGTACCTCCATTTTGTATCTCTGAAAGGAACTATTCTATTTGGCTATAAGAAGTCACGCGAATACAGACAAAAAAGGACAGATGTAATCACAGGTACTTAATCTCAGCAGTAAAACACCCAAAAAGGGGACAGAAGAGCAAAATCGCGTCGTGTCAGGATTTCTTGTTGAAAAGGAAATGCACTTCTACCACTCTTCTGGCTTTTTGCGCCAATGTGCTAGAGATCGAAGATGATACGAGCGCTATATCCATCTGCTGTATCCACAACGGCCGCTTCATGCCAGGTCGCGGCCTTTAGCGCGCTGCTCAATTCGTGTCGTTCACGATCATAGCGTTCGCCAAGTGCACGGCCAGTCAGGGCTGTTTCGTTCAGCGAGAGAAGCTCGAAGTCGCGAAAGAGGAGGTATTCTGTATCAAACAGGAAGATCAGCTCATTCAGCCACGCAATAAGGAGAGAGAGAGTATCGTGGCCTTCTACCGTGATCTCACGCTGTGTGACAACACGTACCATATCAGGACAGACTAGCAGGCTCTCCATTCCTTGCGCGGCATGAATAAATAGCTCTGCAAGTGTCCGCCCATACGCGTGTATTCCCACATCAGCCGTATGCTCGAATACTTCATAAGGCTCTCGCGCCATCGCTATGCGCCTCGCTTCGACCATGTATATGTTGCCGGAATAGAACTCGTCGGCATTGTCGGTCGCGAGGAATTGGCAAAACGAGTGGAAGTGGTAGAGGATTCGTTAAAATGAGCGTACATGGTACCCTTCCTTCCCTTATAGAAGTACATTACTATTACTGGTCATTCAGACCAACAGGAGATTAATATAGCATCGTTTCTGAATGCTCAGTAATGCGATCCTCTTGCATATTACTCAATCTTTTGTGATTTGTCAAGTTCTTCATTGACTCTTTCCACTAATTGGAAGCCATCAACAGGACTTTCGACGGATGTGTCTTGCGAAAGTGGTATTTCGTGCACCACTCCTGGACCCCCCAGGAACATGCCCCCATCAACGTTAATGCAACGCCCATGCGCATATACCCATGGCTCTTGCACCTTTTTTGCAGGTACTTTGCTCATGAGCGTGATGGGTGTGTGACCGTGGATAATACATGTGCCACCAAAAATAGTGAGAAAGCGCGAGACAAACTCTTCTCCCGCCAGGCTATGATTAAATATGCCACGCATCGCAAACTCTTCCAGTAGTTCTTCCCAGGCTAGCGCATCGCTCCTTTTGAGCAGATTGGAGAGGGTTTCATTTACCTCCGTTACCGAGCGCCCATAACGTGTGTAGAACGTGGCGTCTGCATGGATCAACAGATGTGACGCGATCGTTGCCATAGCGGGCAAAGCTGTCAGCCAGTCGAAATGCGCTTTTGTCAGCTTTGCCAGATCCTCGCGATGTCCGCCGTTACGCCGCCACTTTGTGATAAAGTTACTGCTCAATCCAGTCGAACGCCGCCCGAACTGGTATGCGGCTAGCAGCAGCATCTCATGATTTCCAAGCAGGCAATGCACCTCCCCGCCAGCAGCCTTCGCCTCCTCCTGCAAACGCATCACCAGATCAAGCACCCCAATGCTATCGTGCCCTCGATCTACCAGATCTCCGAGAAACCAGAGCACCTTGCTCTCACCGCTCCAATGTTCATGCCCATCAATTAGCTTATGCTGACGTAGTAATTTGTGCAATGCGCGTAGTTCACCGTGTATATCACTGATAACGTAGGCTGATCTCGCCTGCTGTATATGCATATACTTCCTCTTGCATGAAAAAGAATACCGCTGATCAAAAACTTGAGCATAGAGCATCAATCACAACGGAAACGTTCACCTTTTTCACCCTATCGTCCTCCGCTCGCTCTGCTGCTTGGCATAGTACACTGTGCAGAGGTGCTTGTGCAAGGGGAAGTGAGAAGAAAAATACCAGCTCTCAGCGAACTACAGCGCTTTCGGTAAAACTGTTTGGAGATGCGTACCGCAAGACGAAGTAGCTATTTCTGTATCAGCAAGCTTGCGGAGGATTTGGCTTATGACTCCCTCTGCAAGCTGAAAAATCGCGTCAAAGCTAAAGAGGTTGAATGGTGTAATGAAGCGAACCGCTAGACGATTCACCTGGAGCTACTTCCAGTAGATGTGCCAACTCTCTCAGTTCAGGTCCTTGATTATGCAAATTGACAGCGTCAGTCGAGCAGGTCTGGTGCTCAAGGCAGAAGAAGGGTTCTTGCACTGGCACGTAGATTACCACATGCGTAAAGTCCTCACTCCCCGAAATCGCAAGCCGCATGCCTTGCTCAGGATACTCGATTACTGCTGGCTCCCCTTGATGAAGCTGTGTGTAAACGTGGTCGAGCTTCAGATGGTCAATGGGCGTTGGCGAGCGTAGGTCGTACATCGCGTACATAATGCCATTCAGTTCCAGCACTTTCCCGGTAGGTAGCAACGCTCTGTCTGCCTCCATCAAACGGTCGGCAGGCAAGGTAACACGTGTCTGCTCCCTGCCTGAAAGTGTTGAGAAATAAGGGTGCAGTGCAAAACCAAAAGGTAACATTTCTTCGCCTCGATTCTGCACACGATAGGTAATCTCAACTCCATCTTTCGTCAATGTGTAGGTCAGGGAGAAGCGGCTATCAAAGGGGTATCCTGCATAATGAGGACTCTGCTCATTGATGTCAATATACGTTGTGACACTCGCTGACTCAGGCCCAATTACTGGCTCTTCGTATTGCCACACTTGATCAAATACCAGGCCATGAATCAGCACCGGATCACCTTGCACGCGCGCAATATCAGTTAACGAATAGCTTTTTTCCTGATAAGTGTAATGCTGATCACGGATGCGATTCGGCAGTGGCCACAGCACAAAATTTCCCGTGAAGCCTCGTTGCAGAAGTGTGCTCTGATCACAATAGATTACATCGTGCTTACCCACACGAAAGCGAAACATATTGCTGCCCAAATCAGGTGCAATAGAGATTACAATATTTCGCTTCTCATCAGCCTTATCACGATAAAAGAGAGAAATAACAGTTGTTTTCAGCGCGGGATCAGTTGTTACTTCTGCACTGTGCGGAGTTTGTGTATCTTTCGTCGTCATTCGAGTAGTGTCCCCTTCCTTCAAGGTGATTGTTCCATTGTATCACCTCTCCAGCATAATCAGGTCCACAAATTCTCAAGTAGCATCCCTGCCTGGCTCGCTTTCCACCAACCTCTAACACACGCCGAGTTCACGCGCCTCTACCCTACGCAACATCCCGCGAATAACATCGTACTGCTCATCGGCAATCGGTGCAAAGCGTTGGATGTGTCCATCCCATAGAAAGGAGGCGAAACGAGGATCATTGTGCATCTGGAAGAACGCAAATGCCAATCGTTGTTTCAGCTCAACCGAGAGTGTTTTACGCACAACTATAGGTGGAATAGGAGAAGGGCCAAGCAGTTCAATGATACGCACGCGCATTGCGAGAGCGTGATTGCGCTGCAAAGCGACATCCAGCACATGTGAGTCTATTGCCGTTGCGTCCGCTCGCCCATCCAGTACCATCTGTAAAGAATTGAGATGCGAACCCGATGCAAGCTCTTCGCCAAAATATGCCAGGGAGAGACCACGCACTAAAAGGCTGAAAGAGACTAGATTCCAGCCCGAATGGGAAGTCCGCTCGTTGTAGGCCCAGGTGCATCCAGCCAGGTCAGCAAAAGAGAGAAATGTGCTATCGCTACGCACAACAACGGCAGAGTAGTAGATCGGCTTCTGCTGATACTGTTTCCCGTACAGAATTGGAGCGGCCAGAAGTTCTACCGAATACTGCTCCATCTCCTTCATGCGCACATATTGCAGCCCGCACACAAAACCAACATCTGCCTCTCCGCTCGCAAACTCCTCTAAATCTTGACCTGTATGAAACGTAATCGCTCGCCCCAACTGTAGGCCTGCATACGCGGCAACTGCTTCATACGTGCTCTGCAATAACGGAGAGAGAAAGTTCGCGAAACGTAGCGCGGGTAAAGGACGAATTTCCATAGATATACCTCTCCTTTCGCTAAGGCTAATACATCCGTTCCTGCATGTGAAACGTCTGTCCACTCTGCTGAAAAGTGTAGTGCTTCGTTTTCTCTAGCACCAACATCTTGCTTGCCAGCCCATCAGGCATTCTTCCCATGTGCAGCCGTATCCACTCGTAGTACTGTGGAGCCAGCATCTGTGAGGCATACGAATGAATAGGCAGACCCTTGAGCTGACTCCGTACGTCCGCACCATTCAACACAACCAGGTTATACCATGCTCCAGCACGCAGTTCCAGCGATGCGTACGCAAGCAGCCCGGATATCCCAGAAAGCGCTTGAACCAATTTCGCGTCAGTACGATGGATTTCCTCTACAATATGTGGTGGGGCTGCTGTCTGCCGACCACTTACAAAACCGACAAATGCAAGCTGCTGTCTCCGCCACAACTCCGGAACATTATATAGCGCGATCCGCAGGTAACGCTGCTTCATACTGAGCGCATAGAGGACCGGCGGCTCAGCCCCCTCTGGCTGCTCCATCGTATGCAGCGCAAGGCAGACCTGCTGTGCAATAGAGGAGAGCACTTTCAGATCATGGCGTCCTTTATCCGTTCTTTGAGCTTCATTTGTTCCAGGCACAGGTATTTGCAACTCATCAATATGTTTGTCCACGAGCACATCCTTTATTGCTACGCTTTGAGCGTTATAGTCATCCCATTAAAAAGGGAGAGAGAGACGGTAAGAGGATAAATTTCTAGAAGGCAAATGAGTAGAGCTTCCTCCAAGAAGAGGAGATTAACAACAGGGGCACATGCAACAACAACAGGAGAAAAAGCGGGAGGAAGAGGA
>DAOUDD010000133.1:0-4694 GCA_034431765.1 Ktedonobacteraceae bacterium | reverse complement strand
TGGTGTGGTTGGAGGTATTTCAAGCATCTTTTGTTTCCTTCTTTCTACGGGATGCGCAACGAGAGAAATCCTAGGCAAAATGATGTGAGATCATTCTGGCTTCCATCCATCATGTACCGATTGGTGTGTTCGCTTTTTCCTTGAAGATGTGCTACGGCAGGCATCCAAAAGTGTGACAGCCAGATGGGTGCATGCTCCCACCTCCGAAAAGAGCCACCATCAGAGGCAGCGCCACCCCCAGCAGTAACAGCAGCCCCAGGAGCGTGATCAGGAACAGTTTGGCCTGAGGGTGGCCGAAATTCAAGGTCCACCCGAAACCGAAACGCTTGGGAACAAACAACGCAGGATCGTCGGGATTGTTGTAAAAGGAGCCTGCATACCAGTATCGATCATCATTGCGGAAAACGGGATGGGTGCGCTCCCAATCAGAGGATGTCCTCATGGGTGTCCTCAACAACTTCGGATGCCAGAACAGGACGAGCATGATGGCAAACAACGTCCCACAGATGAGGAAGAAAAGGGGCCAAGCTATATTCATTTCTGCAACTCTTTCAAGAACAAGTAAAAACCAAACAGTTGGATCTCTGAACACAGAGACTCCTCACCATTTCCTCCATTACGCCATATCGAAGCCGGGTACACATTTTCGGAGGAACACCCACTCATCCCTGCGCTCTTGCCTCCGCTGCACGTATTGCTTTCGCAATGGAATCTCCAATGATGTGCAGCACGAGATCAGCGGTGAAGTGGGCCAGCATCGCCGCTTCGAGGCCATACTGCCAGAAGAGATAGCCGAAGGCGACTCCAGTGACGCCGTTGAGGAGAATGGCACGCCCGACCAACAAGGGCGTCAGCTTGACCAACGAGGCCGTAGTCGGCAGGTGACCCAGGCCAAAAATGACCGCCGCCAGGATGTTGGCGAGCCATAATACCCCCAGCGCTGGTTTGCCGTCAGGCATATGCCAGGCCAGGCCGATGAGCCAGGCCAAGAGCGAGAGCAAGAACAAGCGGCACAGCAGCTCCTCAGCGATGCCACCGTAGAAGCACGCCAGGAAGCGTTTCCACAGGGCGGGGATCGGAAACGTGGTGCGCATGACCTGCGGCAGGCGTGGCCAGAATACGGTGATCTCCAACAACAGTAGGACCGCAGCGGGAGCTACACCCAAGATCAGTGCTGGCACGATGATCGCCTGTGCCTGAGCCGTCACCGACTTGCCTGCAAGCAGACCCTCAAGCAACGGCACGCTCAGGCCGATATGATGCGCGAGGAGCAATCCCAGGCCGGTCGCGGCTCCCATCAGGACGAAGCTCTGCGCACCCTGAAGAAGCGCGAGCACCCACAGGGGCCGGTGCATCCGCTCTTGCGCCTTTTTGAGCGCATCACGGCTCAACTCTAGTGTGTAGGGCGTGACGCAGACGATGCCCAGCAACGCTGCGCCGCACAAAAGAGCATATTCAGACCAGGAGAAACAGAACATCCTGTCGCCTCATTTCTGTCTTTCAAGAGATGCTGATGGGGTGGTTCTCATCGTTTTCGGGCCTTTCACTTTCCAGTTCGGGAATGAGAATGGTGGTAAGCAGATGTCGGCGGCGACCAGGAGCAGACTCTTGTTTGAGCCAGGGCAACAGGGCAGCGTTGATCTCCTGACTAAATTGGACAAACTCTTCATCGCTTAAGTAGACAACGTTCTGGTGATATCCGGCATCTGTATAATAGCTGCCTTCTTTGAGATCGAGGTAACGAGCATGGTCACCGATGATCTTCGAAACAAAGGCGAGAAAGCATTGCTGCAACTCGTCTTTCGAGGCATGAGCGATCTCATCAGGATTCAGGAGATCTGGGGCTTCTGCGAGCGTATAGACCTTTTCGCGTAAGGTGCCACGGACAAGACGCTCTTCAACGACCTGAGTGACCCCGGCATCGGTGAGCAGGTTGAGATGATGATAGAGGGTCGCCGGAGCCACATCTTTCAACTCAGCGGCAAGTTGTTTGGGTGTGAGTGTTCGGCTGTTTAAAGCGAGAATCACGCGCATCCTGACCGGATGGAGAATCAAGTCAGCTCTCGTCATAAAAACGCCCTTCGTTACAAAATTTTAGAACGATCTTGAATATGATGATACAATAAAAATTTGAAAAATGCAAGAAAAGGAGACCTTTAGCCGTCTCCCCTACGAGCGTTTGGAGAAGCGCTGAAACCGGCGAGAGGCAGGCGTGCCCATATTGAGAGGGTGTCGGTGCGCGTTTCCACCATTCCGCTGGCCATGTAGACCTGCAGAAGCAAGCAGCGCGTGAAGCGATGAGGCTGTTCTCCCGGTCTTGCCTCCATCAGTGAGGTATCGCTCTGAAAGAAGCGGGACATCCTCTTTTCAAGCGCGGGATGGAAGAAGCGGATAGAGAGCCGGGAGCCATTTTCCCAAGCAGAGTTCCGCTGGTGTTTACCCGTCATGCTTCCTACCCTGGCCTCTCGAGGAAAAGCTCAGCAAGGAAAGATTACCGCCGTAGTTTTTTTGTTTCACACATGCACACAGCGCTTCGAGTTCATGATGGCCTGTTCTTCTATAAACTTCTGAATTCTGTCCTCATGGTGATAAGAGGCCAGCAATCTGTATGCTGTCGAAACCATTGCCAGAAGAGCAAAAACGCCGAAGATTACGTTTATAGGCAGAAAAAGTGTACCTGTGTGCCAGGCCGTCTGTATACCAATACCTATTGCCAGCACTTCGGTCCCAACGAAAATACCAAGCGCAGCCCAGACGGAATCAAGATCAAATCGTTTATGCTTTGTCCTCGTTCGTTGCATGTAGTGCTCCCATCCACCGTGCTTCAGGCCGTACATGTCGAAATGAGGCTCAATACAGGTACAAATGTAATAGCCAATTTCTCGACAGCGTCTATCGTGTTGAGACCACAGCACGGCCAGAATAAAAGCCAGGATAGGGTAGATGAAAAACAAGAGAGCGTTCGAGGTCGATATTCCAAAGGCGGATATTGCACCTGGAGCCACCAGGGCTAAAGCATTGATTTGATACATAAACTCCAATCGTTTGATAACTTCTTCTCTCAGCGCCTGGTATTCCGCTATTCGTAGTGCAGTTGCTTCGGCTGTCATTCCCTCTTTTGCTGTATCGAGAGAGAGGTGATTATGGAGATTCATCCTGTATTTCCTCCTTGAACAAGAGACGTTTCTATAAAGAATGGACGTGCATTTCCACCATCTCTCCAACGTTTTCATCCTCAATTCAGTACAATATCCTTATGAATGATTCGATAATGGAATGCCTGGAAGAGAAAATCTCCCCTCTTGCGCATGTGAACCCAGGGCTTGTAATTGTGCGGAAAGTAATGCATAATAGTCTTTAGATCGTATAGAATTATTAGTGATAGATAGTTTTTAGAGAATTGTAAGAACGAAAAAGAGAGGAAAGCATGGAGAAATTGATGACCTCGGAGGAGGTTGCAGAGCTGTTGCATGTTGATCCGGTTACTGTACGGCGTCTGGTGAATAAGGGAGAGCTTTCGGCCTATCGTATAGGTGCTGACTATCGAGTCGCTCCCGCTGATCTGCAAGAGTATCTACAGCGGCAACGGATTGCTGCTCGTCCTAAAGAGGGTGAGAGCGGTTTTCCTAAGGCCGGGTCTAATCCATTTTCGCTGTTGATAACGAAGATTTTGCAAGGGAAGCAAATGACTCCAACGGAAGTTGTGGACCGCTTTGATCAGTTCACCCAACTCGCGCGAAGTGCTCTGGCCTTAGCTCAAGAGGAGGCAGAGCGTTTCGGGCATAACTACGTTGGGACGGAGCATCTTTTGCTGGGCCTGATACGTGAGGAACAGGGAATTGCAGCTCAGGTTCTTAATAAGCTGGGCATTGAGCTGAGCAAAGTGCGTGAGGCTGTTGAGTTTATTATTGGGCGTGGTGAGCGCGTCCTTGGGGGGCAGTTTGGGCTTACCCCACGCGCTAAGAAGGTGATTCAACTGGCTGTTGATGAGGCTCAACGCTTGAATCAGACAACTGTTGGGACCGAGCATTTGCTTTTAGGGCTGGTACATGAGGGAGAGGGGATTGCGGCAGGGGTGCTGAAGAGCCTGGGGGCTAATCTTGAGAGGGTGCGTGCGCAGACGATCCAGACGCTTCAGACGATCAGCGAACAAAAAGAAGTCTTGCCCTCTGTACCTGCGGAAGCGACAACCCTGGTTGCGGAAGATGAGCAAGGTCTTACCTGTCCGCGTTGTCAGGCAAAGTCTCCAACGTACTTTCACTACTGTTTTAACTGTGGGCATCAGTATATTCAGAAAGAGAGTGGCGAAACCGAGGAGGAGTGAAGAGAGCGTTTCTTGCGGGTCTCAAGGGCCGGCGACTCGCTTCTTACTCAATCTCCAGGCGTAGGAGGAAGACTCACTCATCTTCGGGATGGTCTTGCTGTCCCGAAGGTTTATTTTTTTTACCTGTATTGAGGATATAGCCAAGAGCGAAGAGAACGAGTCCAACGGCCAGGCCGAGGGCGAGAATATTGGTACTGCCATTCCAATTGACGACATTGGCGAGGAAGGTCACAGCAAGCAGAACGATGATGACACCGGTGAGCTTCGCCTTGAGGTCGTCGAGGCTCGTAATGACAAGCCAGGGGAGCACAGGCAGATCGATGTCAATGAAGAGTTCGTAGAGTCCTAAGGCAATGATGTACAGGACAGT
>DAOUDD010000132.1:0-18501 GCA_034431765.1 Ktedonobacteraceae bacterium | reverse complement strand
AGCGGACGCCATGAATGCTGGTCCCTACGAAGACGCTGAAGCGAGGCGGCAGGCTGCGGGAGAACAGCGTCTGGCCCGATTGGGAGAACGATGGGTGCTTGTGTTCTTCAAACGATCGCTTTATCTTGATGCATTTTGGACGAAGAGTGAATGTGTCCGGCTTCTTGCCCAGCCAAAAATAGGCGTGGCGCTCCGGTTTGACAATTCACTTGAGTTGAGCGCAATCTATCTGATGGGGTGGGATGATGCAGTCCTCGAATTTTACGATTCTCTCGTGGATAGAACAGAACGCCTTGCTCTTAATGCTCGTTCCAACTGCTTCTCAACTCATCATCACGCTGTTCAGAATTTCAGAGCCTTCGCTGCATCCTCTCGGCCTGTAAGCCTCTGATGTGCTGATAAAATAGAGAAGAGAGACGGCAAGCCAGTAACACCGCTCATCATAGGGGTTTAGGAGAGCCAGTGAGAGCCAGTTAGGACCAGCATTGCCATGGTGCCCGCGACGCAGCGCAACGAAAACAGCATAGCCCATGCTCTGCAATGCCTTCACGCCCGGAATATGAGAGGGTAGCAAGCCAGAACTTCCATGCTCAAACAGGACAGCAGGAAACGGGCCAGATCCCTCAGGCTGCAACAGATAGCCTCGCAAGGAGATGCCACAACTTGGGTATGTCACCGTGAACGGTTCTAGGCAAGCGAGGTTGTGCTGATCGAGATGGGTCATGCTAGGCTTTCCTTATACCCTGCGCCGCAAAATATCCACACATGCCATGCACACCGCCTCCTGGTGGTGTGGCAGAGGAGCAGATAAAGATATCCCTCGCCGGCGTACTATACGGATTCAGCCGCGCCACCGGACGCGTAAAAAGCTGCAGGATATCCTGTGCCCCACCATTAATATCTCCCCCGATATAGTTCGCGTTATACCGTTCCAGATCAGCCGGGGCACTTATCGCACGTGCCAGCACACGTTGCTGAAATCCTGGTGCGAAACGCTCTATCTGCTGCTCAATCCGCTCTGTCATATCAAACGTGGAGCCATGGGGCACGTGACAGTACACCCACGCTGTATGCTTCCCCTCAGGAGCACGCGTCGCATCAAACAGGCTCTGCTGCGCTACCAGTACATACGGTCGCTCCGGTGCAACACCCTGTGACACTTGCCGTTCAGACAGGGCAATCTCCTCAAACGTCCCACCCAGGTGCACCGTTCCAGCCAGGAAACAATCTCGTGCACGCCAGGGAATTGGCCCATCCAGAGCATAATCAATCTTAAAGGAGCCAGGCCCGTAGCGATAGCGCTGCAACTGTCTCTTATACCCTTCCGGTAGACGCTTCCCCGCGATCCGCACAAGCTGACGTGGTGTTACATCGAAGAACACCACTCCTGCTTTCGGCAGTTCATCGATATCCGTCACTTCATAGCCCGTCTGAATCTCCCCTCCCAACGCCTGAAAATACGCGGCGAGTGCATTGGCAAGGTTCTGTGAGCCGCCGCGTGGCAACGGCCATCCTTCCACATGCCCAGCCAGTGCCAGCATCAGCCCTGGAGCCGCGCTCGCTATCGAGTCCAACGGTAGCATCGAGTGTGCACATAATCCTGCCAGTAGAGCGCGTGCACGTTCCCCACGAAACCACAGCCGTCCCAATACCTCAGCCGAACATAACGCAGCTAGCCCAAAGGGCGCTATCGCCAGAGGAGCACGCAGCATAGCCGGACGCAACGGACCCAGAAAAGCAGCGCTAATCGCATCCACGTTCTTCACCAATGGCGTCAGTAAATGTCTGTATGCGCCCGCATCCCCCCATAGCGTACTTGCCGTCTCCTCTATCGAACGCTCCAGTAATAGCGCGCTCCCATCATCCAGTGGATGTGCCACTGCAACCGGAGGATGCACCCAGCGTAACCCATACTCCTCAAGCGGCAACGTCCGAAAAAACGGCGAGGCATACCCAAGCGGATGAATCGCCGAACATACATCATGCGCAAAGCCCGGCAGCGTGAGTTCCTGCGTACGCATCCCGCCACCAATCGTCTCCTTCGCCTCCACGACCAGCACCGCTCGCCCTGCTTGCGCCAGCACAATCGCCGCCGCCAGCCCGTTCGGCCCCGAACCTATGACAATCGCATCGTATTCTTTTGCCATATTCATCTGCCTCATTGCCCAAATAGCCTTAGCTCACACATCAAAACCTGGGCCAGAACAATATCTTTCGCGCAATAGGAAAGGAAACTCACGGCAAGCTCTCAATCGATAGGTGCGAAAACGCCACCTCACAATCCTGATCCTCAACGTACAGCCCCACCTGGCCCTTTAGCAATGGATGCGGCGAGGAATCGTTCACAGCGTTGAGCACAGACTTTCCATTGAGCGAAAGCGAGAAGTTGCGGTCTCGTGCCTCTACCTGCAACGTGTTCGTCTGTCCTGTACCATCCCGCAGCGCAGGTTCAATCCCACTTTGCAGCGTGGTGACCATCCCACCATCGTAACGCGTCAGCAGATACCGCTTCTCATTGTGTGGCGAGATCTCGAACAGGTAGTAATGTGCCTCATCATCGGAGGCACGAAAAAAAATGCCATAGTAATCCAACGCACCACTTGATTGCTGCACCTCCTCCATCGTCACCTGCAAGCGAAAATTCTGGTACACGTGATTATAGTAGGGAGCAAGCGCGGCATTGCTCGCCGACTTGTTCACCACGTGATAACTGTGTGAACTTTGTGGCTTATCACTGAAAAAAAACGTTCCGCTCTGCGGCCAGTTATCTTCATGTGTTAACTGGTCAACAACCACATGTTGCCCTGGCGTCGCTCCAGCAGGCGCGACAGGACGATGTGCTGTGCTAGCCAGGCCTCGTGCCGCATACCAGAACAACAGCAGTAGTGTGACAAGCAAAACCAGACAGGCCATAATCAGTAACGCGGTGCGCATGCGTTGCGTGTGAGAAGAGACGATTGGCTTCACACGCACGATAGGCTGTGCTGCGATAAAAGGTGCTTGCCGCTTCATCGCCTCCTCTTCATGCACTGATCCTGCATTCTCAGCACGATTACCAGCGGCGGCGGCTGCAATGAAGGCGGCGCAGAACGCACTCGCTGTCTGATAACGTTCCTCTGGATCTTTTGCCAGCGCTTTATGCATGACCCGATCAAGCGCAGGCGTGACATCAGCCCGCAACAACGCTAATGATGGCGGTGCCTCGTGCACATGTTGCAATGCCAGCGCAATCATTGAATCAGCCGTAAAAGGAAGCTGCTTCGCTAGCAGAAAAAACAGTGTCACCGCAAGCGAGTAGACATCTGACCGTCCATCAAGCGTACGGCCAAGCGCCTGTTCCGGCGAGATATAGTCCGGTGTGCCAAAGACAGGCTCAACATCTCGCACCTGCGTTATCTCTGCCCCCTCAGCCGTTTCCAGCAGATGCGCAATCCCAAAGTCTGAGAGCAGCACACGCCCCTCACTGTTCAGCAGCATATTCGCCGGCTTCACATCACAGTGCACACACCCATGCTGATGTGCATAATCCAGCGCCGCTGCCAGTTGTTCAAGGTACCACTGCGCCTCCAACAACGAGAGCGGCCCTCGACCCGCTATATACTGCGAAAGCGTTCCACCAGGCACATAGGGCATGACAATATAGGGAAGCCCATCCTGCTCCCCATATGAGTAGATCGGAAGAATATTGGGATGAGCCAGCGCACTCGCCGCCTTCGCCTCCCGTAGAAAGCGCCGATAGAACGCATTGTACTCACGGCTCCCCTTACCCGCACGAGGCAAAAAGACTTTGACCGCTACATCTCGTTCCGGCTGCTCCTCACGAGCCAGAAAAACAGCGCTGGACCCACCGTAGCCAAGCAATCTTTCGAGCACGCAAGAACCCAGCGTTCTCCCTATTAGATGTTGTCCCCGAGCGATGGTCATGCCCCGCTCCTCCTCGTCGAACGGCGCGTGAGCGCGCTTGTCTCGCTCCAATTCATAAAATTCGCTTACTTGCTTGCTCACCCCTTGAGCTACCGGCACCTGTCCCAATTGTAATCAACGCGCTCGCCTAATGTCAACGCCAACCCACAACAAGACCAGAGCGTTCTCATTCTCTGTTGTATACTCGCGCCTACGACACGAAAAGTGTTGTAAGTGATGAGATGTTTTGTGCGCATTCTGCGCACAAAACATCTCATCACTTACAAGAAAATAGCCCATGAATGGGCTAAAACACAAACTCGCCATCGCGCATAATCACCCGCCCATCCACCTCTATCGTACAGCGCGCGGGAATAACATCAACATGAATCGACGCCGTCCAATTCGCACCCGTGAACTCCGCATATGGATTGCCAAAGGCTACATGCAACCCTGGCATCTTCTCATCCTGCAACAAATTCCCCACCAACCGCTTCAGACTCGTCAACGTCCCGATCGCAAACTCACCCGCACGATTACCATTGGGAACAGAGAACAGATACTCCCGTACCTCTTGCGCCACCTCCGTATCCTCGCTCGTCACCTCCGTCACATACCCATCCTTCACCCTCAGAACCAGCGGATGCTGCAACACACCGTACTTCTCAGAAAAGTAATCGCCCAGCACATCACACACCAGCACCCCATCAACCGTCGCCGGCGTCGTAAACACCTCCCCCTCAGGCAGATTCCCCCACTCCCCCTGCTCCCAGTAGCGTCCATGACAGGGAATCCATTTCCAATCCTGATTGAACGTCGCCGTCACATCACTCCCTTTTTCCGATGTAACATGAATGGTACGAGCATTGCGCAACAGCTCATACACACGGTACGTCAGCGCATACACCTCATCATAATCGGCACACATCCCCTCCACCATTAGCGTATCATCGATCCCAATCATATGGCCATGGCGCACCTTAAGCTCTTTCACCAGAAAAGGCAAAAGCGGAATACGAAAGCCAATCTCGCCCGGCTGCGCGGTCGCCACATAATACGTCACCGTCGGCATGGACTCGCGCAACTCCTCGCGCAACCGCTCAGGAAACACCGTCAATGGACGCTCACCATACTCTTCGAGCTTCCGCACATACACCTCAGCTCCCCGTCCACGCGCAATACGAGCAATCTCCCGCCCGATATGCTCACACGCAGCATCCGTCAGAATAAACACACGATCCTGCCCCTGCACCCCCATACACTGAACCGCTCCCTCCGCCCCCTGCCGTATCCGCTCCTCAAATGAACGCACTTCATCATTCTCTATCATAAAAACACATACTCCTATTTTATCAATACCTATTTTCCCGCAAGAACTACATCAAATAAATTACAAACACTCAAAAATCCTGCTTCCATAATCCATTGCTCGTGAAATAGGGACCCGATTTTATCGCGTCCGCTGCGATTCATCGCAAAACCCAAATCCCATTATCACACCCACCACCACAACTTATCGTCTCCTCTTACTCGATGAGTAATGCCCATTCTGCTGCGCCTTCGCGCGAGCCTCATGCAACTCAACATCCTCATCTCTTGAATGGTCACTCTCCCTACGAAAATCCACAGAAGATTGGAGAGGCACCCAGGTACTTACAGCACGAGAAGAACTACCTCTCCGGCGCACAACACGCCGCACAATCTCAAACCCCGCCCACAGCAGAATCAGCGCTGCAACTCCAAACCCCGACCATAACAGAATCGGCACCGCAATAGATGGATTCATTAAAACCCTCTTCCACATACGCGATACACACCGCGTCCAATTTCGTCCGCTCAATAGGCGTTCATTGTAGCGCCTCTTACAGAAAAACGTCAAGAGAACTTCACCTGTATCTTGCCCTCAATAAAGCAAAAAGAGGAGAGAAGCGAGTTCATCCGCTTCTCTCCTCCTTTCACCCCCATAAATTCCCCATCATCTTGCTCTTCTAAAAACTACTGGATACCGAAATCATCAATCCATTTATGAAGCAAAAAATAGGGGCCAGATGTATCACGCCCGTTGTTTCCCCACACCCTCCAGTTGTCTCGCTCCCCCACCACGTGCCCGTTATATTCCTAGCTCAGCGAGCGTAACGTACTCACCTGACTGCGTGCCGCCTCAGCCTCCTCCGTCCGATTCGTCTCCTCATAGATCTGCGCCATCGTCTCATACGCGACAATCATCGACGGCTCCAAAGAGATCGCCTGCTGCACCGCATCCAGCGCCTCATCATAGCGTTTCGTCTCACGTAACGTGTCGGCAAGATCGTTGTAGTAATCAGCATTCAGTGGATCACTTTCCAGCGCATTCTGATAGCTCTCAATCGCCTCATCGTGGCGACCCAGCCCATCATACGCGGTCGCCAGTTGGTAATACCCCTCTGGATCATCCTCCGAACGCTCCAGCAAAGCCTCCGCTGTACGAATCGCCTCATCATGCTGACCTAACGAGTTATACGTCTCGGCAAGCCCCGCATATGCCGCGGCGAGATCATCGACCTGCAACTCCCCCCGATCAGAGGCGGCCACCAGCTCTTGGTAGATTGGCAGCGCATCCGCATAGCGCTCGGACTCCAGGTAGCTCTCGGCAAGGCTGAAGCTCGCTGTAAAGCGCTGTGGCTCAACCGCCAGTGAACGCTGATACGCCTCGATCGCCTCATCATTCCGTCCCTGCAACGAGCGCCACGTCCCCAGATGCTCCCACGCATCTGCATCGTTCGGGTCCATCTCTACGATCCGCGTATACATATCCGCCGCCTGGTCCCGCTCCCCCATCTGCTCATAGACAGAGGCAAGCATGTCATAGCCAGAGCGTCCATTCAGATCGATCGAGAGCATCGCATTCGCGGCATTGAGCGCATCATCGTAGCGCCGCATATCCAGGTACTGGCTGGAAAGCTCCGCATACCGCCCGGAATCCCCTGGATCTTCATCAATACGCCGCTCCAGATCCATCACATGCCGCCACTGCTCATTGATTCGCTCACGCACATCGCGCAAACTCTCAATCGCAACCGTATTGTCGGGATTGAGCAGCAACGTCTGCCGGTAGCCCTGCACCGCGTCCTGATAAAGATGCTGCATGCGATACGCATCGGCTACATTCAAATACAGATCGCTGCTCTGCGGCTCAAACTCCAGCGCCTGCTGAAACGTTTCCAGAGCCTCCTCATGCATCCCGATCTCACCATACAGATTGCCCAGATTAATATAGGCATCGATCAATTGTGGATCAAGATCAATTGCCCGCCGATACCCCGCAATCGCCGTCTCCGCATCTCCAAGATACTGTTGCGACAGTGCCAGGTTATAGCGTGCCCGCGCATTATTCGGACTCAACGCCACCGCATGCGCAAACGCATCAGCCGCTGCCTCATAATCACCCTGTTGCGCCGCCGTATTCCCCTTATCCGTCCACACCTGCTCATCACGGCTGAACTGGTCACGATTCACAAAGTGAACCGGTACAGGCGTGCTGGCACCGACAATGCTGGCTGCCTCAGCAGCATTAACAGCAGTAGCGCCATTTGCATTCTCTGTATTGATCGTCGTTTCCTCTTCTTGCATGTCACTCATACGATAAAACACTCCTCTATACATTTGCTTTGCGTCTATTGAGATTCTCTCATAGGGGATAAAAACACGGACTCATCTTTTGGCAGAAGTTCCACACTCTTTTGAGAAGATACTACTAGTCCTTGTAGTAGTATAGCATGCTTCCCCCACCTCGTGACACTCCGCACCGATTGAAAATCGGATGGCTTCTTCCACACCTCGATAATCGCTTATGTCGGATCGGGATTCGTAGTTGTCGCATGAGTAAGCTGTTCAGGGCAGTTAACGCTTCTTTGTTAGATAGTTCCAAAAGTCCTTCATGAGCGTTGATTATCGCAAAGTAAAAGGCAACGACACGGTTATAGAGCACATGAGTTGCGTGAAACCACGCAGCATGAGAGGCTGGATAGTTCAAGGTGTGCTATACTGTCTTGGTCGCCTTTGCCATGGTACGACAGTCCTTTTTGAGCTTCAATGTCCTGGTGAATAGTCTCTTGGCTCATATTTCCTGCTATGCGAGAGAAATATGAGCGTGTCCACACAGGCGGTAACTCGCTGTATTCTACAGCATTAGCGACAAACTCTCAAGAGGGAAACCCAGAAAGGTTCTACACCGATGCACATCGTAAAAACACCCTCAAAACCTCACACCCTCTCTTTCGTGCTCTTTTTTCTCCTGTTCTATGTTCTCTTAATAGCGCGTACAATCTGGCTCTATCCTTACATCAACAGTCATGTGAACGCTTCACTCTCACCCTACCTCATTGGGCTCACCAAACTGCTCCTGTGGGTTGTCCCTATTTTTTGCTACCTCTACTATATCAAAAAGGAGAATCCTTGGAGCTATCTCAAGCTTACCACCTCCCCTAAAAAAGGTGTCCTCTGGATGAGCCTCGCCATCCTCTACTACCTTCTTACAAATCTGTATACGCACATTTTTCAAGGAGCACAATTTCATTTTGCTCTCTCCCCCGATGTCTGGATCAACGGCATCATTTTCGTCGGCTTCATTGAAGAAATTCCCTTTCGTGGCCTCCTTTTCCAAAAACTGCACGCGTTGCTGGGATTCTGGCAGGCAAGCATGCTCTCTTCCCTCCTCTTCCTCCTCATCCACATTCCTGGTTGGATGGTAGACGGAAGAACGCTCTTCCCAAACACGCTCTATACAATGGGATTTATCTTTCTCTTCGGAATAGTTATGTGTGTTGTCCTGAAATGCTCAAATTCTCTCTGGATCTGCATCTTTATTCACTCGCTCAATAACTTTTGGAGCATCACCAATGGATGAAGTTTCTAAAACATGCGGTTCCTCACCCTTCCTGTCATCACCTACCGCCCTTGCAAAACCCGCAGCGCACAAACTCAGCAGGACAACAAAGCCCAGCGCGAGCCGCAAGCTCGATGCATCCGCGACAAAACCGATTAGCGGCGGCCCGACCAGAAAGCCCACATATCCACTGGTCGCGACCGCCGCAATCGCTGTCCCCGACGCAACCTTCGTCGTCCGACCTGCCGCGCTCAGCGTGAGTGGAAACACTACTGAAAACCCGGCACCCACCAGTCCAAAGCCCAGCAGCGCGCTCGGAATCCACGGCACAACCAGCGCCAGCGTTAGCCCCAGTGCCGCCACCAATCCACCCAACCGCACCATCATCCTCGCCCCAAGTCGCGCTGTGAGAAAGTCTCCCACTCCTCTCCCCAGCGCCATCACTACCGAAAATGCTGCAAATCCTGCCGCCGCCAGTCCCTCACCGCTGCGCATTGTCCCGTTCAGATAAATCGCGCTCCAATCAGAGATCGCTCCTTCACCCAATAAGGCACACAGCGCCACCAGCCCCAACGCCAGCAATGCACGTGTCGGACGCGCAAACGTTACGCCCCCCTTCTGCTCTCCTGCTCGTTGCGGCAACAGCATGCGAGAGAAGATAATCGTCAATATGACGCCAGCGACAAAGACTACCAGAAAATGCTGCAACAGCATAATCCTGGCAGCCGCCACTAGCCCACCCGCCAGCGCCCCAATCAATCCACCAAAGCTATAGCATGCGTGAAACGAATTGAGAATAGGCCGCCCATACCCCTGCTCAACCGCTACCCCCTGCGTATTCATCGCCACATCCATCGCTCCATTGCTCGCCCCAAACAGCACCAGCGCCGCTGCAAGAGCCGGTAGCGAGTTCGCCAACCCCAGCAAAGGCAGCACCCCGCACAGACACAGCGTCGCTACCGTTGTCACCCCTCGACTCCCAAAACGTGCCGCAAGATACCCCGACAGATTCATCGCAACCAGCGCCCCCACTGCCGCCCCAAACGATGCCAGCCCGATCTGTCCCGAACTCAGCCTCAACTGTTCCTGCACCGCCGGCAGCCGCGTCACCCACGTCGCAATGATCACCCCATTCAACAAGAAAAAAACAGCCACACTCCCTCGCGCCGCACGCAATCTCCTTACACCTTCCTGCGCAGAACTCGCTGACATACTCGCTCTCCATCTCGACAGCACTTGACATTTCCTGCAAACCCGCATAAAATTGCAACTACATCGAGCATACACGCAAAAAAACGCAAAGTCAACCGAGGGAAACGATGCTAAAAGAGGAACGTCAACAGGTAATCATCGATCTACTGCGGCGTGACGGCAAAGTCCTCGTCACCGACCTGATCACTCACCTGCATACCTCGGAGGACACCATCCGCCGCGATCTCAACGACCTGGCAGCCGCAGGCATCCTGCAACGCGTCCACGGAGGAGCTATCCCTCGCTCTCCCACCCTCCCCTACGAGCAACGTGTACGCGAAACAGACGCTACCAAAAGAGCAATGGCGCAAACAGCCGCAAAACTGGTTCACGAAGGCCAGCTCATCTTTATAGATAGTGGCAGTACTGTCCTGCAAATCGCCCTCTCCCTTCCCACAACCCTCCATGCCACCGTCGTGACCAACAGCCTGCCAGTCGCAACAGTCCTCGCTAACCATCCAGAGATCGAAGTACAGGTCCTTGGGGGAAAACTCAAAAAAGACGCCCAGGCTATGCTCGGTATCCCCGTCGTAGAAGCCCTGCGCCACTTGCGCGCCGATCTCTGCATCCTCGGTGTCTGTAGCCTCCATCCCTGCATCGGTATCAGCATGTCAGATCCCGAAGAGGCCCACGTCAAACGTGCCATGATCGAGCAATCCGCAGAAGTCCTCACTGTAGCCGATGCCACAAAGCTCGGCACCGCCTCCCCCTACATCGTCGCCCCCGTCAACGCCCTCACCTACCTCGTCACCGACAACTCGCTCGACAGCCAGACACTCGCCCCATATGAAGAGCACGGAATTACTATCTTGCGTAGCGAAACCTGAAATCCCTCATCACGCACTAACAATCCAGCGCGCAACCGCTAAAATATCAGCTCCGACATAGGCAGCCTGCTTTCTCACCTGCCCCGTCTGCCTGTCTCCCCAACCCGTTAAAACCAGGCATCCTTGTGCCCCCAGAACCGTCGCCGCCTCGATATCGTGACGCGTATCACCAACCACATACGAATGAGCGCAATCAAGACCGAAGTCTTGCGCCGCAGCCTGATAAAGAGTCGTTTGCGGCTTCGCACACGAACAAGCATCTTGAAAGCGATGCGGACAGACATAAGGACCAACAAGCTCTGCTCCCTGCTTACTGAGGTCACGTTGCAAGGATCGAAACCAGGAGAGAAACTGTGCCTCCGAATAGAGTCCTTTCGCTATTCGTGACTGCACAGTGATCACCGGAAGGATAAATCCAGCCGCATTAAGAAGCTGAACAGCCTGGACAACCCCTGCAAGTAATTGATACTGCTCGGGTGATGAGACTTGAACAGGAGTTACAAGCGTCCCATTGAGATCCAAAAACACTGCCCGCAGCTTCCTTGGCATTTTAACAAGTGAGGTGAAAAATGGACAATTTTCATGGCATGCGCAAAGTTGTAGCTCATCTGCAAGCTGATGTGCTGTCTCTTGACTTTTTAGAAAAACACGTGCGTGAAGTAATTGAGGCCCACTTGCGTAGCAAACTTGGAGCTCTTTCTTGAGCACAAACGGATACAGGACCTCGCTATTGGCTTGTCCAATAGCGAGGTCCTGCACTATTTATAGCAGTGATGCCTGCTCTTTATGCTCCTTCTAAAATCGAAAAAGAGAAATACGTCCCGGGCTTCTACTTTGTGACGCGTAGCGTGAGACGGAAATCAAAGAGCTTCGCCGGGTAAAAGGCCTCCGTGTACTCGATGGGCGAGCCTGTCTCATCGAAAACCGTGCAGTTCAGCCGTAAACCGACCTCATCCTCTTTAATACGCAACAAATTAGCCTCGCGCACTGTCGGCCTGTCACCAATGAAAGCTTGTTCAGCTAGATAGGGCTGTAATCCTTCTGATGACATAATCTGGTACAGCGAGCCGTCAGCGATCTCTTGCGCACGCTGGTAGACGCTGACGGAGCGCGGATAGGGCAGGTAGTCGATCTCGTAAGCGACTGGAGCGTCGTCGGCGGTGCGCAGCCGCTCCAGCCGCACTACCTGCTCCTCGTCCGTCAGGCGTAACTGCTCACGGACCATCTGTGAGCCTCTTACCAGCTCACTTACTAAGAGCATTCCTCCCGGACGCTTTCCTCGACGACGAATCTCTTCAGTGAAACTGCTTAGCTCACTGATGGTCCGCTGCTGCACCCGTGGCTCGCAGACAAACGTTCCTCGACCGTGCTGACGGTACAACAGACCTTCATGTACCAGTTCAGTGAGCGCCTGTCGCACCGTAGCCCGGCTGACGTGATATTGCGCAACTAACTCAGGCTCCGAAGGTATAGCCGTATGCGGTGCCAGGTGGCCCGCCCGGATCTGCTGCTTCAGCACTTCTTTTAATTGATAGTAAAGCGGGAGAGGATTTGAACGTTCAAGCGTTGGCATATATGGTTCCCCTTATGTCCATACAACAAATTTTATAATATGCATAGCACAGGTAGAATATATCACAAAATAAGCAATTAGTCGAGGGTTCAGGGGATTAAATTTCATTAAATTTGTATAAACATCAAAAATGACCTGGCGTTTTTCAACTATACCAGGTCATTTCTCTCCATCTAGGCCGCAGGAATACCGTTTTGAGCTAGGACACGATCGATTTCACTTTTCAGGCGCGTCGGATGCGGACCTGTTAAACGGCTAATTTCTTGCCCACCCTTGAAAATGATCAGAGTTGGAATAGCCTGAATACCAAGTTGGCTCGGTGTCTGCCCATGCTCGTCAATGTCCATCTTGGCGAACTGGAGCTTGCCTGTGTACTCCTGGCTCAAGCGCTCGAACACCGGTGCAATGGCGCGACAGGGTCCACACCAGGCTGCCCAGAAATCAACAATAACAGGAGTTTCTGCATTCAAAACTTTGGACTGGAAGTCTTGATCTCCAACATGGAACAGGTTCGCATTTGTTGCCATTATTTCTCTCTCTTTCGTTTGTTGCAATCCACTATTTCTTTCGACCCTCCGCGAAAACGATGTCGCTTCCTGGCGTAACGCGTTCTCTTTCCTAAAAAAGGTCAGGGAAAAACTACGTTCTCAGATTCTCGCAGAAGCACTCACATCAGGAATATGTAAAGGATCTTCTACCAGGAGAACATCCTGACACTATGCTTTATTCCACACTCACCTACCGGCGTCGGTCGCCACCCTGTAGAATAGTGAGCAGTTGCAGAATGTAGATGAAAAGGTTCATCATAGTCAGGAAAAGCGAAACCGTTAGGCCAATCGCGTTGGGCAACGTATCCGCCATATAGCGCGCACGCTGTACGTAGAAGAGCACATACGCTGAGAAGATTCCTATACCCGCAATGCTCATCAGGAACGCAATCATCGTGCTATGGAAGAAGATGTTGAGCAAACCTACGACAATGAGCAGGATCACTCCAAAGAAGAGATAGTCACCAATACGCGTAAAATCACGCTTCGTTGTCCACGCATAGATACCCAGGCTCAGCGAGACAACTGAGGTCATCAAAAACGCTTCAGCAAGCAGAGGCGTCAGGTTGTACGCTGAATAGAGATAGATCAACGGACCCAGTCCCAGTCCCTCTAAAAACGTGAACAGGTAGAGCAGAAAGAGGTTGATCCCTTGACGCTGGATGAGGAATTGCAGCGCGAAGAGCGTAATGAACCCTGCAATTACAATCAGCAGGTAGGACCCGTTGCCCAGTAGTCCCCTTCCGACCATGATTGTCCCGACAAAGCCACCAAGGGCAGCGAAGATAAACGAGAACGATAACAGGCCCATCACCTTCCCGATCAGACTACTGGCCTGTGTCCCTGTCCCCTCAAAACCAGTCGCTAACGTCTGGTACTGATAGCGTGACCCAAAGCCAGCATTCCTTTGATAGGGATTATTATATGAATTCCCGTAGTTGTAGTTATTTCTTGGATTAAACATACAAGCCTCGTGGACGTAACAAAACAACAACAAGATTGCGGAGATCTCTCCCTCTCTCTTCAGAAGAGGTCATATCTTGAAGTATATACGGAAAACACCCAGCCCAAGTTACAGGCGAACTCCTCAGGGCCTGCTTAATGAGGATATATGAAATTCCGACGAGGTGCTAAAGAAAGAAGATTCTTCTCCTCATCCACATCCCACAATGGCGCGAGTCAGCTTGCTCACGCCCCCTAAAATTCGACCATCCAAACGACCCATTTACGGTACCAAAAATAGGGACCAGAGTATGCGCTTTCATCCAGTATTCCGCATCTTTTTTACATGACGCTCCACACACCACAGATCTCGCAAAAGGCAATGCCTACCTCGCCAAATGTTTTGCTGCGCGTGCTCCAGCGATCATAGACAATCCCCAATGATCCACAATTCCAGCAACGGGCGCGACCACCGTTTTTGCTTTCCTGAGCAAGCTTTTGCAAGAGCTCACTGCGTGCCTCGTCCGAGCCGGTATAGCCAGGATTATAGGCCAGGTGCAGCAAATTGCCCAACGGCAGCGTGATTTCATGCGCTGGCGGCTGCAAATGCGCTGACGGTTGCACCTGCGGAGTCGAAACTGGCGGTTGTGGAGGGCGACGGAAAAGTTCACCCCGTGGAGTGCGTCGTCCACTTTCGATAGACGAAGTATAATCCTGGCGCTCTCCTCGCTCATAACGATCACGATCTCCGTTTACAAACGGCGCGGGTGGAATAGGTGATTGTGGTGGTTGCGCGAACGGTGGCAATTGCGCGTGTTGCTGATATGACGTCAGCGGCGTCTGGGGCTGCTGAACAGGATGAGCAGGTGCACCAGGAGTATACGGCTGAAACGAGATAGTATTCTGAAAGGTTGATTCCTGGCGCTCCTGATGCACTGGCTGAGAGGGTGCCTGTACCTCCTGAGTCCCTTGCTCCTGCTCTTGTACGGGTTGAGCTTCACTTGCCGGCTCAGCGGCTGGAATCTGCGCTTCTGCTGAACTCTCTACCGAGTTTGGCTGCGAAGCATTGTTCTCTGACGGCTCTGGCGGATTCGCGCGTCTGCGTCGAGTTATTGGCATAGAAGATACGCTCCTAAAGTAAAGAAGTTCTATGTGCATACAAGGGAAACGTAGCACAGGTAGTATATCATATGACTGTGGATAAAACAAAAAAGAACCCAACAAACTCAGGGCTTTTCGCTGGCCTCGTGTCGTCTAAAGAGACAAAAATGCGTCAGGGGAGAGGGAACGCGTGAAGTCTTTCTTCTAATGAAGACTTATGCTCCCCGCGAGACATTCCCTCTCCCCTGCTCTCCCCCGTATTCCCCGCATCTTCCACCTGTCAAACATCCAGGCATAAAGAAGCGCCTGGCTTCTGCTCATCTGTATGGAAGGTAGTATAAGGACAAATAGATATCAGGAGAGGGTTTGTGCGTTAGCCCTTAAAAAAATCAGCGTTGATCTTGATATAGCTTTTCCATTCTTCGGGAACTGCAGACTCTTCAAAAATGGCTGTGACAGGACATGCTGGCTCACATGCTCCACAATCGATACACTCATCGGGATTAATATAGAGCTGATTGGTCTCTTCATGCCCCGCTTCATTCGGTGAAGGATGAATGCAGTCAACTGGACAGACATCAACGCATGATGCATCTTTTACATCGATACATGGTTGAGTAATTACGTAGGTCATCTTTCTAAACATCCTGCCTTTCAAAATGTGTTCAAACATATTGATTGCGGTGAAAAGGTCCGCACACCGCACGGGATTACCCGTGTGTGGCCCTAGCCGGGCAAGAGACCGGTGGTCCTGTCCTGGTCTCAAAAGACGAGAGATGAATGCTCCCGTTTGCCGCTTTATGCTGGCATCTAGCCATTCCGCATCGTGGATTTCGGCTGTGGCATCAGCCGACTGCTTCGACGTTCGCTACACGCCGATGTGTGAACACCGCACACATTCGAGTATGTCTCCATACCTTTTTACGTATTGTTCAAAGCTCTTCTTAGCAGGCTCTCTGCTCTAACAAAGAACTGCAAAGTTGTATCGTAGATTACCTTCAGTATAGAGGGTTGCAGAAGCACTGTCAATTGCTTTGTGCCTTCGCCCCAGAGCTTTCCCCAGCAGGAGTACTCATTCTCTAAAAAGGTGATCTTTTTTATTATAGCACGGGCTTTGCACAGAAGGCAGGATTAGCTATGGTTGACTTGCCTATTCTCACACCTCAGCTTATGTATAGAGCTATAAGACACTAAAGGCATCTCCAAAAAGGAGGGAAAATCCCGTTTAGTCTTATGAGAGGAGGTAAAACGGAAGTGCAGGCAATGGTTTATAGAAACGGTCTATGAGTTTGACACAGGAAGGGATACATATGGTACATTTCGCTGCGCCTTCAAGACAACGCGCTGGTTTCCAGCAAAGACGTGTAGGTCAATTTATATCGAGAAAAGCTTCCTATACTGACGAACCTGCTGACATCGCTTCCTGGTCCAACGCTCCAACGCGCCCATCCTCTCCCATTCCCCCTCGGACTTCTGCACATCCTGAGGCGATCGCACATGTCCGTTCGCGTCCCCCTTTATCCGACGATCCTCCATCAGTACATGATGTAACGCGCCTACCCACCTTGCCCCAAAACTCGGTTCGGTCCAGATTCTCTGCACAAGAGGTCCAACGGCATGAGCTGCCTGTGTTTTCGTGGGGTGCTATACAGGAGGCAACACCGCCTTCACTCGCCCCACAAAGCCATCGACTTGATCCTGTAACTCCCCCACCTGATCTCTACAGGGGACATGCTCAGTCTACCCGGCCTACCGCTCCTCTGCATATTCTTCCTGAGCTATCTCCGTCTGCCAGGGTGAGCATCGACGAACTCAATACGCTTCCCCCTGAAGCGGCAGCATTGATGCGTACAGGCCGCGTTCCTCACGCACGTTCCGAGCGTTCCTCACGCGAGCAGCATCTCGCCAGACTTGATACTGTTGTATCACCGACTGCTTCCTCTAAGGATCGCACCTCTCGATCAGCAGAGGCAAAACCAGGGGCAGCCCTCTTTCCTGGCTGGCTCGACAGCGTGCGCTGGTGGCTCCTCCGTCCCGGTCGGCTTGAGTTCCTGATGGGTCTGGGCGGAACATTGCTGCTGGTCATTCTCACCCTGTGCTTCGCTCTGGTCATCGCCGTGCTTATAAAAATTTAAAAGGTGTGCCTTAAGTAATGTTATTAATGTTATAAGGCAAGCTTTTCGTCAATTGTCACATTCGTTCAAGGGCATTTGAACCTTGCCTAAGAAGCAGAAATGTTATTCGCGTAGGGAGAGTGCTTGCCTCGCTCCTGTTGGGCTTAGGAGCGGGGCAAGCGCTTCCTCGTATGCCTTCTGTCTCCGTTCTTGTTATACGTTTATCCACAGCGGACAAAACGTCACTACGATTTGGCAAGCCGCCGTATACTGGAAAAGTACGTTGCAGTACCCTTGTTGCAGTATCCTTTAAAGCGCATTGAAGGATAAACTGTTAGAAGTTGCCCTCTACACATATCAATCTGCATCTTCAGCAAATTCAATATAGCAAAGTAATCGAATAGGTCAAGTGATTTTGCAATACGGATCGTGTCTTGAATGGGAGGAGAGGAGATCATGCAAGGTGCTACTTTAACGCACTACGCACCACTTGTTGCTTCTGCAAATGTTACGTATGAATATAGAACACCAACCTTCACAAGTTGCCAGCCATATGTACTGGTTGTCGATGATGACCACGCCATCCTCTCGGTTATTCTGTTACTCTTGGAGACAGAAGGCTACGACGCCTTTGGTATTTTAGATAGCCGCCAGGTTTTGCCCTTCCTTGAGCGTATCCACAAAGACCAGAGTTCAGGAGTACCTGTACGCTTGCCCACATTGATCTTATTGGACCTCATGATGCCACATCTCTCCGGCTTTCAGATTGCTGCAGAGCTGGCGCTCTGCGAATGGAGCAAGGCTATCCCGGTCGTGGCGATGACGGCTGACCCGACTGTGCAGAACCCGGAGACGGTGCGAGGAGTTCATGATCTTATCTGTAAGCCCTTCCAACTCGATGAGGTGCTGGACAAGGTGGCCTGCTATCTGCCTTCCAATCGACTGATGCAATAAATGATAGTGTCGCCGAAGCCGGTGCCAGGGGCGAGCATGGTTGCAGGCTGGCGACAATGAATGCGATAGATGCAGTTTCATACAGTATTCCATTTTCCCAACAGCAATTCTTTGCTCGTGAATAGGGAGCTGATACGTATTGGACTCCATCTATCGCGTCCGCTACGGTTGGTCGCGACTTCGTTTGCTCTCGCTATCCATTTTGCCAGCTTGCTGTAGCTTAATAGTTTGATACTTTTGCACCCTTGAATTCTTGTTTTCGTTCTGGTATTCTTTAATGAGAGAGTCCTCGCTCTCTCTGCCCACCTCCTCTTACTTCCATTCTTTCTCTCCCCCACGATTTCGGAAACCTGATGAGCCAGCTTCCCCTCGATATCGGCACGTTTGCCTCGCAGGTGCTCGGCATGCCGCTCTATCCCTACCA
>DAOUDD010000131.1:0-21829 GCA_034431765.1 Ktedonobacteraceae bacterium | reverse complement strand
CTCAACAATATCAAGGTGCTGGCAGTTTTCTTAATAGTGCCAACCGCTGGCGGTCTGGGACTGGCAGTATTATTTAATCGACCATCACGGTTGGTGAATCTGCTCAAGGCCGCCATCTACTCGCCGATGGTTTTGAGCTTTATCGTCATTGGTCTGATCTGGTCCTGGTTCTACCTGCCCAACGACGGCGTCCTTAATACGCTCTTGCGCCATGTTGGACTGGGATTTCTGGCGCAACGGTGGCTCAGCAATGCCCAGCTCTCCATCTTCAGTGTCACCTTTGCCGCTTGCTGGCGACAGATCGGCTATGTGATGCTGCTCTACCTGGCCGGACTCAATACTATCGACCCTACATTAGTTGAGGCTGCAAAGGTAGACGGTGCGAACAGCAGGCAGGCATTTTTTCGCATCATCCTGCCCCTGCTCACACCGATCACGACTATTATTATCGTTGCAACAATCATCGACTCGCTCCAGTTCTTCGACCTGGTCTACATCATGACACATGGCGGCCCTGGCTTCGCTTCGACGGTGCTGGCAAATTTTATGGTGACGGAAGCGTTTACCAATTTCCGTTATGGTTATGGAGCAGCAATTGCGGTAATTCAGTTCCTTATCAGCTTTGTCTTTATTGTCATCTATCTCACGCGCATACTGATACAGGAGGGTGAAAACGTATGAGTGCATCAAGTACGCCAGGCACTTCAAACACGTCGGGCACGCCAGCATCGGTGAAAATTCTGCGTACAGATATCAGTGGGGAGAACGCCTCAGCCTTCGGTTGGAGACGCCACTGGCGCTTCTACCTCTTTGCGCTCCCCTTTACACTGATCTGGCTCATCCCTATCTTCGGCACAATCCTCACTTCGTTGCGCTCAAAGGATGATGTGCTCTATAACGGCTACCTGTCTCTCCCCAAACCGTTCACGTTGGCCCCTTATATCGAAGCCTGGCAACAGGGAAATATCAGTGGCTATCTGCTCAACAGCTTCTTAATCACGCTACCTGCGCTCTTTGGTGCACTCTTTCTCTCCTCACTCGCAGCCTATGCCCTGGCACGTCTGCGCTTTCGTGGGAGCCGCTTGATTCTTATGATGTATGTAACAGGGATGATGCTCCCCTTTCAAATCATTATTTTACCGGTCTTCCAGTTGAGCATCGCCCTAAGAATCTACAATACATTGTGGGCTGTGATTGCGGTCCATACAGCGTTCCAGATGGCTTTCTGCACGTTTGTGTTGCGCAACTTTATGCGCACCCTCCCAGGTGAAATTCTGGAATCGGCGCGTATCGATGGCTGTCCCGAATTCGGCATCTACCGCAGAATTGTGCTCCCGCTTACATTGCCGGCACTTGCAGCTCTGGCAACGCTGGAGTTTACCTGGATCTTCAACGACTTTATCTGGTCGCTTGTCTTGCTCCAGGACAACAACCTGCGTCCTGTTACGGCTGGGCTGGCAACGTTGATCGGACAGTATAACACCGATTGGAACGTGGTTGTGGCCGGTTCACTGATGGCTAGCGTTCCAACAATCATCGTTTTCATTCTGTTACAACGCTATTTTATTCAAGGGCTAACGCTCGGCGCAGTGAAGTAGCAGCGCGCTCTATACCTGCTGTCGGAAGAAATCAACGGTCTGCTTGACGCCCTCTTCAAAAGATACTTCTGGCTTCCAGTTAAGGAGGCGCGCGGCTTTCCCTGTGTTAAAATAGGCCAGATAAATATCACCTGGACGCTTGGACGCTTTTTCAATAGGAGCCTCGAAACCAGTAATGCGTGCCAGTGTCTTGTAGATCTCATTAACAGAGATAGGTTGACCACTACCAATACAAAAGATTTCGTTGTCGCCACGTTGCAGCGCGAGCAGATTAGCCCGTACAACATCGCCGACATAGACGTAATCCTTGCGTTGCTCACCATCCCAATCGATACGAATACCTTCGTGGGCGAGGAAGCGTTTTGCAAAAATAGCGATTACTCCAGCTTCGCCATCCGGGTCCTGGCGTGGTCCATACACATTGCCGTAGCGCAGAGCTGTGAAAGTGAGATTGTGAGCCTCCTGCCAGTAGCGCAGGTAGTGTTCTGCGATCATTTTTGTAATACCATAGGGCGATTCAGGACGTTGAGGAGAATCTTCATCGAGCGGCAGGCGTGTCGGTGTGCCATAGGTAGCGCCCGATGAGGCAAAGATGATCTTACGGGCATTAACACGTGCACTATGAGTCAACACGTTGAGCAAACCTATGACATTCACGCGTGCATCGAGCCGAGGATTTTGTGTTGAGATTGCTACACTGTGCTGAGCGGCATGATGATTGACGATTTCTGGCTTAACCTCGTCAAAGACGGCTTGCAGAGCCACATCATCGGTGATATCTACTCGATAAAAATGTGCAGCGGCATTCACAAACGGACTTTTCGTCCCGCCATCACTTCCAAGATTATCCACCACCGCGACTTCATGCCCAGCGGCGCTATAAGCATCTACAATGTGTGATCCAATAAAACCTGCCCCTCCAGTAACAAGAATACGCATACTCATGAAACCTTTCTTTTCGCGCTGAATTTGAGCATGTCTTAGAACATCCTGACTTACACGCTATCTCTACAGATGAGCATTTCACGCAGAAACTTATCTTGCTGGTTATTATAACAAGCAACAAGCATGCAAGTAAACTATTCTGCTTATTCGTAGTCGGGAACAAGAGTTTCACTACTGAACAAGGCACAATATTCTCTTCTTCCGCTTGACAACGAAGCTCTGCTTCTATGCTTCGCATCAGTCAATCGGATTAGTAGGACTCTCTTCTTCCGATGAACAACGCCACTCCGTGTCTAGAGAAGCTCAGTTCATCAGATCAGTAGTACTAACCCAATTGCTCAAGGGCTGTCTGCAGCTCATTTGGAGGGACCAGGATGGGGAAGATATGCAACCCGGTTTCCTGGCGGAGCCGGTCAAGTGCACTACAATCACGAGGATCTGCTATTGCAACAGTTAAAACGTCTCGCTCACGCCCAACTGGAAAACAATGAAGTTCTTGCGCAAGTGTAGGACTTAGCAAATGCCTGACACGCAAGGGAAGTTTTCGTGGCAACAATGAGAGATAAGGAACACCAAGTTGTCGTGCTAATTGTGGTAGCTCGCTATCCTCACCTGCTGGCATACTGAGAGCAGGTGCACTCTTCTTTGGGCGGAAATCAAGCGTGCGCCGTGCAGTCTGCGCTATTGTCAGGCACTGCTGAGCATCCTGTCCAGAGTCAGGATAGGCACTGTGCCCGATGGTCATCATCACTGGACGTAGAGCTGTCGTTTTGCACGCTATCTGTACCTGCGTTAGCAACGCTTCCCATAGACGTTCCTGCACAATATACCCACCCTGTATATTCGCTGTCGGTAAGAGAAAATAGCATGTTGTTCCATGTCGATATACGGTGTCAGTCTTACGCACCAGAGAACGGATAGCTGTCAGAAAATAGTGCATGCTCTGCTCTATTGAAACAGCCCTGGTTCTGCGTATCCGCGAGGATTCCTTGAAGGTGAGGGAAAGAGAAACAAGCGCCACCTGTTGTCGTATCGCAGGTGAAGGTTGATTTATTAGCTCTTGAAACAATGTCACAACATCCTGTATATCATCAATACATTGGTACGTATAAGCGTTTACTTCTTCGTCAGGGGAGTATTCTCTTCGCGCATTCACACTACTCTCTACTTCAATACACATAGCACATCCTCATATACCAACAATTCTATATATCAATATAGAATATACTACCGTACATTTACGAGCCAGGAGAGGTGATTGTGGTTATGTTTCTGTTAAGAGTTAGCCTTTTCGGTTAAGATCATCCTCACGTCATCTAATATTCCTACCTGCCTGCATATACATAGAAATGCAACGAAAAGAGTACAAACACGTAGACTAATAATGGTATAATGAAGGGAATACAGTGGCCTTTCTCTGTTTCGCTCGGCACAATTTTTTATTTCTTTACATACTACCTGGTATGGGGAGAACTACACAGCCCTGTGCGCGGTAGTTTTCTTTCTGCATGCCAGGTCCATATATACAACGCTTCCTTGCATTCAAACGAGCGAGAGCCAGCTACTCTGCACGTTTCTGAATGCGCTTCAGTAGAACACAATACTGACCAGCAGATACTTCTCACTATGCCTACTATGACCACATGAGAGATTATCTGTTCTCATCAGTAAGGAGTATGCACGATTATGCAACTACTAGGAAAGATCCTGGGCGATCCGAATAAGCGAGATCTGAAGCAGATTCAGCCACTTGTCGATAAGATAAATGCGCTGGAGTCGGATATACAGGCTTTGAGTGATGACGAGTTGACCGCCAAAACGATTGAGTTTCGCGCGCAACTTGCACTTTATCTTAAAGGTGGCCTGGTTCTGGAAGATGAACTTGTAAAGCTCTTTTCGGAAGCTCTTACCTCTGTTGAGCCACTCGCAGCCACTTGCACAGATGAGCAAGTGCGCATGGCGATCCGCGAGTTTCGCCTGAAACTGGAACACCACGATCCTGGAACCGCACTGCGAGAGAAATTACAGGATACTCTTTCAGCCTGCTTCGAGGGAGCATACGAGAAGCTCTCACCATCTCTCAATGAGCGACGTGTCCAGGCGGCGATGGATCTGGCCGAGGAGGGTCAGCGGTGGCCCGACCAGGCAAAAGACCCTAAACAGGCAACATTGAGCCTGCTCTCAGAGATTGAGCCAATGTTGAAAGAGGTTGATGATGCACTCCTGGAGGAGATCTTCGAGGAAGCCTGGGAGCGCTTTGAGGAGCGCAAACGCGGCGATGCAAATCTCAACGAGCATATCGACCAGCGCATCGAGCAGTTGTTTCTAGAGATTCTACGTCCACTTCAGCCTGAGATCGTAGCGCTCAAAGCCGAGGCGATGGATAAGCTTACGGGAGGCATGGCAAAGCGTTATCGCCAGGGCAAGACACTTGACGATCTGCTCCCCGAAGCCTTTGCCGTCACGCGCGAGGCTGGCTGGCGCAAGATCAAGATGCGCCACTACGATGTGCAGCTCATCGGTGGCATCGTCCTGCACCAGGGCAAGATCGCCGAGATGTACACCGGCGAAGGTAAAACGCTCGTCGCAACCTTGCCGGTATACCTGAACGCTCTGACAGGTAAAGGTGTGCATCTCGTCACCGTCAACGACTACCTCGCACGCCGTGATGCCGAGTGGATGGGACAGATCTACAAATTCCTCGGCCTGACCGTTGGCATCCTGGTCAATGCAGTGGAGCCGCAAACGGCTGAACGTCGCGCCGCGTACGAGGCCGACATTACCTATGGCACCAATAATGAGTTCGGCTTCGACTATCTGCGTGACAATATGGTCACAGCGCTCGACCAGATGGTACAGCGCGAGCTGAACTACGCCATTGTTGACGAGGTCGATAACATCCTGATCGACGAGGCACGTACCCCTCTGATCATCTCTGGTCAGGGCCAGGAATCGACCGAGATGTACGCGCAATTTGCGCGCTGGGCCACAAAACTCCAGCCCGAAACCGACTACACCGTCGAAGAGAAAACGCGCTCCGTTATGCTTACAGAGCCAGGTATCGATAAGATTGAGCAGCTTTCCGGCATCCAGAACATCTACGATGAGGCCAACATCGACCTGACGCGTTACATGGAGAACGCAATCAAAGCGCAGGTCATCTTCAAACGTGATAAAGACTACATTGTAAAAGATGGCGAGGTCGTTATCGTTGACGAGTTTACGGGCCGTCAGATGGCGGGCCGCCGCTATAGCGAGGGCCTGCACCAGGCCATTGAAGCGAAGGAAGGGGTCAAGGTCCAGCGCGAAAATCACACGCTGGCAACCATCACGTTCCAGAACTACTTCCGCCTCTATGACAAGCTCGCCGGCATGACCGGTACGGCACTGACCGAGGCCGAGGAGATGAACAAGATTTATAACCTCGATGTTGTCGTCATTCCACCTAACAAGCCAGTGGTTCGCGACGATATGGCCGACCTGATCTATCGCACACAGGCCGCCAAGTTCCGTGCCGTCATAGACGACATCAGAGAGAAGCACGAAGAAGGACGCCCTGTGCTGGTCGGTACAACATCAGTGGAGATTTCAGAGCTTCTCTCCTCTCAGCTCGAACGCGAAGGGGTGCAGCACAGCGTGCTGAACGCGAAACATCACGAGCGCGAGGCGCAGATCGTGGCCCAGGCGGGACGCAGTGGTGCCGTCACGATTGCTACTAATATGGCTGGTCGTGGTACTGATATAGTGCTCGGTGGCAATCCCGCCGGCTACTTCGACAGTATCCTGCGCAAACACGCCGAACATGTGGACTATATTCGTGAGATGCCTACACGCACACCAGATGAGCGCGTTGAGAAAGAGGAGGCGATTGCTCAATACATCGCGAATATGACTGAGGACGAGAAAGAAGAACTCTATCAATCCAAGATCCGCGAATGTAAAGAGGACCACGACTCCGTGATTGAGAAAGGCGGGCTGCACATCATCGGCACCGAACGCCACGAGTCACGACGTATCGACAAGCAGTTGCGAGGTCGCGCCGGACGCCAGGGTGATCCAGGCTCGTCACGCTTCTTCATCGCCCTCGACGATGAGCTGATGCGCCGCTTTGCTGCCGACCGTGTGGCAGGCATCATGGAACGCGTGGGCATGGAAGAAGATATGCCGCTGGAGAGCAGACTGGTCTCGCGCTTCATCGAAAACGCGCAGACACGCGTTGAGGGCTACAACTTCGACATTCGTAAAAACGTTGTTGAATACGACGACGTGATCGCGAAACAGCGCGAAGTGGTCTACGAAGATCGCCGCTCCGTCCTCGAACACGGCGACATGCATGAGCGCATCCTCTCCATGATTCGCAACGAGGTCGCACGCATCGTCAACAACTGCATTCCCGAACCTATGGTGAGCGAGGAAGAGGAGCTAGAGAACCTCTTTAAGGCATTGGAAGTCTGGGTCCCAATCCCCGACGAGCTGATACCTGAGAATATTCACGCAGTACGCCGCGAGACGCTCAAAGAAGAACTGACCGATCTTGTTCTTGAGCACTATGAAGAGCGTGGCAAGAGGCTGCGTGAACAGGCACACGAGCAAGGTTTGGACAACTTCGACCCGCTGCGCGAGTTCGAGCGTACCTACCTGCTCCAAGTCGTAGATCGCCTATGGATGGACCACATCGATGCTCTGGACGTCATGCGCGCCGGTATCGGCTTTCGCTCGATTGGTCAGCGTGATCCGCTGGTCGAGTTCAAGAACGAAGCCTTCCGCATGTTTGACGAGTTGAAGGCAGCGATCCAGCATTACACCGTTGATGCCCTGCTCAAACTACTGCGCAACGACTTACAGATCACGGTCCAGCGTCCTGAGCCGCAGCGCAAAGTGCCCAGCAACCTGAAAACCAACGCTAACCAGATCGCCGAGGCCAGCGGTCAGACCAAGAGTGAAAACGGCGAAACAAAGGAGCCAAAGGGGAAGAATACTCAGGGCCAGACACGCAAAAATACGACAGCATCTAAGAGCGAGGCCAACGGACACACTGCTTCAAGCAATGGCTCTAAAGCAACCCCAACTTCCTCGAACAGCTTTGCCAAAGTTGGGCGCAACGACCTCTGCCCCTGCGGTAGCGGCAAAAAATACAAAAAGTGTCACGGCGCATAACGCTCGCTCTCTGTAAAAGTGCTGCTCACAGAGGTGCAGAAAGTTCTCACTTCGCAGCAGGCATGCTCACCAGGAAGAAGCGGTCTTTCTCTATCACGAGAAAGGCCGCTTCTCCACTGCTCATCGTCTTCAACGTTGGGTGCGAGTCGCCTGGAATGACTTACCAATCAGCGAGGTCAGCAAAAGCCAGAGAAAGGCATCGCAGGTAAGCGCAGGTGCGCTGCAACCGGTTGAACTGACTCCGATTTGGTAAGCTGGGAAATGCAGCAGACAATGGTATGTGTAAAGAGAAGGTTCAGAGCAATGTTTCTGACAGGAATACTAGCCGAACTAAAGCCTTCTGCTGATGATCATGCCCCCTTGGGCAACCGATACCAGCAGAAAGCTTTGCTGACTCACACCAAACATTTCAGTTCTTTGAAGACTCTGCTTTTAACGTGCTAGTGCCTGGCATTACCGTCCTGCCGACAGAGAGTTCTCAGAATTGTACAGGCGATTACCTGGTAGCCCTGTGTCGTCGGATGGAAGTCATGAATCGGTTGATTTTTCGCATCCTGGAAGTTGCCGCAGATCCAGGTCAACGAGCATAAGCGCTGATTCGGCACAGCGGAAGTATTGAATGCAGGAAAGACGTCAACAAACGTGCCAAAATTCTGCACATCGTTCGTGAGATGTGTGTTCAACGTCTGTATATATGGGATCTGATTCGGACAATTGTTCTGGAAGGGATCATAATATCCAACAAGCACAATCTTTGCATTCATTTGCCCATTCGCATCAGTCGCAGCCTGTTGAAGCTGCGGCAGAATCGTTCCCTGCAAATTCGCATCCAGGGCATTAATGTCTGCATTAAACTGCTGATCGTTCGCTGTACAGTTCTGCACATTCACGCTGGGCGGATTTCCATTAGTACCAAACAGAATATCGTTGGCCCCGATACTCAGCGTAATAAGGGTACGCTCACTCTTATGCTGTTGTAGGTAACTCACAGCCTGCGTGAGCTGCGGCACATCACTCGTTTTCGCGGGACATCCACCATTAATAAAGGTTACGCTATTCTCCCCATTACAACCCAACGGTTTCAGGTCAATATCTGGTGAAGCTTGTTTCAGCGCAGCGAGGAGATCCACATTATAGCCATGCGTCACATCGTTATTCGGTTGATACCCAAAGGACAATGAATCGCCCAAAGAGAGGTAATGCTGGAAACCAGCAAGGGATTGATTCTGAGCAGAAGCCGCATGAGCGGAAACTGTTGATTGGGCATTCGAAGTCAGGGTCAGGCCGCCTACAGCACCAAGCAAAAGCAAAGCCAGGCTAAACAGCGACAGCAACAAACGTCGTTTCATAGAAAATCCTTTTTTTGTCTTTCTTTAGGAACCGTGACACGGTTCCTACCTATTATGTGATCCTATATAGCTAGCATATACTCTAGCTTATGCTTTAATGATAATAAAAAAAATTGATTATTGTCAATCAAAAACCGATGTCTGTGAATTAAATCACTTTTTGAGAGGGGGGGAGTTGCGACAAGCTGCGTCGTATAGTGGATGGCTCGTCCACTTCCCTATAGAAAGTATTGACATAGCACTCACTCCTCACTTTGGGGTATAGTATAAATAATTACCCAAGAACAATCAGGAATGCCCCTATCGGCATGCCTGGAAAGCGTATGCTTACATATCTGGAGAAAACGTGTCAATGATGAGACGAAGCAAAGCAACGAAAGCACATCCAGACGTGTTTCAACCTGGAGGATTTGGAAACCATGACCAGTGAGAAGAAGGTGAGAGTCGCGATTATCGGCGTGGGCAACTGCGCGAGTTCGCTTGTGCAGGGAGTCCACTATTATCGAGATGCTCAGGCGGATGATTTTGTGCCGGGCCTGATGCATGTCAATCTTGGTGACTATCATATTCGTGACATCGAATTTACAGCAGCCTTCGATATTGATACAAACAAGGTAGGCAAAGATCTGAGCGAAGCCATTTATGCTCCCCCGAATAACACCTATCGCTTCACAGATGTTCCAAAACTGAATGTCAAAGTATCGCGCGGCATGACTCACGACGGCCTCGGCAAGTATCTCTCGCAGGTAATTACCAAAGCGCCGGGCCAGACAGATGACATCGTCAAGATCCTGAAGGACACCGGCACCGATGTCGTCGTCAACTATCTGCCGGTTGGCTCTGAAACAGCTACCAAATGGTATGTTGAGCAGGTTTTGCAGGCTGGAGTCGGCTTCGTCAACTGCATTC
Organism: Ktedonobacteraceae bacterium; assembly: GCA_034431765.1. Classification (GTDB taxonomy): domain Bacteria; phylum Chloroflexota; class Ktedonobacteria; order Ktedonobacterales; family Ktedonobacteraceae; genus DASYAN01. Next base: position 11,871 of record DAOUDD010000131.1, on the reverse strand, counting down.
CCGTCTTTATCGCGCGCGAAGAGTACTGGCAACAACGTTTCAAAGAACGCAATTTGCCGATGATCGGGGACGACATCAAGAGCCAGGTAGGGGCTACGATCATGCATCGTGTCCTGACACGCCTGTTTCGTGAGCGAGGCGTGCGAGTCGAGCGCACCATGCAACTCAATGTCGGAGGAAACACCGATTTCTACAATATGCTTGAACGTGATCGCCTGGAATCTAAGAAGATAAGCAAAACCAACGCTGTGACCAGCCAGCTTGATTACGAGCTTGAGAATCAGAATGTGCATATCGGCCCCTCTGATTACGTCCCCTGGTTAGAAGACCGCAAATGGGCCTACATTCGTTTGGAAGGTCGTACGTTTGGGGATGTACCATTGAACGCAGAACTCAAGCTAGAAGTGTGGGATTCGCCCAACTCGGCTGGAGTCGTCATAGATGCCGTGCGCATGGTCAAGCTAGCTCTCAACCGCGGCTTAAGTGGCACATTGGAAGGGCCAAGTGCCTACCTGATGAAATCGCCGCCAGTTCAGCATTCGGACACCCTTGCTCACGAGATGACCGAGGCATTCATAGTTGAAAATGCGGCAACACCGTTAAATACTGGAGAGACCAGCAATAACCAGGTGAGTATGAACGGTCATAAGGCAGAAGTGCAGACTGATTAAGCAGGAACAGGAGATGCACACCTGCGCTAATCGTGCAAGTCAAACGAGATTTAGCCGCAGATCTCAGACATCCTTCCCAAAAAATATTTGCGTGGAAAAGAACTTTTTCTCTTCTCCACGCAATAGTCTATTGATACACGGTTATTACGGTATACAATATACAGGTCTATTTTTAAAGCACAACCACATAGTGTTATTGCTGTTTCTTTTCTCAGAGTGTGCTTGCAGCATACTCACATATAAAAACAGATATTTTTCTAGCGTGGTGGTGAAGAAGTTGCCGGGTTTACTGCATTTCCCTGTTTGGGCGCTGTCTCTGGTGCAGGAGCATGTAAAAGCTCTTCGCGCACAATTGTCACATCAGGTGGTGCGCTAATACCAATTTTTACACGCTCGCCTTCAACAGCCAAAACTGAAATGTTAATCACCCCAGCAAGCACTATACTTTCGCCAACTTTCCGTCGCAATACTAACATGCGAAGCTCCCTCCGTCAGAAGCGTATTCCAAGCGTCCCTGCACTGCGACCATCACGAAGCAAGGGCGCTACATTCAGCGTGACCGCATAAGAGATACAAATTGTATGTCAGAAAGAAGATCTTTCTGATATGGACGTCAAGGAAACGTACCATGAGTAGTTTTATTCAGACACGAATGAGACAGCACTTCTGTTACATCTCGAAAAAAGGTGTCTCTCTTATCAGTATACACATCGCCAAAGTTTTACTATCAATAGCATAAGTTCCCATGAGAATTCGTAAACGTAGACGCTCAACTCGTGAACTACTAGTCAACCATTCTATCAGTTCTGGGTTAAGCTGCATATCCTCCATTCCTTGTTCATTGGCATCTGTCACGTTAGAAGTACGCTGCTTCATCAATGAAGGAGTATATCTGGTCGTCAAGCGGCGTCTCTGTGCGCGTAAATGGCTACGTGCAGACGCATGTCTACCGTACATAGGATGCCTGCTCTCATAAAAACGCTCCTAGATACCCATTTCCGCACGTAACAGAGAAAGGTATCGAAGACGTACGGGTTCCCGACGGGTTACTTCCTGATACGAAACACTGACAGAGGAGTTACAGAGTACCATTCTGATAGTGTTTCGCTCTCTTCTACCATCATACACCATAGTATCGGTCAGGGATAGGTTTTTCTAAAAAATTTGGCACCAGGAAGTGCATCTTTATGAAATTTTTCGTTTCAGCGCCGTTCTGTTCCGACGCGTGCAGAACTTTTCCCACCAGCTTGCGTTGTTCCAGAACGATTTTGAGCACGCACCACTTTTCTTCCTCCCACTTCTTCAGCTCTCGTCCTCGGCTTTCTCCTCAAAGTGTGCTGACTGTCACACTTTGGCTGACCCTGCCTCTCCTCCATTATCTCATTGTTTATATATCCTGCCATGGATGTTCGTAATCGTATCACAGCCTGTGTGTGTAACTGACAGACACGCGACTCAGAGACCGCTAATACCTTACTAATCTCTTTCATCGTCAGTTCTTCTTGATAATACAACGCGAGCAGCAGCTTTTCACGCTCTGGCAACAGCTCAATGGCAGCGGTCAACAACTGGAGCAACTCTTGCTGCTCAGTCCGCTCAAGCGGACTACACGCCTGAGAATCCTCTAGCAGCTCTGCCAGCGAGGCAACTTCGTCATCCTGTGCGAGCGATCCCAATGGAGCATCGAGAGAGAGTACTGTCGCAGTCATCTCCAGTAACATCTGCCGATAGCGATCAAGTGATACACCGATCTCCTGGGCAACTTCCTCTTCTCGCGCCGGTCTCCCAAGCTGCTGCTCAAGCGAGGCCAGTGCAGACTCGATCTGACGCATACGCGAGACGGCCGAACGCGGCAACCAGTTGAGCGAACGCAGTTGGTCAATAACCGCTCCACGAATACGTACCGATGCAAATGCTTCAAAACGTACGCCCCTGGCCGGATCATAACGATCAATGGCATTGATAAGTCCGATCATACCATAACTCATCAAATCTTCCAACTCCATTACCCCTGTCGGTGGAATACCCAACCTTCCAACAACAAAACGTACAAGAGGAATGTATCTAGTGATTAACTTATTACGTAATTCTGGCGTTCTCTTCTCTACAAACTGGGTCCAGATACAGTTCAATTCTGCCGACGCTTCTGTACTCATCCTACTCCCCTTCTAGCACATATAATCCACGGAGCATCTCTATACCAGGCCTCCCCTCCACTCGTGTCTAAAGTGTAGCCCGCAAGCATACCACTTTATATTGACACAAGTCCCGCATTACTTTAGTAATAAGTCCTCAAATGGAGTATGGATACAGTTTCTCTGGCTTTTACCGATAAATAACGATATATAAGAGATATTTTTCGCTTCACAATGGAGAGGAGCTGGTGCATCATTTAGAGATTGCCGGGGTTTGATCTGGAGATAACGTCTCTCTCGCCTTTCTTCTGATAGATAGAGATGGCGAGGAGACGATTCACTCCTACTATAATTTTTCACTTTTGCTCCCATATAGGGGAGGGGAATTCATCCGTTGGATGCAACAGAGTACAGGGGAAAATAGCTATGAAAAACATGCATTCGTCTTCGAGTGGTCAACCAGAGCATTCGGAAAAATCTGAACAGACGACACGCCGCTTTGCGGCAAAGCATTATCTACCTGATGAAGAGGATACTTCTCTCTTGCATGATCTGCTCCAAACTGGCTTTGCCTGGGAGGAAGCTGTGACCCTCCTTCACATGCGCGAACATCTTTATGAGAATAAGGAGGTCTCTCAACGTATGGCAGACGACTGTCACATGCAATTTGCGCAATGGCTTTACGCTAATGGGGAAATGAATGAGGGATAAATAATTTGCCTGTTTATTGAGGAAAAGACGGCTATGGCTGTCTTTTCCTCAATAAACAGGCATCATCTAGTATTAGCCGCGAAATTGTACGATGGTGACACCATCCCCGCCTTCTTTTGGCGGGGCAAACGCAAACGATTTGACCAGTGGATGATGGGAGAGCTGTTCACGCACAGCGTTGCGTAGCGCACCCGTCCCCTTACCATGTACGATGCGCGCCGACGACATCCCATAGAGAACAGCGTCGTTCAGGTAGCTATCCAGCTCCTCCAGCGCGTCTTCGACACGCCAGCCACGCATATCGAGCTGTGAAGCAACATCGGGCCGTGTCTCCAGGTTAGGCAGAATAATATTGGGATGTTCGCGCTCCTGCGATGCGCTCTTGCGCTTGCTCAAACGCTCAATATTGTCCACACTGACGTGCAGGCGCAGTGCGCCCATCTGCACATCGGCTTCACTGCGATCAGCCGAGAGACCCAGCAACTCGGCATTCTGTCCGAAACTGAGCACCCGGACGGTGTCCCCGATCTGCAGCGGCCCCTCTTGCTTCTCTTCCTCAGGTGTCCGTTGGCGGGGACGCTGTGGCTCTGGCTCTAGCACTACCTTCTCTTCAAGACCACGTGCGCGCTGACGCAGATCTCCAAGCCGCTCATTCGTCAGCCCACTCCGTTTAGCATCAGTACGCACTTTCGCCAGCTCGGTCAGCACAGTATCCAGCTCCCGACGCGCCTGCGCACGCGCTTCGTTGAGAATTCTCACACGCTGCTCTTCCAGTTGGTGCCGCTCCTTTTCAAGCTCCTTGCGCTGATACTCTGCCTCTGTCCGCTCCATATTTAGATGAAAGCGCTCATCTTCGACAGCCTTGCGCTCGCTTTGCAGGCCCTCTAAGAGATTCTCCATTCGCACGCCTGCACTACCGAGAAAACGCCGTGAGCCACGAATGATCCGGCCATCCAGCCCCAGCCGCTCGGCAATTGCCAGCGCGTTACTGCGTCCCGGCACACCAATACTGAGCTTGTAAGTGGGCGAAAGCGTCTCAATGTCAAACTCGACCGAGGCATTCACCACTCCCTTCTGCTCATAAGCAAAAGCTTTTAGCTCGGAATAGTGCGTCGTCGCTATCGTGGTGACATGCCGATCCAGCAGGTAGGTGAGAATAGAGCGTGCCAGCGCTGAACCCTCGCTGGGATCAGTACCCGCTCCCAGTTCGTCAAAGAGCACCAGCACAGGCAAGGGGCGATTATCCTGCTTGACCAGTTCATCTGCCATCTTGCCACGAATATCGAGAGTGCGGTGCTTTCGCTCCGTTTCAATCGTGCGCAAAATCTCGATGATGCGGCTCAAGTGTGACGAGAAAGTACTCAGGTTCTGTTCAATGCTCTGCTCATCACCAATGTCAGCAAAGACATCCTGGAAGACCGTTACCTCAGAATCGTAATCAGCCGGAATGTGTAGACCTGCTTGAGCCATCAGCGTGAGCAGACCAACAGTCTTCAACGCTACCGTCTTACCACCCGTATTGGGACCGGTAATCACGACCATGAAGAAATCGGTTCCCAGGTGGAAATTGATTGGCACGACTTTACCAGTGAGCAACGGATGACGAGCATTATTCAATTGAATGCGTCCCTCGTCGTTCAGGCATGGCTCGTTCGCACGAATCAACCGGGCATAGCGCGCCTTTGCCAGGTGCAGATCAAACTCAGCCAGCAATTCGACGGCGAGCGTGAGTGCCTCGGCTTCTCGCCCAATTTCAGCTGAGATGACACGCAAGATACGCTCAATCTCCTGCCGCTCCTCAATCTGTAGCTCACGCAGCCGATTATTTAATTCCACAACAACCATTGGCTCGATAAAAACTGTTGAGCCACTCGATGATTGATCGTGGACGATACCGCGTACGTGACCCCGTGCCTCCGCCCTCACCGGCAGCACATAGCGATCGTTGCGCATCGTAATAATGTTGTCCTGCAAGGAGGAGGAGAACTCGCCGACGAGCGTTCGCAGCCGCTCCTGCAAGCGCGCATTCGCACCACGAATATCAAAACGCACCTTGCGCAGCGTTGGGCTGGCGCTATCCAGCACCTCGCCCTCCTCGCTCACCGTCTCCTCAATCCGTCGCACCAGTACCTGGCGCACGGGCATATCTGCCCCTAGCGTGTGCAGGAGCGGAAAATCCTCCACATCAAGCTTGCTCAACACACGCGAGACAAAGATGCTGCTACGCACAGTGTTCAAAATTTCAACCAGATCGCTCGGCGCGAGCACGCCATCGCGCGAGGCTCGCCCCACCAATTGCCGGATATCATGCGCACCACGCACACTCACATCCGGCTGCAGATCCATCAGGCGCGACGCCTCTGTTGTATAGGCCAGACGACGACGCGCCTCATCCAATGCGGGCGTCGGCTGCAGTTCTCGCACCAGATCCTTACTGGCAGAAAAGGCAGCTTCCTGCGCCACCCGCTCCAATATTTTCAGATACTCTAACGTATCTATACTTTTTGCATGCATAATCGAGAAAAGAGTCCTTTAGTGAAACGTGCCGTATGCATCTCATACGAAAACAGAATACATTCAGACACAGACTGAGATCAGAGGAATGTTGGCTCCAGGTGCACTGTACGTACGATACACAAAAACACACATGTTTAGACATGCACCAATAGGCACCAATCACGCAGCCAGTACAAATGAGTGCAGAAAAGAGACGCGGCCCCGCCATTCCGCGCCATTAAGAAGTGAGCAGTTGTCGTCACAGTCGTCACAGCAAAATACAGTAATAAGATAACACATTCTGGAAGATACTTCAATGAGTTCCTAAAATACAACACGGCTTACAATAGCATCTATTCCTTTAGAGCTGTTCCTGATAGAAACAGAAGATTGGAGAAAGTTCTTGTAATAAATAGAGGAGCGGAAGTGATCCGTTCCTCGTTACGATGCTTTAAAAGATGTGCGACCCTGTCTCTACCGTGCCTGCCAGACCTGAATTGTACTTGTTCCCGCTTCAGGGCTATCAGCCGAAGCAATATACTTACCATCTGGCGACCAGGCCAGGACACGAATGAGCTGTGAGCTTTTCGTGAACGTGTAGTACGTCTTTCCCGAAGCGACGCTCCATAACTCGATGTCCTTTCCTGCTGAGGCAATACTCCTGCCATCAGGCGACCAGACGAAATGAGCAACCTTGACCGAGCTAGCGTGTTTTACCTGCTCTTTCTGGCTCAGAGGATCAAACACGATAGTCTCAGTCCCACGACTGTAAGCAATGACATTACTGGTCGGAGACCATTGCACATCACTATCAGTACGCGTATGACTTTCCCTCGTGTAGACAGTCTTTCCTGATTGAGCAACCCAGACTTGAGTACTCCCGTCGATACTTGAAGTCGCAATATACCTGTCATCAGGCGACCAGGAAATCGATCCTACCTCGTCTTTGTGACCATGATATGTGCACGCAACTACACCTGTCTCAGCGTTACGCACCTGGACATCAAAGCCTCCAAACCCGTACAGAGCTGTTGCGAGCCACTTACCATCGTGAGACCACGCAGTACTCGCGAAACCAGAACCCCCACTGGCTGGCTTGAACGGGATAGCAGCAGACAAAGCATTTGTTGCTACTTGATAGTTCGCTACCACCCCACGCATCTCTGTTTCCGTTGCTGCCTGATCACTAGCTGCATATGTCGCTTGTAGAACACCCGTTGCAGCATCGTAAATTTCCAGCTTCCGACCAAGGCCAGTCACCGCCACACGCTTTCCATCCGGTGACCAGGCTATAGAAATAACAATCCCTCCCGATGTATTGCCACCATAATAGACGCTATTCTTTCCAGTAGTAGCATCCCAGCTCTGTACGTAGAGAGATGCCACCCCTAAACGGTTACTATCCGTTGACCAACCAAGCGCATAAACATCTTTATCTCCATTCTGTGCTAAAAACTCCTTACTATACACAATATTACCAATAGATTCATTAGGAGCATTTTTATCAATAGCAGTTGGTGACACAGTTGCTATTGGAGTCCTGGTCGCATACCCGCTGGCTGTGGTGGTATTTGGCGTACCTGTAGGACGGTAAACCAGGTTGAATACCACGATCATACTGCCGACAAGCACGGCAACGACTGCAACCGCTGCTAGAGCGCTCAAGCGTTGCCCTATCTTACTGCTTCGTTTGTGGGATTGATGCGTAGGTGCGGCGCGATTTGTCGAAAAATGCTCTTCCGTAGGTCTCTCATCCCCTTTCGTCTCCTTTTGCTGTCGTTCAACAGGTGGAGACTCTCGCATAATGCGACCCCAGATCTGATCAAGCATGCGCCGGTCTTGATCAGCATCGGTCGCGTAAAAGCTACGTAGATAAGAGAGAACTTCCGCATCCGTACTTCGAGGGCCGCGTTCCTGTTCCAGATGCTCAATTTGCGAGTCTACTTCATCTGGCGTGAAAAATTCGTCTGAGTAAGTCATTTAATCGCTTCTCCCCCTTCGCGTTGATAGATGCCTCGCAGCACATTCAAGCAGCGCGATAGAGTCACGCGTACAGTGTTCTCCTGCTTGCCCAGCCGCTCGGCGATCTCGCGACAGAGCAAGCCTTGCCCAAAGCGTAAGCGCAAGATCTCCTGATGTTGCAGGGGCAAACTGTTCAAATGTGCATGCAAATTCTCGTAATCTTCCTGGCGCAAGGCTGAATATTCAGGTCCAAGATGATCATCTTCATACAGGCTCTCTACAACTTGCTCCAGCTCGACATGCTGGCGACGTTTCACGCGACGGTACTGATCTATGATCTTGTTGTGTGCAACCCGCCAGAGCCACGCTCTCTGCGCACTCTCTGGTAAAGTTGCAAAAAGAGCATTTTCCAGTGCCGCTAAAAACACATCTACCAGAATATCTTCTGCATCCTCTTTTGAATTTGTGTGCGTTCGAACATAGGATAACAACGCTGGTGCATATTTATTATAGAGAAGAGCCATGGAAAATTTTGTTGCCATTCATTCCCTCATAGCTGTTTGAGTACTCACTATACAGGTCGTTTCTCTCACAAAAACATTACAGACTAGCTACCAGTCCTTCCCGCACTTACAAATACACACTACCTGCCCCTCAACTATACGAAAGCAAACCATTTGGTATAATAAGAAACTCTTGCAAGTTTCAATCGTATTTAAAAAATGGACGTTAGAGAGCAACAGAGAGCAGGGCTTGCATGATTCTGCATGTTGGACAGCGTGTCTATTGGGGCGCACCTGAGGTGATCTACCTGGAAGGGACGATTCGCGCCCTTCGTGAAGAGACTCAGACGGTCGTTCTTCACATTGAGCGGACGACACCATCCTCGGCACACTTGATTGATACCAATGTCACCTTTGCAGCAGATGGTATTCGCCCGCTTCTCGGTTCTAGTCCCCCTGGCACAACGAGCACGCGTGAAGCACAATCGCAGCTGCTTCCACCAGTGAGCGACGACGAAAAGGTGCGCCGCGCGGCTGCATCACTGGTCCATCAGCAAGCAGGCTACACACTTCCAGCAGAGCGTGAGCAGCAACTGATTGACTTGGTCGAGCAATCTATCAATAGCGATACACAGATGCGTCAGCGCATCATTGACTCTATGAACGAGATCTTACATCGGAAAGTAGAGCCTGAAAAATAAACACTACTCTATGTAAAAGAGGTTTGATTTAATGAATTCAGCACCTTATACTTCATACCCTCCACCACGTAGTCGGAGACGAAGCGGAGGATGTTTTGTGCGTGGCTTGCTTGTGCTTGTAGTGCTCTTGCTGGTGGTCGTAGCTTCCTGGTTCTTCGCCATCCGCCCCTACGTCCATAACATTGCCCAGACTCAACTGGATAACGCACTTACTGACGGTATTAACCAACTGGACACTATTCCCGAACTCAAACAAATACCTGCTAATACGGTTATACCAGTACAGGAAAACATCATCAAAAACGGCATTGCCCTTAATCTGGCACCAGCAGATCCCATCAAAAATCCAGATGCACGCATCACCCCTGACAGTATCCGCCTCTCCTTCACTGCTTATGGCTACCCATGTGCCGTCTCATTCATGCCTCAAGTGGAACAGGGCAAGCTAGTCGCTCGCAATGTGAGTATCGAAGGCGCGCTCGGCCTGATCATGTCACCCGATGAGATGAGCAACACGCTGAACAAACACTTTGCGGATGCCTTACAGAAACTACAACGCAATGTCAACAACGTTCAGCTCAAAGATCACGAGCTTGATCTGACACTCGCGTAAGCATATGTGTGTATGGTGATAAGAGCAAGAGTGCTACGCCTATGGCGCATGACGTTTCACATTCGGGATGAGCCATAGCGCTTTCGCCTTCGGTACCGTGAGCACAGCAGAGCCAGTGCTGGTCCACCGCCGAGGAACACCTCGCCCATCGCGCTCTGCGTCATTGCCGCCTTTTGACCGCTCTGGTGCACATTCGCAAAAACCGAGGAGACGTTGGGCAGAAAGCCGCTATTATCCTGACCAAGCGGCCAGTAGACCAGTGCCGCCCGACCAATGATGTTCTCACGTGGTAGGAAACCCCAGTCGCGCGAATCTGAGCTATTTTTGCGATCATCACCCATAACAAAGTACTGACCAGTAGGCACAACACGATTCTCTATTGGCAGAAAGGGGTTGCCTTGAAACTCAGAGTGCACATAATTCTCGTTCAGCACGATGCCATCCACAATCACAGTCGTTCCCTTCACCGTAATCACATCTCCAGGCATCGCTATAATACGCTTAACATAATTGAGGTTCGGCGATGGCGGAGCTTTGAAGACGATGACATCACCACGTGCAGGCTCATTAAAAAAATACGAGACCTTATCAACCATAATTCGTTCAGTGTTATGCAGGCTCGGCTCCATACTCGGTCCCTGCACATCATAATTTTGTATAGCAAGGTTTATAATAATAAACATCAAGATCGTCAGAACCACAGTCTCGATGACTTCACGCATGAGGCGATAACGTTTCTCGAAATTATGTTCTATTTTATGTTCTGCTGCTTTCAAATTGTTCCATTCCCCTATACATGTTTCTCTCTGTTTCAGACTGTACCAGATAGAGACAACACATGGCAAGTACAGACAGGACTTTTGCTCTATATTTGTCTGCATGATATACGACTCAATATTAGTTTTGTTGTACTCAACAGCGCTCTTCCTTACTAGTATAAGCAGTAGGAGAAGCGTCGCGCAAGAAAGAAATCTATGAAAACGACAGATGTTGTTATTGTGGGCGGCGGAGTCATTGGCTGTGCTATTGCCTATGCTCTGGGCAAAAAAGGACTCCTGGTGACACTTTTCGAGCGAGGAAATATCGGTGGTCAGGCCTCAAGTGCCGCTGCAGGTCTGCTTGCGCCACTTGGCCCGCTCTCCGGTCCCGGACCCTTCGCCGATCTTGTCCTGACAGGTTTCACCTCACTAGTCGCCCTTGTACCAGAACTGGAAGAGAACAGTAGCATCTCCATCGGCTATCAGAGGACAGGCGCACTACGCATTGTGCGCAACCCTAAACGCCTCACACATCTACAAAAACGTTTCACCGCCTGGCAAGCACTCGGACTGCGCCTTCACTGGCTGACAGGCGAGGAAGCGCGCAGACATGATCCCCTCCTGACTCCCGACATAGAGGCAGCCGTCTACGCTCCAGAGGAAGCCCAACTGCGCGCCTCCCAGCTCGTTCATGCCTTTGCCCAGGCAGCCCGACATTCAGTAGTATCCATCTACGAACAGCAGGAGATTCATCGTGTGCGCGTGGAAAGCAATAGAGTGCTCGGAGTCTACACAGTACAGGACGAGTTTCTCCCCTGTCGCTATCTCGTCCTCGCCTCAGGCGCGTGGGCTGCACAATCCGCGACACTGTTTAATGTTACACTTCCTATCACTCCATTACACGGCCAACTGCTCTCATTCCCACAGACCTCTCCACCATTAAAGCACATCATATTTGGGGAAGGAGCTTACCTTGTTCCGCGCGGCAACAGCATTCTCGTGGGAGCCACGCGAGAAGAGCGCGGCTTCGACCCCAACGTGACTGCCGAGGCCACCTCCTGGCTCTCCACAACCGCAACCCGCCTTGTCTCCGCACTCCAACACAGCAAGATCGAGACAGCATGGGCGGGCCTACGCCCCAAAACACCCGACAGCCAGCCAGTTTTCGGCTTCCTCCCAGGCTGGAACAACGTCCTCATCGCCGCCGGGCACAATAGCGTCGGAATCATCCTCAGCGCCATCACAGGCATAGGCATCGCAGAAACCGTCGTCACAGGCAAGCTCCCACCCCTCCTCCAGCCCTTCTCCCCCGACCGCTTCT
>DAOUDD010000130.1:0-12210 GCA_034431765.1 Ktedonobacteraceae bacterium | reverse complement strand
CGCGACGGAGTCGGGTCCCTATTTGATGAGCAATGAATTGTGGATGGGTGACTGGAAGAATTTCTCAAGCTCCATAATCGGGTTTCTCCGAAGGCGCTGAAGCGCGAGAAGGGGACGGATGGGGAGGGGACCGGACGGTGTAGTGTGGTCTGATGATCACTATTCATCTCCTTCCACAAAAACCGTTCGGTTGTGCGTTTTTGCCACCCTTTGCCTTAAGTGAATTGTATTGGAGGCAAGCCTGCTCCCTACACGCCATTCGTCTCTGCTTTATGTTAGCAGGTGCTACATGCTCTGACCACCCGAAGCTTCAATTCTTTGCCCATTGATCCAGCGCGTGTCTTCGGAGAGGAGAGCGGCGACGGCGGAGCCGATGTCTTCGGGTTGACCGACGCGACCAAGTGCTGTTACCGATGCTACCTGCTTGTTGATTGCTGCGTTGTCGCGTACAAGGCCGCCTCCAAAGTCTGTTGCAATGGCACCGGGCGCGACGACGTTGACGGTGATGCGGCGTGGACCAAGCTCGACAGCCATGTAGCGGGTGAGTACTTCTATCGCTCCTTTGGTCGCTGCGTAGACAGCGTAGCCAGGACCGGAAAAACGTGTAAGACCCGATGAAATGTTGATGATGCGTCCACCATCGACTATCAAAGGAAGAAGGGTTTGTGAGAGGAAGAAAACGCCCTTAAACTGGATGTTTACCAACTGGTCAAATTGCTCCTCAGTTGTCTCGCCGACTCGTGCATAAATGCCAATTCCTGCGTTATTGACGAGAAAGTCGAAGTTGTCTCTATTCCACGTTTTCTCTAGTTTCTCCTGCACGCTGGCTCTGAAGGCTGCAAATGTCTTTGTATTGGATGTGTCGAGTTGAAGTGCAACGGCTTTGCGTCCCAACTTTTCTATAGAAGAGACAACCGCTTCTGCCTCCTCGCGCTTACTGTTGTATGTCAGGATCACGTCTTGCCCTTTTTCGGCGACGCTCAGCGCCATGGCTTTGCCGAGTCCACGGCTGCCGCCGGTGATAATTCCTACTGTCATGAGTTAACCTTCCTTTCAAGAAGCTGTTTTAATTTGGTGAATAATGTGCTTTCTCAGGCCAGAGCTAATCTGATCTATTGCTTTCTCCTTTGCATAATCGTCCTCTGGACCGCTTCCCGGTACGCGACCTTCATCTAAAGATAGCGAAGATGCGTTTGCTTCTCTGCGCCACTTCCTGAGGCGTAAAGTAGAGGGGAGTTTTTGTCTCTGTGTTTGTCATAGCAGTAGTATAGAATACCTAGAGCGCTCCAGGTCAAGAGGTTTTTTGCCAGTTTTTGGAAGGGGGGGGCAAACCTGACAGCATGCCGAGGCAGTGACGCATCTGGTCAAGGCGCTCTCCCATCTTTTAACAACGTGAAAAGACTATTAGGTATGCTATACTCTATTTGGGAGACCAGTTCGATGGATTCGAGAGGAATGCAACACACGTTGAAAGACGAGGAGGGCGATGGCGACAAACCCGCGAGATGAGCAGACAGCTCCGATGTGGCCTCGACCTGGTACAAGGATGAGCGAGGCGCAGTTTCACGAGCTCGAAAGCCTCTCTCCCGACCGCAAATACGAATACGTCGATGGTGTTGCGTATATGATGAGCGGGGGGAGTGTTGCGCATGATCGTATTGCGTATAATACACGGCTCGCTCTTGATAGACATTTGCAATCGCGTCATTGTACGGTCTTTGGGGCCGATGTACAGGTATTTCTTGCCTTACGGCAAAACGGGAAGCCTCATTTTGTCTATCCAGATGCAACGGTTTCCTGCGATAGGGCTGATAGCAGAGCGGACAATACATTGATAGAATCGCCTCGTGTGGTCGTCGAGGTGCTTTCTCCCGGCACTGAGAGCAAAGATCGGGGGGCGAAGTTCAAGGCTTATCAGCAGCAGGAAACGGTCCAGGAAATAGTTCTGGTTAGCCAGTTTGCGCAGTACGTCGAAGTCTGGCAGCGCAATGAGCATGATCCCGACAACCTGAAAGCCTGGCTCTATCGCCACTACGGACCCGACGAGACCATTACCCTGGTCAGCATTAATGTGCAGATTGAGGTTACAGAGTTGTATCGAGGTTTGGTCTTCGCTGAGTATGATGAGGGGTAGGTTGGGTAGGTTGGGTAGGTTAAACCTCATGTCTGCAACTCTCTTTTTTCGGGATCACACACCTGATTCTTCTGAAAATTTTGCTCTTTCGTGGCTAATGGCGCTCCTCAGAGGCATGACTACTCATCGCTATAGGCAGAGGTGGCCTATTCTATGTTCTGTTTGCGAAATGGGGCCAATGGAGAAAATGGATTCCAAAGGTGTGAGGGTACAGGGTAACAGGGTACAATCATGATGGGGAAACCACCTCAGGGCGATAAGGTGCTTCTAATGTGTTGAGAAAAGATGACACAATGAAGGCCTGCACGTTCTATAATAGAGTGGAGCTTTCGAGAATGTTGTTTTCCTCGTTGAGAGCAGAGTCAAGGAGTTGAGATATGCAGGTTATGACATCTGCACCGAGTTCGGGGCGTGTCGCGTTTAAGCATGGAGCTTTGCATGGCGTTGGTCTGGGAGTGCTCCAGTTGCTTTTCTGGTTAGTAGTAATCTTTAGCGGAGCGGGTACATCATTCTGGCTGCTGACAGCGCTAAGCTGTCTGCTCTGGTGTGTTGATTTTCTACTTGTGGGTCTTTTTGCAACAAAGCAAACGGGCAATGTCGGAACGGGGACGCTCGCAGGGGTATGGGCGGGCACGATAGGCGGCCTCATCACCTTTATCATCAATCTTGTGGTAGTCCTTATTGGGGTAAATTCAGAGGCATTCAGATATGGTTTAGAGAATTCCAGCAGCTATAACTCTACTCTCACCCCGCAAAATCTGACCTCAGCGGCAATTTTAGGAGCGATCATAATTTTTGTCATTCTCTGGGCCGTTGCTGTTGGAGTAGGGGCAGGTGTAGCTGCACTGGGCGGCTTGATTGGCAAGAACCAGCGGCAGAGCAGCGTTGCAGCATTTCCAGGCTATCCTGCCCCCACTGCGCCGGGCTATCCGAGCTATACCCCGCAGGGTCAGCAATATACCGCGCAAGGCCAGCAGTATCCCCCGCTACCGGGGCAATACTCCGGCCAGTATTCTCAGCCGCAGTCGGAGTATATGCAGTCACCCCAACCACCTGCTGCCGGGCAGAGCAATCCTTATGCTTCGCAGCCGTATCCTCCACCGCCTGCATCTGGCCCGACTCGACCTCAGCAATAGGAAATCTTTCTCTCTGTGAAAGAGGAGTGTCAAACAGAAGATTTTGATTATCAAAGTCTTCTGTTTGTTATTTTTGAGCAGGAAGAGCGGGTTATCTACCCTATATGAGTATCTATGAAGTACCGTGGGTATCGGAGAAGCTTCTTGACAATTATGATCCTCATCTGTAGTATACAGCTAATTCTAGCGGTATCTTAGATTGAGGGATGATAATTATGCCGGACCGGAGCGGACAATATCTATCGCAGTATGAAGGCGGATCGAAGAATGAGCCGAATGCTTTGGTCTCTCAGCCCACATCCCACTTGAGGGCAATTCACCAGGGTAAGCCAGATGGGTCAAGTGATTTTACATCGGGCAAATATCACCTGCTCAATCTTCTAGAACGGGATGGCAATGCGGAAGTCTATCTTGCAAGACATCTTGATCTAGATCGACAGGCGGCTCTGAGACTCTTTGAGGTGCAGCTTACACAGAAAGAGCAAGCTGTTTTTCTACGCGAGGCGCGCTGCATCGCCAATTTACTCCATGGAAATATTGCTCATGTGGTAGATTTTGGCATTGAGGCACGTGAGGGGTTGCCTTTTGTGGTGACGGAACGCATTTCCTCTCTTTCGTTGCGGCAGCGCCATCGGTCAGGTGCACGCCTCCCTTTACACGTGGTGGTCTCCTATATAAAGGGAGCAGCAGCGGCTCTTCACTATGCCCATGAGCGTGGCGTGATCCATCGTGAGGTGAAGCCAGAGAATCTGTTCATCACTCAAAAAGGCGAGCTACTGCTGACCGGTTTTGGTTTTTCGGTGCTCCTCCCCGATGGCCGTTCCACTTCACCATATCTTGCCCCCGAACAGAGACAGGGCGGGGCACAGCCTGCAAGCGACCAGTACGCGCTGGCGGCTGTTGCATACGAGTTGCTTAACGGAGAGGCGTACCCCATTCCCAGGCAGGAAGAGGGCCAGCAGGCTGGACCAACCCACTCTCTTGTCAGTGAGCAGCTTGTGTTTCTCCCGCCGGATGTACAGCTTGCGCTTCAGACAGCGCTTGCGCACGATCCTGAGCAGCGTTTCCCCACCATTGCCACCTTTGCGCATAAGTTGGAACGAGCTGTGCTCTCTTCCGAACAGATGTATAAAGCAGGACAGACTCAGGCCATCAAGTCTGTGCAAACACGAAAAGTCGCTGCTATTCCTTCTGTTCCCCCTGTTACCGCAGTTCCTCCACAGCCACTACATATGCAGGCTGGTGCTGCTGAGAAAGACCAGGTGAAAGCGCTCCCGACGCTCCAGGTAGCCTCTCCGGTACGTGTGCAGGGTGTGCCCGACGTCCGAGCTGGCGAGCTAGTTCATGCTGTCCTGGATGCAGAAGACACTTCTGCCCCACGAGAGCAATCTAACAAGCGAAAAAGGGAGCGTGGAAATGCCGGGTATATCGCTGTGATCGTGCTCCTTATCTTACTATTGATTACTGGAATCGCTTTCTGGGCCTATACAAAATTTATGTATGATCCGTTTGCTACTCTCACGCCGACTGCCGCTCCTCGTCGGGTAAGCAGCCCGATTCCCGATCTAAAGGCGACGGTACAGGCGTACACCAGTGAGACGGAAGTAGCACGCACCTCTGTTGTGCTGACTCCAATGGTTTCAGCGACAGCAACCCCCTCTTCGGAGCAGGGCAAAGTGCTGGATGCGAATGTGAAGGATTTTACGTTTCAATGCATCGCCAGTTGTGATGATAATCTGCAAGTGACGCTCAATAGCATTAGCATCGATCGCGAGGGCAACCATATGATCTGGCATTTTACGATCAAGAACAACAAAAGTGATAACTGCACAGCGCATACAGGCGTCGATATTCAGGACCCCTCAGGTATGAAGATAGAGCCATCGTCCGGGACATTCACGCAGGAAAATATGCTGGCAGCGAAGCAGGAGCTGACACAGGTGGATGCGATCTTTCCAGGCCTGCCAACAGCAGCGGTGAACTACCTGCTGCACACGCACGCGTACTGTAATGCTAACGCAGAGGACAATCGAGTGGAGACCATCCACTTCTAAAATACCCTTCATCTGTATGGAAAGACCATTCCACCCAAAAATACTCTCCTCCCTCGTTTCTTTTCAAGGGGCTTTTGACGACGCTGTAAGCAACCTGCGAGCTTTTGTGCTCAACCGGAGTTGAAGGCCTGCATTTTATTGCATATAATAGATGCAGTTTGTCCTGTTCTGCCGCATGGCTATCGGTACAAGCGAATAGAAAAGGCACGTGGCGGATCAGCACGCATGATAAGTATTGTAAGAAGATGTCGTGGGTATTGCTTACATGCATGTCGGGCTCTTCACGCTTCAGCGTCTTCGTAGGGACCAGCATTCATGGCGTCCGTTGGTGGCATTGCGTTCTCGTGAGCCATCGCCTCGCCACTCGATGCGTTTTGGACTCGATTGCGTGACTCTGTTCGGAAGTTGGGGAAAGGGGGCAACGGGAATGCAGGGCGACCAACGGGCGCTCTGAAGACGCTGCCCCTCCCCTTGGCGCTCAAGCGCGAGAGCTTTTCCCAGCAGCGTCATTGCATCGCATTCGTTTCGTCGGACGGCACGATTGCCAGCCCCTGGTGCTTACGTTGATACGTGTAGAGAGCGTGCTGCCTCGCCTCCTACGGGATGTACTAATGCTTTTTTTGAATGTATTGCAGCCACCTGTCCATTCATGGAGCAAGAAATAGGGGTCAGCCCTGGCGCGCCCGCTGTCGTCAGCATCTACTCATGCTCACCATCGGCTAACGCGTCGGCTCAACGTATCACTTCTTTCGATACGCGCCGTAATTTCTAAAATCCATCAAACGGGTCCCTTGTGGCGAGCAACGAGTTGTTGGGAATGTTCACGTGAATGTGTGAAAGAGTATAATCTGACCTTATTTATAGGTGATCTATTTAGACAAGAGGCGCTGGTCCGTGAGAAGGAGCTTGAAAGATGAATAGCAAGGTTACATACCACCAGCAAGTGAGCTATTGTGGGAAGCCTCGCTGTCGCAAGTGTCGCGAGGGGACGGGCCACGGACCCTACTGGTACGCCTATAAGACAGTGGATGGAAGGACGACGCGCACGTATGTGGGCAAGTATCTGCCACCTGAGGTCGAGGCGGAGATGGTCGGCAATCTGGAGCCGCCCTCGGTGGATGAGAGTGATCGTGAGCAATCGGTCATTCGCATCTATGTGTTGGGACAGTTTCGCCTGGAGCGGCGCAATTCCCGTGAGTCGCGTGAATGGCAAACGGTAACGGACGCGAGCTGGCAGCATCAACGGGTGCGCGCTCTGCTGGGCTGCCTGGTGAGCGTGGAGGGACGCAAGCTCGCGCGCGAACAGTTGATGGATGCCCTCTGGCCCGATCTGGATATCGAAACTGCTGGTAGTCGCCTGGATCGCGCGGTCTACAGCCTGCGCCAGCTCTTCGAGCCGTCACGCAACAAGCCCGCAACCTCTCCACTGTTGCTCACGGAGCGCGAGGTCCTGGTGCTCGCATCCCATCCGCAGATCTGGATCGATGCCGATGTATTTGAACAACTGCTGGCGCGCGCACACACAACGAGCGATCAGGGTGAGCGGGAGCGCCTGCTTGAGGAGGCCGCCTCGCTCTACGGTGGCCTGTTCCTCCCTGAGGATCGCAAAAACGAGTGGACGCGCGTACGCCGCGAGTCGCTGCAGCGGAGCTGGATCGGCCTCTTGCTCGACCTGACCGATCTACGTATTGGTCGCGACGCACTCAATAGCGCCGTTGAGACGCTCGACCGTTTGCTGACGTTCGATTCGACGAACGAGGCGGCGGTGCAGCGTTTGATCCGTGTGCTGATGCAGTTGGGACGGCGTGGTGAGGCTCTACGTGCCTATCAGAACCTGGAAAAGGCGCTCAAGAAAGACTACGGGATTACCCCCCTGCCAGAGACGCGTGCCCTCCACGACGCCCTCCGCGCCGGTTCAGACAAACTGCCGAGCGCTACCGCCACCGCTTCAGGCACGACGACTGTGCGCGATGCTGGGACTCATTCTCCTGAGGGGAGCCATGAGCAGGGGCGAGCCGGGTCGTTGGGAGATGGGCAGCCCGTTGTACAGATCGGTCGTACACACCAATCGCCGCTGGTCGGGCGTGAGCGCGAGATCGAACTATTGCGCGCCCTCGTGAACACAACGGAGAATGCTGTGCGCTTCCGTCTCTCCTCCCAGAAACGCTCGGCCCTCACCTCGCTTGATCCGCAGCGTCGTCCGCACTGTGTCCTGCTGCTCGGCGATGTCGGCATCGGCAAGACGCGCCTGGCCGAAGAGGTGAGCCGCGATGCCAAGCGCCGTGGCTGGGCCGTCGCCTGGAGCCGTGTCTACGCGCAGGAAGGGACAATCCCCTACCGACTGTGGACCGACGTACTGCGCAACGCCATGGAGCAGTGTGTATGGCGGCGCCAGGAGGTGAGCAAGCGACCATTCCTCTTCCAGCCGCTCACAGCACTGCTACCCGAGCTAACAAGCCTGCTGCCACAGACGGCATTCGAGGCCACCCTGCCGCCAGAGCGCGAACAACTGCGCCTGTGGGAAGCCGCGTACGAGCTGCTCAACCTGGTCTGCGAGAGCACCCCTCTGCTGATCGCCCTCGACGACCTGCAGTGGTCGGATAGTAGTAGCTGCGAACTGCTCGCCTACCTCGCGCGGCGTATCGCTGGCCTACCCATCGTCATCGTCGGCACCTGCCGCGACAACGAACTGACCGCCAACCATCCCCTGCGCCCGATGCTCACCGACCTGCAGCGCGAGAACGCCCTGGAGACAGCCGAACTCGACCTGCTCAGTGATCCCCAGATCGAGACGCTCGTCTCGCACATCCCGCACGTCCCCGAACCGCTCGTCACCAGCATTCGCGACCGCGCAGCAGGCAACCCCTTCTTCGCCGAAGAGCTCGCCCGCTCCGTCGATAGCACCCTCGCAGGTAGTGGTGGTCACCTCATGCTCCCCACCGCCACAGCCGACGCCGACGGCGAGAACCTGCCCGAAACCATCCACGCCGTCCTCGCCCTGCGCCTGGCCCGGCTCAGCGAACCCTGCCAGCGCCTCTTGAGCAAAGGAGCCGTCCTGGGAGGAGCCTTTAAGTTCGAGGTCATCAACGCAATGGAGTCCAGCACCCCGGGTTCCAACGAAGACATCGTACTCGAACTGCTCGAAGAGGGCCTCAACTCCGGCATGCTCACCGAAGAGGGAACCGGCACGCGCATCACCTACCACTTCTGGCACCCTCTGCTCGTCGATCACCTCTACATGCACCTCTCAGCCGCGCGCCGCGCCCTCCTGCACCGCCGCGCTGCCGACGTCTTGCGCCGCACCTTCAAGAACCGCGAAGAAGAGGAAGCCGCCGCCATTACTAACCACCTCGTCAAAGGCGGAGCCGACGCCGACCTCGTCGCCCGCTACGCCGAGATGGCCGGCGACCACGCTTACAGCCTCTCCTCCTACGACAAAGCCGAAGAATACTATCGCATCGCCCTCACCCACCTGGATACACACAAGGAAGAGTGGCAACGTCTCGCCTACATCCTCGAACGCCTCGGCGAGTGCACGCGCATCCGTGGCAAATTCGAGGAAGCGCGCACCTTCTACGAACAGGCCCTAGAATTGCACCAGAAAAACAGCAACAAGGATGCCTCCGACTATCAACAAGAGGCCCAGGTGCAAGCACTGCTGTGGCACGAAATTGGCCGAACCTGGTACAACACAGGCAAATCTTCTTATGCACAGAAGTGTTATGAACATGGTGAGAATGTGTTGCAAGATGCAGGAGTTATTGACGGTATTGCTTGGGCAAATATTCGCTTGCAACAGAGTTACGTGAACTGGCACGAGGGAAACTATGAACAGGCTCGTTATGTAACGCATAAAGCCCTAATGTTATTTGAGCAGGTTACTCAGCAGCAAGAACAAGACTCAAGAATTTCTACTGTTAGCGCTAAATTAGGGAATGTTGGAGTAGATGATGTCATTAATCTAGCCCGTGCTCACGTTTTACTTGCAGCAATAGATGCTAGTGATGGTCAGTCTGGTGAAGCCCTAACACATCTTAATACTGCGCTAGCTATTGATGAGCAATATAATAGACAGCGAGAAATATCTATTGTTTGCTGTAATCTTGGTGATGTGTATCTTAGAAAAGGTCAACTAGAATTAGCTCAATCTTTTTTTCGACGTTCCCTCAATATTGCTGAGCGAATTGGAGATATACCCTCTGTATGTGTGGCACTCGGCAATATAGGAGTGTTGTCTGCTCGTTTAGGCAATTTAGGGGAAGCTGAAAATTGGTTTAAGAAGTGTATAAACTTGGCTATAGACACTAATGATCCTGTGTATGTAAGCATCTTCAGCGCTTATCTATCAACAGCTTTGCAGGAACAGGGGAAGCTAACTGAGGCTAATAAAAGTTTGATAAAATCACTGCAAGTAGCTCGATCATCTCAAATCGAGCCTTGTATTGGATCATCTCTTATTGCTCTTGGCAATACTAGAATTAATCAGGCAACTCTGCAGAGCAATGAGATGAGGGGTAGCGATCAGAGTGGTTACTGTAAGATATTTAAACGTGCTTCAAGAATACTCCAACGTGCTCTTGCTCTACAAAATATCGAAGCTGAGACGAGAACAGAAGGACAGTTACTCCTTGCATATGTGCAATTGATGCTGGGTGAGACAGAGAATGCGCTGCAACTTGCGACGAAGACACTGGAAGAGGCGCGACAATTCGAGCTGATGTGGCTGATAGCAAAGGCGCAGAGTATTCTGGGGAGTATCCTGTCTACGCAAGGTGCGTATGACGAGGGGGATAAGCAGTTTGAGCTGGCGATGCGCACCTTTCAGAAGAGCGAGATGCGCCTGGAATACGCGGTTACGTTGCAGCAGTACGGTGAGGCGCTGCTGCAACGTGAGGAGAATCGAGCGCGGGAGGAGCGGCGGGCTGTGGGGTATCTGCGCGAGGCTGAGATGCTGTTCGGGGAGTGTGGTGCGGGTCTGTATCTGCAGATGGTACGCCAGGTGTTAGGGAGGTACGAAGGGGTGGGGAGGAGGTAGGGAAGGCGATGAGGTGGTGGACGCGATGCAATCGCCTCCACCACCTCATCGCCTGCTCTTATGGAGTTTCTAGAAATGCCCTCGCATCGCCATAATCTCCACCGTAGATAGTCTGGATGGCACTAATGGCATCCATTCCCAGCTCATCATCCATAAAAAATTGATCAAGCAGGAGCATTGTTGCTTTGTCTTTTGTGCCTTGCATCAACAACCCTAATACCTCGACTGCCTCCTGACGATATTCAGAGTCGGGATCGTGGAGCACGGCATCGACCGCCATCTGGTAGCCATCTGGTATGCGCAGGTAGAGCACAAGGGCACGAAATGCTGTTGTACGCAACAAGATGCTGGAACTGGTAAGAAAGCTTTCTATGACTGCACGTGCTTCTTGAATCTGAGAGCGGGCAAACTTGCGTAGCATCGCATAGTAATCTTGCTCAGAGACTTTTCCCTCGCGGTACTGTTGCAAGAGACGATGGGCCTCCACGCGCCACTGCTCCTCTAGCTCTGGATCGACAGATGATTCTATAAATTTCCAGTCTGCATCTTTTTCCAGATCGAAAATCTTCTCTGGGGGATCATCTCTCTCTTCCCAATAGTTACGCGACTGATGATAGCCATATGCCACGGTATACATAGCCTGTAATGAATCTTTTCGCAAGATTTCATCTTCATAATGATCTCGAACTACACTTACCAGCACACCTAAGGTTTGTTGGTCCCCTGTTTTATCTCGTAGCCATGCAAGAGCTGATGCTCCCATAAATCGCGGAATATATTCAGCATCATAGAGTAAAAATTGTACGGCTGTATGCCAGTAGTCTTGCAACCGAAAATAGAATGTTAATGCTTGAAGCGCATTACTCCTTACTGATGGGTCAGGATTATACAGAAACGGCTCAATATCAGCACGAGCTGCTAGCAAACCAGCCTTTCCCCACTGTACAATCATTGAACTGTAGCTTGATGGAGACACTCTTCCTGCTCTATAATCTTCCCAACTTTTCAGAGCGTTCTCGCGTCGTTCTTGTTCCCAATCCATGATGATAATCTCTTCTAACCCTAGCCTGATCTATAATCAGGCTATTTTTTTGAAAAACCCATGTATGTCATGTAGTCTTCAAATGGTTCTGGGTAATCTTCGCGATAGCATGAAGTGCGGCTGAACTTAAATCGTCATCATCAACGAATGGATCAAGGAGAGATAAAGTCTTTTTATCCCGCGTTCCTTGCATCAACCAGCCTAATGCATCGATAGCCACTTCGCGGTAGGATAGATCAAGATCATGCTGCAAGGCATTAACAGCCATCTCATAACTTTCTGGCACACGTAAGTAAAGTACAAGAACACGAAAAGCGGTTTTTCGCAGTAAGATGCTTGAACTGGAAAGGAAGTGTTCCACTACGTCGCGACTTGTATGTAGGCGAGTTCGTCCAAACTTGAGTAACATCTCATAGTCATCGCTCTCGGCAACTTGTCTTGCTCGATATTGGATCAACACTTCTTGAGCCTCTGCTCTCCACTTTTCTTCTAATGCAGGGTTAACACAATCATCTACAAATGCCCAGTTCGCATCGCGCCCTAATTCAAAATCATCTTGTGAAGACCAATCACCGAAGGCAACAATGCGCATGGAACGATATGAGTCCTCTCTGACTGACTCATCATCATAGCGATCTCGGACTACGTTCGCCAGGACGCCTAACGTTTGTCGATCTCCTGTCTTATCTTGAAGCCATGCTAAGGCCGAAGCACCTTTCAACCGTACAAGCATTTCAGGATCATAGAGCAGGAATCGCACAGCCGTCATCCAGTAATCTTGTAAACGCAAACGGCAGGCAAGGACATCT
>DAOUDD010000129.1:0-16629 GCA_034431765.1 Ktedonobacteraceae bacterium | reverse complement strand
CTGGAGAACATGAACCGCTGCATCCGTAACGGAATGATACGCCTGGATTGGACAGACGTCGAGCCAGGAATTCCCCTCTTGTGCTTGAAACGCCTCCTTGCAGGTCTGAGCCTTGAGGATATTGACGCAAGAACCGCCTCTCCCACTGTCCTGCAAGAAATTCACGCCGCATTCGCCTCCTTGCAAGCCCAGGAACAACAGGAAACCCCATCTGAAGATGAGCTTATTGCGATCCAAAGTGATCAGATTGCTCCTACCCTCGCGCTGCCGGAAGATGAACAGGCTGCTGTCTCCGACACCTGTCCTCCTGTCGCGAGAGAGTCCTGGGCTCAATCCATTTCATCCACGAACAGTGGCACCTCACGTAGAGACAAACCACGTGTCGGGAACGTGCCTGCAACCCCCTTGGGTACACCACTCATGCTTCAGCACACTGGGAAAAGACGACATTTTCAGCAATTTCCGTGGGCACCCTCGACATTGACAATTCATTGCTCGCCAGATAGAGACCCCATTTATCCTCTTCCACACCATATTGCGGTCACCCACCAGCAATTCATTGCTCGTGGAATAGAGACCCGACCGATGCTCTTTAAAAAAGTATTCCACTCCTGTCCATCCATTTATGGAGCAACAAATAGGGGCCAGATTCATTGCGCCCGTTGTTCCCCCAATCGTACCCGTCGCCTCCCCCCTCGCGCCAGCCCAGCACTCACGCCCACCATCGGTACTCCATCTCACCATCCTGCTCACCTCCCGATACCTGGAATAATTTCCGAAAATGCATCATCACGTCCGCTGTCTCCCCCCTCGCGTCCGCCACGATTCATCGCCTGTTCATCGCTATGGCATGCACCTCGTACCTCCTCACGATATCCGCCATACTTTCTTAAACTCCGTGATAAGACGAGAAAAGATGCGTTTCTGTTCCACGTCACAAAATTTCACTATCCTACTGCTCTGCCAATGTTCAAACGGCGATTTTGGAAAGGGTCTCGCCCTCCAAGTAAGACACCGGAGCGAGGCAAGCGCGCTCCCTACGCGTGGCTTCATTCTGCACTCTTGAGGTCGAATGAAGATTGGCAGAGCACTACGATAGGAACAACCAGCCGTCGGTTTGCAACTTCTCCCAACTACGCTATAATAAGCGAAAGTCATCTGCGGCCGATAGACAAGGAAAATGCTTCATGGGACAGAGAGAACAGAAACGTTTCGACGAGTACGGCTACCCGACACAACCGGACTCACGATATAGACTACGCACGACAGCTAAACACACGAGCAAAAAAGTGCTCCTGCTTGCTATCGCGCTCGTCGCTCGCAGCATTGGTTCCGCTCTGATACTATATCGCCTGGGCAAACGCACTCCACGTCTCACACCCCTTGTCTTTTTTCCACGCCGCATCCTGGTTGTGCGCGTCGATCTAATCGGGGACCTGATCCTCTCACTTACACTTGTACACGCATTGAAACGTACCTATCCCGACGCTGAGATCGATCTGCTGGCCGTTCCATCCAGTGCTCAAGTCGTTGCGCAGCATCCAGACCTCGCCGGGGTAATTACCTACGATCCCAACCTGTGGCGACGCCCAAAAGCACTTGTGACACCGAAAAACTGGCGCAATCTGTATGCGCTTCGACGACGCCTCCACGAGCGCGACTACGATCTCGCTGTCAGCGTCTTCGGTCCCTGGGCCGCCGCATTAACGCTGCTGAGCGGTGCAAAACGTCGGCTCGGCTTCGGCAAGGAGAGCTATCCTGGCTTTATGACCGATAGCGTTGCTGGTGCACATTGGAGCGATGGTGCTGGACTTCACGAGGTTGACTACTGCCTGCAGCTCGCGCAGGCCGCCGGCTGCTCGCTCACGTCCGCTGACCGTGTTCCACAGCTCCCCATCGGCTCCCAGGCCGAGCAGGATGGCGAAAGGCTGCTGCGCTCGGCAGGGGTTGATTTCACGAGACGCTTAATTGCCTGTCATGTCAGCTCGAATAACGGCTATTCCAAGCGCTGGCCCATCCCCTATTGGGCAAGTTTGATCGATACTCTGCTCACTGACGATAGGGTCACCGTTCTCTTTACCGGCGCACCAAACGATCTACCCCTAATTGAAGCGATTATCAAGCGCATGCGCCGGGTGGGTCATACGCAACAGACGACGAACCTGGTCAATCTCGCCGGCAAAACCAGTCTGGTCGGGCTTGCTGCTGTACTCCAGCGCGCCGATCTCCTGGTCACTGGAGATAGTGGCCCGATGCACATCGCAGCAGCGGCCGGCACACCGCTGATCGCTATTCACGGCCCGACCGATCCTGCCATGAGCGGACCGGTTAGCCCCACCGCAACAGTGCTGCGTAGTGACATCTGGTGCAGTCCCTGCTATACTGCAAAGGCCGGTCCCGCCGACTGCCGTTTCTTCACTACGCAATGCATGAAGAACCTCACGCCACATCAAGTCCTATACGTTGTGTACAAAAAGCTTGGGCTGCAAAGAGGATTTGAGGAAGAGATCTTAGCGCAAGCGGATGGAGAGACTCCTCCATCTCCACACATTTCAGCGAGATAAGCACTATAATGAAAAGAACAGAGATTACGCTGCCACCCGACGCCCACATCCTGGTCGTGAAACTTGCGGGCATTGGCGACCTCCTGCTCGCCACTCCCGCGCTGCGTGCGCTACGCGAGAGCTATCTACAGGCGCGCATCGACCTGCTTGTCACGCCTGATTCAGCGGGCCTGCTCGATGGCTGGAATGTGCTTGACAATATCATCGTGCTTGACAAATACGTCTTTGATCACCTTAAGCAGATTCTCAAGCACCCTGAGGTCGTCTCTCCGCTTACGCAGCTCTGGCATACACTACGCGCGGGAAAGTACGACGCCGTTCTGCTCTTGCACCATCTCACCCTGCGCTTTGGTCGCCTTAAACACCAGGCGCTCATGCGCGCAACGGGCGCACGCTGGCGCGTCGGGCTGGATAACGGACACGGCTGGTTCCTCAATGTCCACGTCCCCGATGAAGGCTTCGGGGCGAAGCACGAGGCCGAATACGCGCTGGCTGTAGCCGAAGCCGTTGGCGCGCATGCCACCAATAAACACCTGGAGCTACCCCTGAGTGAGGGCGAACGCGGGCAAGCACACAGCATCCTCTACGGAGGGACTGGAACCGAGCACCGGCAACGCCCCATCATCGCCATTCATCCCGGCAGTGGAGGCTATAGTACCGCACGTCGCTGGGCACCTGAAAAGTTCGCGCAGCTCATCAGCATCCTCTACAGCGATGTCTCCGGTCAGTTCGTTCTGCTAGGTGGGCCTGAAGAGGCTGAACTGCATCAACAAATTCTCTCTATGCTTGATCCGGCCTTGCCTGCACGTAGTCTCGCCGGTCAAGGCAGCATCAAGGTTGCCGCCGCCATCCTAAAACTCGTTGACCTCTTCATCGGCAACGACGCTGGCCTGATGCACCTGGCAACCGCCGTTGACACTCCCACCGTCGCTATCTTTGGCCTCTCCAACCACAAAGCCTGGGGACCCTACACCGGTGAGCTACAGAACACACGTGCCACGGTTGTCCGGCTTGACCTGCCCTGCATGCCCTGCTTCTATCGCGGCCACTCGCTCGGCTTGCCTGAGGGCTGCGTCACCCGTGACTGCCTCGGCATGCTTGGAGTCGATCCTGTCGCTATCGCCGCACGACGCCTTCTGCGCGAAAACGGGAAGTATAGAAGAGCCGAGGAAACCATCTAAAACTACCCTTCGTTCAAATTTTGCTTCCACAAGCGCTTAATGCTTAATCGTCGTCGTCATCATCATAATCATGGTGTCGTTTATGGCGATGACGTTTGTAGTAGTAATCGTCATCCCACTTGCCGCGCCGTTTGTAATAATGATCGTCATCCCACTCCCTACCGTGATAGTAGTAGTGGTCGTCTTTCCAGTGCTTACGATGGACTTTCTCGCCGAAAAGCCCACTTAACACATTGCCCAAACCTCCACCATGCCCACTCAATAGATCCATCAGGCCACCCCGATGCGACTTACGCGAGTTGCTCAAAAACTTTTGGGCAACCAGGGCCGCAACACCGACAGCCGCAGCTTTAACCAGTGGGTTACCGGAAGGACCGAATTGAGAGAAAAGCTGCTGCAGCATATCTGGCCGACGCTGCCCCATCTGACTAAACTGCCAGGCCATTTGCTGCGGACTGTTTGGGTCCAGGTCATACTGAGGTGGTAACTGCTGAATCAGCTCCATGCGCTGCTCTGGCGGCATCTGCTGAAAGTATTGTTGAAACACATCCTGCTGTATATGTGGCGGCGCGCTCATCATAAACTGTTGAAGATGATACATCGCCTCGTCAGCGTTTGCCCTGCTGTAATCAGCCACATCTGCCTGACCATAAGGGCTATATCCCTGTCGGTTATTTAGATCGAACGGATACATGTTGACATCCCTTCTCATTTCGCAATGGTGCAACTACTCACTATCTCTTATCCTGTGGATAGTATAGACAGCGGATATGAAATAGCACTGTGCGAAAGCTGAAACAGCGCTGAGAAGGAAAAAGTTTCTTATTCCAGGCGCTTGCCCGCTAATTCTTGCAGCAAAGGATCAAGGCTCGTGCCGCTCCGTTCAACCTGAATCGCGCTCCGTCTGATCTTCGCCTGCCGCACGACAGCTATCAAACGTGCAATTGTATTCTGCACGCGAACCAGTTCATACTCGGTGCGGCTGAGACGTTGCAACCGCCCCATCATCGTATTCAGTGAGACCGCTATTTTCCACAGCAGATTCTCTCGTGGCAAGGTGATTGGCTGATTAAAATTTCCATTGGCAATCCGCACATGCATCTGTAAAATCTCCTCAACCCCCTCTTCGAGCTGCTGCTTCTGCTGCGCAATTGCCTCCTGCAGCGCTACAATCTCTTCAGCACGATCAGCTCGTGCCAGAGCACGCAGCATACTGCGTACCCACAGAAAAGATATCACAGCCACAAATATCTGCAGAAAAATAGGGCGTATCATCACGCCAGCGCCATACGTCGCCAACATCTGCCCAACATCGGCGCTATGCGGAGCAAACGTTACCACGCCAGCGATAAAAAGACAGTGCACCAGCGCAACCACAAATACACTCAATCCAGGTAAAATAGAAACAGCGATAAGCTCGCCTATCACCAGCAGATCCAACAATGGCAGGTTGTAGGTGTTGAGTCCATGTGGCGCGCCCAGAATAGAAAGCACGAATCCGAAATCTGAGCCAAGCACTAGCAACATGCCTGTCACCCACGTTCCGCCTATGCGGTTTATAGCTAACCCAACTGCACAAATACTTAACGCACTCAGGAAAGACAATACGTTTGGCAGACTTGTGATGAAACTAAATAAAGCTACAATCAAAACAATACTGGCCATTAATAGGATAATACTGGCAAGGCGCGCGCGCCGCACCAGCTCACGCCTCTGTAAACTGGCTCCAGGAGGGGGCAGAGGTGGCGTTGTCCAGCGATACCAGGGGTCCAGCCAGCCCTTCTCATCCTCTCTGGCTTGCGCTGTCAAAGTCTGGCTCACTGTGCCCTCACGTCCAGAACGCTCCACATTACCGATGCTCATGACAGGTTCTTCCCCTTTACCTTCGTCATAGAAACTACATCACTTCATGTAAATGTATTTGTTAATGTAAGTGTAGAAAATAGAAACGCAAGATGTCAACATTTCTAAATATTCCAGGGACAAATGGCTTGAAAAACTCTTCTGTTCTCTATACACAAGAAGAGGGAAAGGCTGAGATAAAACTTTTCCTCTGAACAAGAAGGTAAAACGGGCATAAGTATGCCGTCTACACTGTTCTGTAGTACCATTGCGCTAGAATCTACGGTGCGTAAGGTATTCCTATACGCTCACGCCGGATACAGGAGGAGCTTTTCGTCGAATCGGGCGCGTGAAATTACCTAGCTCAACTTCAGGCACTTCCTTCTTGAGAATCTTCAGCAGTGTATGCATGCCCAGCGCCTTGCCCATTGAATCGAGAGCTGGCATGCGTGGCAACAACACTTCGGGATCGATATTCAGGTTGCGCAGTTGAATCAATTGCAGCCGTGTCTCGCGAATAAACGCCAGCAGCGCCTCTACCTCGCGCTCCCGGTCAATCATGCCGGGGAAACACAGCAGGTTGATCGAGGTGTAGAGTCCGCTCTCACGTGCACGCAGCAGCGATTCCTTGACCTGCTCAAATGTATAGCCGAGCGGACGATAATACGCGTTATACGTCTCCGGGTGGCCTGAGATAGTGCTCACGCGAATCGTGTCCAGGCCAGCATCATAGAGCTTCTGCAACCAGCGTGGATTGCTAGCGTTTGTATTAATGTTGATTACACCTCTATCCGTCTGAGCGCGCAACGCTTTAATCGCCTTCTCGATGCGCGGCCACTGCAACAGCGGATCACCCTCACAGCCCTGACCAAAGCTCACAATCGCTTCTGGAGCCTGCTGCAGGTGCGGTAGAGCAGCCTCCACGATCTCCTCAACCGTTGGCACAAACGTCAGCCGATCCTGCGGCGAGATCAGATCTTCCTCTTCCTGCTTCGAGATACACCCTACGCAGCGTGCATTACAGGCAGGCGAGACCGCAATCGCCATCTCCCAGCGTTCAAAAAAGAGGTTGCTGGCAGTCGGACACGAGTAATCAAGCGCACAATGTGCATGCTGCTGAATAACGCGATTCTCAGGATACTCTTCCTGCCTCTTGCGAACCAACCGCTCAAGCTTTGCACGATTAAAAGCGCGTGGATGCCACTTCGCCGGTTCATCGGTCTTCAGAGCTGCAACATATAACTTCCCGCGCAGGCTGGCAACCGCACTGTACCCAAAGAATGGCAACGGCTCCGTCCCCTCTAGCTTCTCGTATGCCGGGAGAAATGTCCGTGTGTAGCCTATCGGCAGCAGAGCAGCAACCGCCCAGCCTCGCGATGCGGGCAAC
Organism: Ktedonobacteraceae bacterium; assembly: GCA_034431765.1. Lineage (GTDB taxonomy): Bacteria > Chloroflexota > Ktedonobacteria > Ktedonobacterales > Ktedonobacteraceae > DASYAN01. The sequence goes on along the minus strand of DAOUDD010000129.1, from coordinate 9,655 downwards.
ACCTGCCTTGATCCTGAACGCTTCTGCCCAACCGCCAGGCGTTCAGGCATCATTGAAAGCGTCGCACCATCGGGCAGCGGCATCAAATCTTCCTCTTGCAGCACACGACCGCCAAACGCCAGAGCCTGCAAGCGTGGTTCTTCAAGAATATCTCCGCTCGGAGTGCTATACAGTAAACAGGGAGTTGCCATGACCATCCTTCTTTAGAATCGTACACTCTTCTAGCATGCTGACATTGATAGAGGCGAAAAGCTTAATGCATTGGTGGAGGTGTCGCGGGAATGCGCGGAGTCGTTGGTCGCTCATCAACAATCTCATCGTCGAAGATACGCGGAAATCCGCCAGTTATCCCTGTCTGCGTCTGCACTGAGACACGTTGCTCTAACGTATGCGAATCCTCGTACACAAAACTCAGCAAAACATGCTCACCTCGTTCACCACGCACAGTCTGACACATATGTCGAATACGTGGCCGATCCTCATCCATCCAGGCATTAACTATTGTCTCAAGCAGCGCCATATCATCACCACATACAGTACTATCAAAGGTCTTGAACCTGTACACCATTCTATCCTTTCGCTCGCGCAAGACAACAGCACAATCCCGCACACGCTTCTATCTTCCTCTACCATCTTAGACGAAAACGAACGCCGCTGGCGCAGCTAGCGCTTCGCGCTCGACTTTTCAAGATGCAGTAAGTTGAAATCTATTGTAACATTGAATTGAGAAATTTACTAGAGAGAAGGACTATACAAATGTCGTCAGCAGAAAATAATAGTCTCACCGCTTCTACCGCTCCCATTCTGGAATTCGACTCGACAGCAGAAGCATTACTGGAGCCACAACGCTTGATTAAACCTATAGATATCCCGGAACATGCCGTCGCTTGCTTCTTCCAGGATGTGATTCAAACGCTGCTTGAGCAGCACAAGGCACACGTTATCAAGAGGCTTCGTAGCGAGATCGGCACTCATCCAGTCTACGAAATAGAACTCAGCAGTAAACGCCTGGCTGTCTTCCATCCCGGCGTAGGTGGACCACTGGCTGCTACTGTTCTTGAAGAAGTCATCGCGCTTGGTAGCCGCAAGTTCATTGCCTGTGGGGGTGCAGGCGTTCTCGACGGCACGTTCGCTGTTGGGCACCTCGTCGTTCCCACTTCCGCTGTTCGCGACGAAGGCACCTCCTATCACTATCTGCCAGCCAGCCGAGAAGCGACACCTTCGCCCGCAGGTGTGCACGCCTTAGAAAGCGTTCTCCGGACTCGCTCACTCCCCTACGTTCTCGGCAAGACCTGGACCACTGATGCCATCTACCGCGAAACTCCGGCCAAAATTAAACGCCGTCGTGCCGAAGGCTGCCTCACTGTCGAGATGGAAGCCGCCTCTTTCTTCGCCGTGGCCCAATTCCGCTCGGTACAATTCGCGCAACTCCTCTACGGCGGTGACGATGTCAGCGGCGAACAATGGGACTCGCGCCACTGGGACAAACACAAAAGCATTCGCGAGAACCTCTTCTGGCTCGCTGCCGAAGCATGTTTGCAAATGTAGTCTTTATAAGTGGTAAAGGGATATTTCTAATGTAGACTACACCGTCTAGATCGAAGAAGAACGCATCAAATTGTTCTGCAATCATCCATGTCCTCCAAATATTCTCGGATGAAACATCTGGAATTACTTCTCGTTGACCGTCGCCCCCAACTGTTTCAACTCGATGAAGAAATGAGGGTAGCTTTTGGCGATATGCTCGACGCCTATCAACGTCAGACCTTGCTTGCTGCGCATACCAGCAATAGCCAGCGCCATCAGGAGGCGGTGATCAGAGTGTCCGGCAACAGTCACCCCACCCTCAATACCCCGTGGCTGGCCCTGCACGACAATCGCATCACGCTGTGGCGTGACGGTACAACCCGTACGGCGCAACTCCGCACACAGATCATCGATACGGTCAGATTCCTTATAGTGCAGGCTCTCGATATTGTAGAAACGGCTCTCTCCCTCCGCGAAGCAGGCCGCTGCAACCAGCACGGGCACACAATCAATCACGGGGTCTCCATCACATTCAATCCCGTGCAACCGTCGCCCACCTCGCACGCGCAGGGTTGAGTCATCGCGCTGTATATCCGCTCCCATGGCAGAGAATGCCGCGAGCAGTGCCTCACCCACCTCCTCACCGGGACGCAAGCGCTCCAGTGTCAATTCACTTCCAGCATCAGGAAGGACAATGCATGCGGAAATCAGTGCCGCCGCTGACGGGTAATCGCCAGGGATAACATAGGTGCGTGGCTGGTAGCGTTGCCCTGCTGCAATAGAGAACGCCGTCAGACTCTCATTGTGCTGGACGGAGATACCCGCCTCCTGCAAGACTTCAAGCGTTGCCCGCACGAGCGGCTGCGACTTCAGACCGTCCACTACCTCGATCTCCAGCCCACCTTCAAGCAGAGGTGCAAGAAAGAGCAGCGAACTGAGGTACTGCGAGCTACGTGCCCCCGAAATACGTACACGTCCACCACCAATACGTCCCCCTCGCAGCGTGATTGGCAGATATCCTTCCTCACCCGTCCCCTCACACACGACTCCAAGCGAGGTCAACGCCTTCAACAATTCACGATTCGGTCGCTTCCCTAGCGATTGTGGATGATCGGTGATAAACGTTATCTCAGGCAGAAGCGCACCCAATCCCAGCAATAGGCGTAAGACTGCCCCGGCATTGCCGACATTCAGCGTAACAGGCCCCTTGCTCGTTGGACGCCCCACGCCACGTACCAGCAGCACCCGCTCCTGCTGGTCCTCCCATGCAAGTTCAGCCCCTAACGCCCGACAGCCACGAAATAGCGCCTCGCTATCATCGCTGCGTGCAGGCAGAAGCACGCGGCTCTCCCCTTCCGCTAATGCCGCTGCCAGCACATAGCGCAGCGTGTAATATTTTGAGGACGGCACCTCTGGAGCACCCATAACTCGCTCCGTCTGCCCGATCCAGATCTGTTGACCATCTCTGCTCTCTTCTTCTCGCATACACAACTCTCCTCAAAAATGTCTCTAACGCACCTGCACAGCCACTATTGCTGCGCAGGTGTGTTAGAGACATCCATCTCTTCCATTTGCTTCATTGTATGCGATTGGAAGCGAAACGTCGAGCCTCAAAAGAACTTGCAGACATCACAAAACCGGAATCCATTTATGGTGTAATTGGTAGGGGCTGAACTTACCGCCAATCACATCCAATACCCACATCATCTATTCTCCCCCATTAGCGCGCCAACCAGCTAGCAATCGCGCGTGTAACCAGGTCGGCAGCATCCTGTTGCACAAAGTGGGCGGCAGAAGGAATGGTAAGCAGAGTGTAATCCTGCTCAACGTATTCCCAGGTATTGTTCAGCGCGCCGGGGAGCAAAGCTTTGTCCTGCAACCCATGAATCTGCAAGACCGGTGCCTGTACTTTGATGAGCGGCGAGGTATCCTCTTTATAAGGCAGGCGTGGATAGTTCTGTTTATAGTAGTTCAGCATCGCCTCAATGTCCGAGCGTTGCATCGCCTCAATGTACTGTGCACGGACCTCAGGATCTTTTACTTGCAACCAGTCCACCAGTTGCTCTGCAGAGAGTCCCTTCGCGGCGTCCGCTTGCTGAAAATTGCGCGCGTACTCGCTGTTCTGTTGTTGCTGAGGATCATACGCCAGCGCTCGGCGGAAATTGCGCGGATGAGGCAGGTTGAGAATAATCAATTTCTCGACCATCTGTGGTATGTGCATGGCAAACTGCCAGGCGATACTACCGCCCCAATCATGCCCAACAACAATCGCTTTCTCTTCACCCAGATGACTCACCACTGACGCAACATCCCTCAGGAGATAGGGCATTGCATAATTCTCCTGCCCCTCAGGTTTATCGCTCAGGTTGTAGCCACGCAAGTCCATCGCTACAGTTCTATAAGAACCGGAAAGACTTGCCATCTGATGACGCCACGTGTACCAGAAATCGGGGAAGCCATGCAGCATGATAATGAGTGGACCACTTCCCAGACTGGCATAATGAATCTTCACTCCATTGCTATCTGCATATCCATGCTCCACATGTGCACTCAGCTCATCAGCTACAAATTTTGTCGCCATATGTTGTTCATCCTTCTTTCTCTGCTAATAGACGGATATTTCATCCAAAACAATCATTAAAAGATTTTACACGCCATTTCCTACAAACAATTTAGATGCTGGCATGTTTATAGTCAAACGCCCGCCATGAACGCAATAGCGCCAACGACTGCGCCGAGCTTGCGTACTCAGGTGTAGCGCGTTCTCTCCTCGTAAAAACACGTTTCAGGCTACGCAGCAAGACACGCAGCACAATATGCGGCTGGCTCAATGCCTGTGGTGGTGCAAGCATCGTGAGCACAGCCTGGTAGAGTGTGCTCAGGGCAGGATCTTCTACCGCACAACGCAGTACGAGATTCATATAAAAATGTTGCAGACTTATGCCAAGCGGTTGACGTGCCCCGCTTAACTTTACCCCTTTCCAACGCAGATCCTCGCTCGTCGCGATAAACCACGGTGCAGCAACAGTTCGCGCGATTCGCTGCTGGAAGCTACGCTCGAAGTCAGCATGTGGATGTTGCTCTTGCTCCTTCAAACATTGGGCCAAGTCGAGTGCCTGCAAAGCACTGCTCGCCATCCCCTGTCCATAGACGGGATTAAAAGCGCAGACCGCATCACCAATCACCAGAAAACCCTTCGGCCAGCATTGCAGCCGCTCAAAATGGCGCAGCCAATTCTCCGGTGTACGATATCCACGAATGGAACTCAGAGGTCTGGCTACGCGCAACGCTTCGTAGATGCTGGGATCGGGCAGATCCCTGGCCCATTGCAAAAAGCCCTCTTCATCCGTCGGAACAACGTGCCCTGCCATACCACCCAGAGTTACATGCCAGCGATTATGCTCAACCGGTAATACCAAACCCGCACGAGGATTATCAGGTGGGCGTCTATTGACAAGAACACTAACCCAGTCGTTAGGGAAGTGGGCAGGCTTCTCGTAGAAACGTGAAGCGTAGCTTATTCCTGAGTTGATCTTCTCCTCTACTGGAGCCTCATAGCCCAGTTCAATCAGCCAGCGAGGTGCATGTGAAGTACGACCACTTGCATCAATCACCAGATCAGCCAGAACAGTTCCCTCTTCTCCCTCAACACCACGTTTTCTTGTGGCAACACCAGTTACACGCAAGCTATCATCAGATCCCAGCAGACGAGTTACCTCGGTATTCTCGATCAGCCGCACACCTCCCATCCTCTTCAAGCGCTCACGCATATGCCACTCCAGTAGATAGCGACTAAACGCTAGAATCTTCTGATCCGTAGAGCCAGGTGGGGGTTTCAGTTTGCCAGCAGGCGAGACGATCACAAAAGGAATATCTCCAGCACTCTCCGTAGCCCCATCTGCTCTTAGATCATTCATAATCCCTGGAAAAAGCTCATTGATAATAACACGCCCAGGTACAAGCAGGCCATGTGCATGATGCGATTGCGGCACCCCTTTACGATGCTCAGGAGTCTCTGGAAATACGTCACGGTCGATAATCGTCACCTGCTCAAATGAGTCGAGCAACACTCGTGCCGTCAATATCCCAGCCATACTGCCACCAATAACCACCGCATGTTTCCCTGCAAAGCTTTCCTGTTCAGGCTGCATCTTTATTGCCCCCTTTCTTAGCTGTCCTGAGCAAGTATATGAATACTGCTCCAGGAGAAAGTATCTTCTTGCTCAACTGATGAATACTTGTATTTACATTTTGATATATATCAGTATTGACATACCATCTGTCCAAGTTATAACATTACGCTAATCACTATGTCAATACTGATATATATCAAAATTGACATCTCGCCCAAGGGTGTTTCCTGAAAGGGTAATGTAATGAGAAGAGGATACTTTCGCGAATGAGAGTAAACATGGTACTATATTAAGAGAGACATATTCTGTTTCTGGAATAGTGAGGAGGAAATGATGGCAGAAGGAACGACGTTAGGCTACGCATTACTAGGTATCCTCGCACGAAAGCCATCTTCTGGATACGATTTAGGGCGTGAATTGAAGAAACCGATTGGTTTTTACTGGCAAGCACGCTACAGCCAGATCTATCCTGAGCTGGGGAAATTGCAGGTGCAAGGACTCGTCACATTCGAGCAGGTGGAGCAGCAGGACTTACCGGACAAGAAAGTCTACACAATTACTCCCGCAGGTAGGGCTGCGCTTGAGAAGTGGGTCACAACTCCTCTGGATGAGCCAGTACAACGAGATGAGCTGGTCCTCAGATCCTATTCGCTCTGGCTCGCTCAACCACGAGCTGCTCTTGAACTATTCCAGCAGCACGAACGCTTCCATCTGGAGCAACTGAAATATTTTCAGAGTTTAGAGAAGACTATCAAGGAGCAGATAACAGAGGAAGACTGGGGAAATTTAGCATCTCCTGATTTCTGTCAATATATCACACTACAGCGTGGCATAGGTTACGAACGGGAATATACACAGTGGTGCCATTGGGTCGCTGAACAACTAGAGAGAGGACTGAAAGAATAGTTCTTCTCAGTCCTCTCCATCTACAATTATCTTAGCCTCCTGGAAATCGACATGCCTTGATAACCAGTACCATCTCAGATTTCCATAGAAGTACTTACTTCTTATGTTTCTCTTCCTGCTGCACCTTCTTCACTGCCTCTTTGAGCTGCTTCTCAGCTTCCTGCTTGGTCATTGGCTTGTCATCGTCCCCAAGCTCTTCTGCCGCCATCTCTTGTGCTGCGTGCTTGGCAGCATTCACAATCTCCTGCTGCTCCTTCTTCTTTGTTGCCTCATCAACTGGCTCTTCCGGCACGTATGGCTTTACTTTATCCTGCTCTTTTTTATCGCTACTCATAAGACTATCTTCCTTTCACTTCTTACGAAACTGTAGAGAACTCCACACCACACTACATCCATATGCCCGTTTCTACCTGTACATTATCGGACAGAATGCATCATCAGCAGAGTTCCCCCTCCAGTAAGTAGTATACTCTGTCTGTTGTACGGATCAAGGTCTCTACTCGATACTCAACAATACAAGAGAAAGGACAAGATAAACATATGCTTCCTTCACCACAGCCGCCCTTTGTGCTGGCACTCGATGTTGGCACATCATCGACGCGCGCGCTCTTATTCGACGCCAACGGCTTAGCCATGCCGAACGTGCTGGCGCAACGATCTTATAAGCTCACAACGTCAAACGAGGGCAAGGTATCGGTCGATGCCGACGAGCTTGCTACTCTGGTAGAGGAGACGATCACCGAGGTTCTCCATCAGGCTGGCGTATATGCGGAGCAGATTGTTGCGGTGGCGCTGGACACCTTCTGGCATAGTCTGCTCGGCGTCGATGCACAGAATAGGCCCCTCACACCCGTTATCACCTGGGAGGATACACGTGCACACAAGGCCGTTAACGACCTACACACCATGCTCGATGAAGCAACTGTGCATGCTCGTACAGGCGTGCATTTCCACGCAAGCTACTGGCCCGCTAAGTTGCTCTGGATAGCACAGAGCCAACCCGATCTCCCCACTTGTGTAGCGCAGTGGATCTCGTTCGGTGAGTATCTGCACCGCCGTTTCCTCGGACGCTCACACTGCAGCATCTCGATGGTCTCTGGTACCGGTATGCTCAATATTTCGACCCTGCAATGGGATAGCGAGCTGGTGCAATTTCTGCGTATCCGCCCGGAACAGCTTCCACCAATTGAGCATACACACAGTGGGATTACGGGGTTGGTACAGCCCTACACGGTAGCCTGGCCCGCCCTTCGTGACGTGCCCTGGTTTCCCGCGCTCGGCGACGGGGCTACCGCCTGTATCGGCTCCGGCTGCCTGGATTCCTCTCGCTGGTCGCTGACGATGGGCACATCCAGCGCGCTGCGCGTGGTTGTAGAACCCGGAAGTGTTGTAGCGCCATCTGGACTCTGGCTCTATTTTATAGATGCGAAACGCGCTGTACTCGGCGGAGCTTTGAGCGAGGGCGGCAACTTGCTGAACTGGCTCTGTGATACACTCAAGCTCCCTTCACTCAAAGAGGCTGAGTCGCAGGCTGCGGCACTTACAGCAGATAGCCATGGCTTAACCATCCTGCCCTTCCTCTCAGGCGAACGCAGCCTTGGCTGGCACTCTGATGCGCGCCTCACCATCACCGGTCTTTCACATGATAGTTTGCCCGCTGAGATAATGCGTGCTGGATATGAAGCTGTGGCCTACCAACTCCTATTTTTGCATGAGCGCCTCTGCCAGGCGCTCTCCCAGCGTCCCGATCAGCATACGTTGCAGGCAAGCGGGGGCGTCCTGGTAGGCTCCTCACTTATGAAAAGCATCCTGGCCGACACGCTGAACGTGCCAATCTATCCCTCGCAAGAGCGCGAAGCATCGGCCCGTGGCAGCGCTCTGCTAGCCCTTGAAGCACTCGCAGTCCTGCCAGATCTCTCTCAGACCTCCTCTACCCTGCTCGAACCAATCAGGTCCGATCAGCAGCGTGGGAACATCTATCGCAAAGCGGCACAGCGGCAACAGAGGTTATATCAGGCACTCATAGCCGATTAATTCTCGCGTAATCGTAGTGCATACCTCTTCTTGCCTTTGATGAGGTATGCAGCTAAACAACCTCAGTTCCTCGACCCAGCAGTCGGCACACTTCCAGGATAGGACTGTCCACGTGTGGTCCTGGTAGTAAATACAGGTTCCTCATTTAGAAGGGATCTTGCTCATCTTCTAGCTCGACGATCTCAAGTGGCAGCGATGTTCGTTTTTCAAATGGAATAGAGAGTCGCCGATACACAGCAGAGACGGCCAGCGTTATATTCAGGCTTGTAAGCGTGAAATGCTCTTCATGTCCATATTCCTGATACTCCCAACCAGCACTTATGCGCCGAATCACCTCCACACGTTGGACATACTGGCTGACCAGCACAATCTCTTGAATGCTGGGCTTTGCCTGATAGTGCAACATCTTATACGTCCGATCCCTCGCCTCTGTGCTTTTTGAAAGCACTTCAACAACAAGCCGAGGAGAGTCGAGGAAAAAAGCCTCACCCTGATCAGCCTCTTCACATGTCACTACTACATCTGGCATCACAGTCAATTCAGGAGAAAGCCGAACCACACGATCCACCATATATGCACGACAGGATGGAGAACTCTCCAGCGCGTCATCTAATGCTCGCCACACATTCGCAGAGATCGCTGCATGATTGGCACTACTTCCAGCCATCACGTAAATTTCGCCATGATCATACTCTAACCGTTGCTCATTATTGCGTAAAAGCGTGAGGTACTGCTCGAAGCTATAGCGTCTCTTCTGTGGATCTGCTACCAAGAGATTTCACCTCCCCTTTGGAGTCCAAAGCATCGGTCTTCGGAACCAGGTGTCGGAACACCAAACCATCCCAAACAAAAATCCTTGAGGAAATTTCGCCCTACAACTTTAATTTAGAAATATGAGTCGTATCGAACGTTTGAAAGAGGAAACAGGAAACGCACCCAGAGGGATTCGAACCCCCGACACTCGGTTCCGAAGACCGATGCTCTAATCCACTGAGCTATGGGTGCAGCGCACTTAAAATAGCATATCTCTATGGGTTTGTCAATTCTCTTTTCGG
>DAOUDD010000128.1:0-6389 GCA_034431765.1 Ktedonobacteraceae bacterium | reverse complement strand
GCGTGGTACTGCATCTCGTAGATGCGCTGGCGTACCGATGGGCTGACCTGATCGGGAGTACGCGAAGGGCCGTCAACCCACATACGCAGATTCAGCTCGGTTGCTGCGTGCAGATCACCCTGTTCGAGCAGAGCATCTTCTTCCTGGTAGAAACGACGCACACGCTCGGATGGTTGCATTCCTCCAACGCTCGGGGCAACCAGGGTGAGCGAGGCGACGAGTTCGGGATGCGCGAGCGTGAAATCGAGCGCGACCTTGCCACCGAACGAGATGCCTAACACGTGTGCTTTTGGAAATGCGAGAAAGCGCAGCAGTTCGGCTGGATCTTCGTGATTGGCAAATGGTGCAGCAGGATAGCGGGATTGGCCGAAGCCACGCAGGTCATAGCGGATCGTGCGATAGTGCTGGGCAAAGATGGGGAAGTGGTCATCCCACATGCGGCTATCGGCGATGCCGGCGTGCAGTAAGAGCAAGGGATGTCCCTCACCTGCAACTTCATAGTAGAGCGGCGCACCCTGTAGGTTCAGGGTGCCCACTTGCGATGCATAGTCTGCCACAAAACAACTCCTTCTAAAGAGAATATGCCTGTAGCCTATTCTTTCTATCTGATTATTCAAGGTAGGGGTGTTCGGAGAGCAGATGCTATATCACTGGCGTGGCCCTTTCAGTTCTTTGATGTTATTGAGGAGTATACTCCTGGCAATCGCTCAATAGCAAGCTGCACATGAGCGATTACAAGAGGTGCTCATAGATTTCAGTAATAATCTAATCATACGTTGTTCTCTACGAGAGCAACCATATCTGCCTGTTGTTGCACTTTCTCACGATGAGAGATGGCAGGCAAGAGAGCAGTTATGCCAACTACAGCACAGGCTAAACCGAGAAAGCCTGCACCAATTGTGCTTTGTCTTGCTCCAACTTGTTGAATTACCAGAGCTGCACTTGCAAAGATTGCTAAGCGCAAAGCCGAATCGACAGCCATCATCACTCCATAAACACGCCCCATCATAATCTCATCTACACTCTGTTGTAAGACTGTATCATAAGCAATACTATAAGGAGCATTGGCAAAAGCTCCAATCAAAACCCAAATAATAAGTATCAGCAAGTTCGGGGCCAATCCCATTCCAAGCTGAGTCAAAGCCATTACAGCCATTGCTATAACAAGCATCCAACCTGCTTTGAAATGCTTAGACATAATCGTAACAAACACTCCAGTCACCAGTTGAGCTGCTGAGCTAACAGCAAAAACCCAGGCCAGGCTCGATAGCGGCTGATGGAGTTCTTTCGTAATTAAAAAGATTAGACTCACCTGATTTGTGGCTGATGTGATCGTCAAACCTAGAGTTGTTATTAGAAAAAAGAGGGTTACAGGGTTACGCATAAGATAAACAATACCTACGACCATATCATCCCAAATCTGCTTTATAGCCGGCGTTGTTTCTGGCGTTGTTTCATCTTCTGGTCTTAATTGAGCAATGGAGATAGTGCTGATAGCAGCAGCAGAGATAAGAAAAGTCAAAGCATCAATACTGAAGGCCCAACCTGCACCAAGACTAAAATAGATGAGCGTTGCAGCTCCTGGTCCAATGATACTCAAAGTCCTCAATACAGTATCCGATATTCCATTTGCACGTAGTAACTGTGTAGAATTGCCTACTACATAGGGAACAAGAGAGAAGCGAGCGGGAGCAAAAAAGACAGCAAGAACTTCACCTAGCATAATTAAGACGAGCGCAGTTCCAATGGAGTGAAGGAGAAATGCCCACATAAGTGCGCCACTAACAAGGGCGCGTATGATATCAGCAACCAGCATGAGAATTCGTCGGTCAAAGCGATCACTCAGAGTACCTGCTAAGGGACTCAACAATACAGATGGCAAGAAGACAAGCATTAACTGCAAGGCTCGTAGCCATGGAGAAGCTCCACTATCAGTAAAGATCCAAAAAGTCAAAGCCATCACCCGCAACAAATCACCAAAATCTGACGCTGAATTTGCAAACAGAAGCACTAAGAACTTTCTATTTTGAAATAAGCTCAAAACTTTTTCTCCTCTTGATACACAAAAACAAAATACCTCCTATTTTGCAGAAGATATTATTTAGTCTAGCTAAGCATTAAACAGATACGTATAATACTTGATTTGATACTTCTTACCTTTTACCCATTTTCTTTTACAGACACCTCCGTAAGCAGCCCTTCATGGTCTTTAGAGAAGCGATGAGGAACTATTGTCTCAGGCCAAGTAATACTATGTTGCATGGGCAAATGCTGAATAGTTACTTCTATCCCCCAACCTTGTTTCCCATAAAGTCCAGAAGTCACAATCGAATCAGGATTACTAATCCAATAGTCAGCTTCACGATGTCCCATATCACGACCAACCCGTTTCAACGCTTTAATACTTGTCGCAGTTGTCACCAATATCCATTTCGTCGGATCTTTTACATGTGGATGAAGAAATGTCAGGAGAAGTTCGTCACCTTGAATATGTTGATTAAACCCAATAATACCTTCAGAATCAACTATTATCTGTCTTTTTTGTAAAATAGCCGCAATATGAGGATGTGTTTGAGGCATCCCTACAAGCCATTGTGAAGAAAGAGAATAATCATTTTCTTGAGATGCTATGACATCCGTTAAGGTATGAAGGCGTGCAAGAGCTTTCATGCGATATCGTAAAGTAGTCTCGCATTGGATTTCAGGTGGCATTATAAGTATTCTACCTGAAACCCAATCTTCCTGAAAACATGATTCTATTGAACCCGTAAAAAGAGAGAAATTTGATTTGTATTTTCTATAAATAAGAGCAAAAGCATCTAACGATTTTACAATAAAGCAAGAAAGAGTTATATCTTCTGTATGGACCTCACAAAGCGCATAAATTACCCAAGGAATGCCTACTAGACCACTTCCACGTAAATGATTGATAGCAAACACTTGTTCATCAGGCAATTCTAGCATAATCACAGTCAAAGCTCGGATAATATAATTTATAGCTAATTTCCTTGACTTGGAGATATCATTAGTGTAGTGAATACATGCAACCAAGTCAACGAAATGAGGGTGATCTATGATTGTTTCTTCTATATCTAGCCTTAACACTGCCATACAATAATGCCAAAGTGCGACATCGGGCATGGGAAAGGCAACGGCAGCAGCACTGGCACGGATGGGTGCAACGGTTATCCTTGTGGCTCGCAATCAAAGTAAAGGGGAAGCGATACGCGACGAGATCCGTGTGCAAAGCGGGAACACAAAGGTCGAAGTTCTGCTTGCTGATCTCTCATCTCAACAAGCTATTCGGGAACTTGCTGAAACCTTTCAGCAGAACTATCAACAGTTACACGTGCTGATCAACAATGCAGGAGGTATCTTCTTCACCCGTGAGACGACGGTGGATGGCATAGAGATGACCTTTGCCGTTGACCATCTTGCTCCCTTTTTGTTAACAAACCTCTTGCTCGATCTGCTCAAAGCGAGTGCGCCAGCACGTATTATCAACATCAGTTCCAATGTTGAGCGCATCGGGCGCATCAGACTCAATGACCTGCAATATCAAAAAGGCTATAACAGTTTCGGAGCGTATGCTCAGGCAAAAATGGGCAATCTGCTTTTCACATATGAATTGGCACGCCGTTTAGAAGGAACAGGGGTCACGGTCAATGCGATCACGCCTGGACCTGTAGCGACCAATTTTGCGAGTGGTGGTACTGGAGTTTTCAGGCTACTTCCTCTCGTCTTCCGCATGGGAAAGAGTCCTGAAGAAGGCGCACGCACAGCAGTCTATCTTGCATCCTCGCCGAAGGTCACAGGGGTAACAGGAAAAGCCTTCTATCATAGCAAAGAGTTGCACACATCCAAAACCTCGTACGATGTCACACTACAAAAACGCATATGGCAGATCAGTGAAGAGCTTACTGCTCTACCGATCACAAAACAAACACCTCAAACCCGCTAAGACATGGCTGTTGGAAGATTGAGCTTGAATGCTCAATCTCCACTCACAACTTCCAGAGGCTCTGTCCTGTACTCGTCCTCGTCTAGCAGTTCAAGTAATGGATCGGGCAGGGTCCAGGAGGGATCGGTTATCGATTGTGTCTGAGAAGGGAAGAGTGTTTTGTACGCCTGCCAGAGGTGTTCACTCACGTGCTCCCAGCAGAGTGTGGTTTCGATGCGTTCGCGACCGGCCTGGCCCATGCGGAGACGAAGCTTCTCGTCGGCCAGAAGGTGCTCGATCTTGTCGGTGAAATCGGTGACGGAGTTGGCGTGGGCATATAATGCGGCTTCCTGAGCAGAGTAGCGTGTTTCGGGCAGGTCAAAGGCAACGATGGGCAGGCCCATTGCCATATATTCCATCGTCTTGATCATCGTGCTCCGGTCATTCAGTTCGTTGGATGGGTCAGGCGAGAGGGCGAGATCGGCGCTGTTGAGGTAGCGCTGCAATTCGCTCTTCTCCAGCCAGCCGGTGAAGAGGAGATAGTCGTCGAGTCTCAGTTTGTGAGCAAGCGCGCGCAGGTGTGGCAGTCTGTCACCATCACCCATCAGCACGACCAGAAGATCACGGCGCTTGCGACGATGGACAAGCTCGTACAGAGCGTGCAGGATATACTCTACGCCGTCCTGCCCTCCCATCACGCCGACGTAGGCCAGGAGATAGCGTCCGCCCTTTTTGAGAGTCGGGTCAGGCTCGAAACGGAACGGACAATCTTTTTCGGGGCCGTTGCGCACAATATGCACCTTCTTCAGAGAGCAGGAACCGCGCGTGATTGCTATGTGACGCTGCGAGATGTTGGTGGTAATAACAAGGTCGGCGGCTCGATATGAGCAACGCTCAAAGAAGCAGAGCAAGCGATAGGCGATCTTTCTTCCGAACCGGGTTAGCAGCTTCGTGTTCTTTTTTGCTGCAAACTTGACACGAAATATTTCGGGGGAGAGATCATGCTGGTCAAAGATGTACTTCTTGCCGAACAGACGATAGAAGAGGCCCAGTAGGAAGAAGATGTCCGGCGGGTTGGCGACGTGCAGAACGTCAAAGCCATGTCTACCCCAGACTTTGAGGCTGAGCAGGAAAGTAGATAGAAGAGAGACTATATATTCCTTTATATGAGCACATGGACGCGTAGTTGTAGATGACAGAGGATAGCGATAGATATTGATACCATCTATGCAAGCAAACTCTTCAGCATCGCGTGTCGTACCACGTGGGCAGATGATGCTGACGGAGTAGCCGTACTGCTGCAGCGTGCATGCCTCCCGCCAGACACGTGGATCGGCAGGAACCGAAAGGTTTTCCACAATCATTAAGACTTTAACGTTTTGCGCCATAGGTTACATCCTCCACATTAGTAGCATGTTGTTCTGGCAAAGTTCATCGAACGGATTGCACATAGGACCTTCTGTGAAGCTGCAGGAGCGAGGCCAAGCGCGCTCCTACGCGTCGTTTGTTCCTGCTCTCTTTGGAAGCTCGCATAGTTAAGGCTCACGAGAGTGCGGCCTCACCAATGGACGCCATGAATGCTGGTCCACTACGCATCAGGTTACGGAGAATCGAGAGGAAAACACGAGCAATGACGCGTCACACCCCGTCTCGGTTTTGGCTCTCTGGCAGCCTGCGGCCTCGCTTCAGCGTCTTCGTAGGGACCAGCATTCATGGCGTCCGCTGCTCCAACGGCACCCACGCCAGCCTTATCTTGATGCGTATTAGACGCGATGCAACCGAGTCCCTAGCTCCGAGCAATGAATTGCTCATAGGGGACCGAAATAATTTCTGAAAGAGCATTATCGAGTGCATGTGTGTCCCTTACATACCGCTCTTCTCTGCACCTAGCGGTTGCAATGAATTCTGGGAGAACGTTACGCTTCTCTGTATCACCTGTTCGTAGAGCGTGCGCAGGCGTTGCGCAACACATGTGTTCTCTAGAAAAGAGATATCCTGCCGGCCCGAAGTGGGCTGTGTATGGTGCAGCGCTTGCTTCAGGGCCTGAGCAAGTTCGTGGGCATCGTGAGAACAGACAGAGCAGCCGTTTGTGCGACTGATCACTGCCGCTACATCACCGACATCTGTTGCCACGACCGGCACGTTGCAGGCCATCGCCTCTTTCACGATATTCGGCGATCCCTCTGCAATTGAAGTGAGGAGCAGGACGTTGCAAGCGTTGATGTAGAGCGGGATCAGCTCGTGAGAGAGACCCTTTGCAACAATCAGTTCGACAGGGATTCCCTGCGCTTGCAGGATTTCGACGACACGCCGTGCCAACGGGAAGTTTTTGACCGGGATAGCGGGATCGTTGCCGAAGAGCACATAGCATTTTTCCCCAGACCAGCTCAGTTCCGTCTGTGCCTCCTCACGCGGAATTGGACGAAAGCGTGCGAAATCTACACCGTTG
>DAOUDD010000127.1:0-12502 GCA_034431765.1 Ktedonobacteraceae bacterium | reverse complement strand
AAGGCTTGCAGCATGGAAGGGACGAAGTGCAGGGTGGTGACCTTCTGGCTAGCGATCAGGTCGGCGAGATAGGCGGTATCAGTGTGACCGTTGGGACGAGCGATCACTATGCTCGCACCCGTAAGCAGAGGCCAGAAGAACTCCCAGACCGACACGTCGAAGCTAAAGGGAGTCTTCTGCAAGACACGATCCGCCACTGTAAGCCCGTATGCCTGCTGCATCCAGTGTAGCCGGTTACAGAGGGAGCGGTGGGTATTCATGACCCCTTTGGGCCTGCCAGTTGAGCCAGATGTGTAGATCATGTAGATCAGATTATCCGGCCCTACGCTCCTGGTAGGGTTCTGCTCACGCTCCGCAAATGAGGCGCTCCAGCCGGGATCAAGCACGAGCGTGGGAATGTCCAGCGCAGGCAGATTGGCACGAACGCGCGACTGCGTGAGCAGGACGGCGACGTGCGAATCCTCAAGCATGTACGAGAGCCGTTCCTGCGGATAACTCGGATCAAGCGGAACATAGGCCCCGCCCGCTTTGAGAACACCGAGCAGGGCAACCACCATCTCGAACGAGCGCTCCATACATACACCGACGAGCGTATCCGGTCCAATGCCCGCATCTTGCAAGGCATGCGCGAGTCGGTTGGCTTCACTGTTGAGCTCACGATAGGTACGCTCCTCGCCCTCGAAGAGAAGCGCAACGTTATCAGGTGTGCGCTCGGCCTGCTGCTCGATCAGCGTGTGCAGGGCAACGCTGTCGGGATAGGAAGCTACCGTAGCATTCCACTCGATGAGCTGACGCCGCCGCTCTTCTGTTGAGAGGACAGGAAGTTCGAGCACGTGTTGATCGGGATGCGCAACGATGCCAACCAGCAGCGCCTGAAAGGAGTGCTCCAGCCGGGTAAGCGTTGCAGGGTCGAAGAGATCGACGTTGTAGCGGAAATCGGCGCTGAGATTGCCATCAATTTCAAATATCGTCAGGGTCAGGTCAAATGGCGCACCCTGCTGTCCGTACACAAACGGTTCGAGTTCCAGACCCTCCTGCGCGATACTCTGCCCAAGCTCGCTCTTTCCCAGGCGTGCGAGGTCGGCATTGTTGCGGATACGTGGACGATCCCAGATGAAGAGGGTCTGATAGAGCGGCGAGAAGCTGGGATCGCGGCGCGGCTGCAAGCGCTCGACCAGGAGCGGGAAGGGAAAATCCTGGTGCTCAAGCGCGGCAAAAACGCCGGTGCGCGTCTGTTGCAGCAGTTCCTGGAAGGTTGGATTATTGGCAAACTGCGCGCGGATCAGAACTGGGTTCGCCAGGTAGCCGACGACTCGCTCAAGATCGGAACGCGTGCGCCCAAGAGCGGGTGTACCAACAATGATGTCTTCCTGATTGGTATAGCGGAAGAGCAAGGTCTGGAAGGCGGTCAGCAGGAGGGTGAAGAGCGTCACCTTCTGCGCCTGTGCAAGGATCCGAAGCCTCTGTGTCAGCTCTGGAGCGAGGGCGAAACTATGCGATGCCCCCTTGTGGGTCTGTGTCGGAGGGCGAGGTCGATCAGTCGGCAGAGCGAGCAGGGGAAGTTCACCTGAGAGTAGCTCTTGCCAATAGCGTGCATGCTGCTCTCCTTCTGGACTTCCCAGCATCTCGTTCTGCCAGCGCACGTAGTCAGCGTTCTGTGCCGCTGGTGGGGGGAGTGGCGCGGGTAGCCCTGCCCTGGTTGCAGCGTAGAGCAGGTAGAGTTCATCAACGAGAATATCCAGGGCCCAGAAGTCAACGGCGATGTGGTGCGCGATCAGAGCCAGCACATACTCGTTAGGAGCGTGCCTGTAGAACTCAATGCGCAACAGCGGTCCCTGTTCAAGCGAGATCGGTGCGTTCGCCTCCAGGTAGAGACGCTCACGGATCATATCGAGCGTCCAGGAGGTGGCATCTATCTCGGCAAAGGGAATCTCGCGCTCAGGATGAACGATCTGGACCGGTTCTCCATTTCGGGTTGTATAGGTAGATGTGAGGATGGGATAGCGCCGGGCAAGCGTTTGTACAGCGCTACGCAGGGCAGGCAGAGCAAGTTCGGAGTGCAGGCGCGCAGCGTAGAGGAGATTGTACGCCGCGCTGCTGGGGGTAAGATGGTAGAGGAACCACAGTGCCTTCTGGTTATGCGAGATGGGGAAGGTAGCGGCTTCGAGGGTCGCGCGGGAGGAAGCAGATTCGTTCCCTGCGGACAGAAGCGGGGCCAGCGGCTCCATTGGAAGCATCCCCCGCGCTTGAGCGCTCTGGCGAGGGGCGACATCTTCTGAGCGCTCACTGCGTTCGGTTCCCTCCCCTTTCGCCCTTCCCTCCCCTACGCAGTCGGATTTCTCGGCTTTCTCACGAAGCAACTGGGCGAGCAGGGCACGTTTTTGCGCGGGAGAGAGAGCGGCAAGCTTTTTTGAGGGTTCGTTCATCGCGTCTATTCCTCTTTCTGTACAAGGTTCGTGAGCAACGAGTCTACTTCCGCATCTGTGAGCTGGTCAATACGAGCCAGCAATTGTACGGCATCGGATGAGCTGAGCGTCTGTGAGCTTTGCCCATTCTTGTTGTTGAGAAGCTCATGTCCGTTCTGTCCTGCCGTCTCCGCATTAGCAAGCATGGAGGAGAGCAGAGAATCGACATCCTGGTCTGAAAGCTGATCGAGCCGGGAGAGCAATTGCTCGGCATCATCCTGCTCCTGCTGCAATTGGAGCGAGACCAGCGGCTCCGCTGAGAACATCTCCCGCGCTTGAGCACTCTGGCGAGTGGCTGCATCTTCAGAGCGCCCACTGCCTTCGGTTTCCTCCCCCTGCGCTCTTCCCTCCTCATTTCTCAACGGAATCGCAAGCGTGCTCCCTACACGCCGTTCATCTTGCAAGTGCTCGGAAAGCACTTCCTGCCGCTCAACCTCTTGCTGAGGGACGACTGTCGCTTCGGCAATAGTGACTTCTGTCGGTGGCGGTAGGTCCGCTGCAAGCTGTTGGAGTACCTGCTGCGAGAACTGAACAATACTCGGTCCCTGCAAGAAGGTCACGATGGGGATGCGTACACCCAGGTCAAGCTCGATGCGATTCTTCAGCTCGATAGCCATTAACGAATCGAGGCCAAGCGTGGTCAAGGGCTGCTCGATATCAAGACGGTCAGGTGGGACACGTAGCACAGTTGCCACTTGCTCACGCAAGTAAGAGAGCAGCAAGCCTGTACGCTCCTCTGCCGTTGCATTGCGTAAGGTGGTCAAGGGCGAGGCAAGCTGTTCAGGCTGACGCACATTCTCCGCTGAAGAGGAGGGAAGCAGAGAGCGGAGCAACGGCAGTTCTGCGATCTGTCGATAGAACTGCTGCAAGAGACTCCAATCCAGCTTGATGACGCCGATGCGCGCAAGGGATTGTGGAAGGAGCACTTCCAGAGCAGTGAGTACGTCGCGTGGTGTGATACGCCCGATACCGTGAGACTCCCAGTACTCATGGACACGGATACCCTCAGGAGTGCCGCCGAAGCCGATTTCGGAGATTGCGCCCCAATCAATGCTCAACGCCGCCTGTCCATCTGCACGTTGGGACGAGGCCAGCACATCCAGGAACTCACTGGCCGCTGCGTAGTTTCCCTGCGCAGCAGAGCCAAAGAGCGAGGCGGCAGAGGAGAAGGAGGCGAAGAAGTCGAGCTTCCTGTCACGAAAGAGCTGAGCGAGGAGCCAGCCACCGAGAACCTTGGGACGAAAGACTGCCCGCAGGTCCTCACTCGTCAGATTGGCAAGGGGACGAACCAGGGTTTCTCCCTGTGCGTTCTGCCAGACGGAGGCGGCGTGTAAAACGCCACGAATCGGCGGGTTGCTCTGCTGATAGTGATGCAGGAAGCTCGTCAGGTGTTGCTCGTCGGAGACATCAACGGAGGCGTACGTGACCGAGGAGGCGAGCTTTTCGAGCGCACGCAGCGCAACGATCTGCCCGCCCTGGCGACTCTCCGGGTCCAGTGTATCCCACGTGTTACGTGCTGGCAGGCTACTACGACCGAACAGGACAAGGTGCCGTGCGCCTTTTGTCGTGAGCCAGCGTGCAATCTCCACGCCGAGTCCCCACAGGCCACCCGTGATCAGATAGCTCCCTTCGGGATCAATGTGAAGCGGCAAGCTCGGCAAGGGTTCGCTACGTACCATGCGCGCGGCGTACGGCTGATCCGAGCGAAAGGCAAGCTGATCCTCATGCGAGGCACTGCCCAGGACGCTGTAGAGCTGTTGTGCACTATCGGCCGGGCTGGCGAGGGGATCGAGATCGACCAGGCCTCCCCATAGCTCCGGGTGTTCCATCGCACAGGTCTTGCCCAGCCCCCATACTGGCGACTGGCTGACGCTGAGTACACTGAGCATGGTAGCAGTCATACTCTCCTGAACAGGCTGAGCCCCTTGTGTGATCAGCCAGAGACGGGTCGAGGTTGAAGCCGAAGTGACTAACGCTTGTAGCGTGTGCAGAGCGCTCTCAACGCCGTAGACCTGATCGGCCTCAAGTGAGGTCAGGGTTGTAGAGGAATCGGAGGTGCTATTCAGGCTCCACAGGTGCAGAATTCCGCGCAGGGGCGGCTCATTCTGGATCACGGCCTGTACGAGCATCTTGTAGTCGGTGGAAGAGGCAGGATTGAGCTTGTAGCGCTGCGGCGTGAGTTGACGATAACTCTCGGCAGGCTCGACGAGATAGCAGTTCTGGCCGTAGCTTTCTAGAAGTGTTGCAAGCTGTCTGCCAACGCCAGTGTTATCGACAAATATCAGCCAGGAAGCGGTCCGCCCAGCCGCTGAGATAGGGAGGAGTGCTGTAGCCTCCCAGTGCAGGGTGTAGAGCCAGTTCTCCAGCTCGCTCGAAGCTGTTATTGCAGCAGTAGGCGAAGAGAGTGAGCTTACCGAAGGCGGCGTGAGTTCGGAACGTTGCAACTGCAAGCCGAACGCCTCCACAAGCAGCTCGCCCCGCTCGTTCAGAATACGGATATCGCCTTCGAGTATGTGAGCATTGAGATCTGTTGTAGAGAGATGTGCAGAACTCCAGACAGTGCTACCCGGACGCTGATGAGTCTGGAAGCTGCGCATGCCCACCGGCAGATAGAGCGCATTCTCGCTCCTGAGCAGCGTCTCCGGGAGTGCCGCAATGAGCACCTGAAAGCAAGCATCAAGCAGCGTAGGATGAATCGAGTAAAGCTCAGCATCCTGTTGCAGGTCGGGTGCAAGTTGCACCTCACCCAGCGCCTCACCATCCCCACGTTGTAGCCGGGTAAGGGCACGATAGCTGTTAGAGAGTTCGATGCCGCGCGCGGCCAGGGTGTCGTAGAATTCGGAGATTGAGAGGGTCTGCGGGCAGCGCTGTTGAGCAGCGGTGAGCGCGTTCGTCCAATTCTCTTTCCGTTCGCCCCCCTCTCGCGCTTCAGCGCCTTCGTAGGGACCATCATTCATGGTGTCCGTTTCGTCCCCACCCTCCATTGTTCGCTCTTGTTCTCCATCCTCCGTTTTGTCCCCATCATTTTCTATTCGCCCCTGTTCCCCATCCTCCGCCTTTTTCCTATCATTCTCTATTCGCCCCTGTCCCCTATCTTCCGTTACCTGGGTATCCAGACCCGATCTCAGCACTACTTCGCCAACAAAATTGGTTGACGTAGAACGGTGTTCCCTATTTTCGTCCAATTCATTGGACTGGAGCGGGGCAAGCACGCTCCCTACGCGCGGGTCGGTTGTGCCATCTTCGAGATCGCTTGTCTCGTCCCGTTCCTGAGTGTGGGAGGCATTACTCGCTTCACGAAGCCTATTGAGATAGGGGAGACTTTGTAGGACAAGTTCAATATCGACGCCGAAGTCCATCTGACAGGCGATCTCGTTGACGCCAGCAGCATAGAGTTGCGAGACGAGCGGAGCACAGCTCTCAGGCGTGCCGAAGAGGACACGTTGCTGCGAAACGAGGCGGTCGAAGACGAAGAGCAGATAGTCTTGCAGGTCTTGCTCTGAAAGGGTGCTCAGATCGACGTTTTGCCCACGGCTATAGGCGATAGCGTTGACGAGATACGATGCCGATTTGAGGTATTCACAGAACGGACCCTGAAGCTGGTCGCGCACAGTCTGGGCATCGGGGCCGACGTAGGTATGGAGCATCACCGATACGGTCCCTGTAGCGGGATCGAGACCCTGAGCAGCACGGGCGTCACGGTAGATGCGAATTTTCTCGGCCAGTTCATCGACGCTCTGGTTATACATGTGCGTGAGCAGGTTCGCGCCGATTCTGCCCGCACCGGCGAACGTTTTGGGATTGCCAGCGGCAGTCAGCCAGAAGGGAAGCTCAGGCTGGAGCGGAGGGGGATAGGTTTTCAGCGTTACAGTCTTGCCATCGCCGCCTTTGACCTCAACCGCTTCGCCACGCCAGAGTTTACGCACCTGCTCGATGCCGGCGTACATCACCTCGCTGCGCTTCTCGTAGTTCTCAGGCGCAAGCGCGAAGTCGTTGGGGTGCCAGCCGGAGGCAAAGGAGAGCCCGACACGACCACCCGAAAGGTTATCGACCATCGCCCATTCTTCCGCGATACGCAGTGGGTTGTGCAGTGGAACGACTACGCTGCCTGCACGCAGCGAAATACGGCTTGTCTCGCGTGCCAATGCCGCCTGTAATACGGCAGGGTTGGGGTAGAGCCAGCCATCACGTGTGAAGTGACGTTCGGGAATCCAGACAGATGAAAAAGAATGCCTGTCTGCGAAGCGTGCACTTTCGAGAACCAGGCGGTACCTGTCACGCCCGAAGGGAGACTCGCTACTGGAAAAAAAGATAAGGCCAAAGTCGATGCCCGCGCCACTCCCATGTGTAGTAGTAGGTGCCACGATGTCCTCCAAATCAGGTCACGATTTCTTAGAGGTGTCCTGCAAAAAGGAAACTGAGATGCTCGCTCGGTTTATTGCTGACGGATCTTCCCGGTTGCATGTAACGTCCACGAACTACGGGGTCCATCGGGCATCCCGGCGGAACGGCTGTAGATGTGGAAAGAGAGAGCATGCTGTGTATCAGAAGAGAGAACAACCTGAACCTTCTGAGATCCCTGCTCCGGTAAGAGGAGGATTTTCTTCAGTTCTATCTCTGTGAACATGTGTTTCCCCTCTCCCAATGCTTCAGTAGTGGCAGCCTGGGCCATCTCGATATAGAGGGAGACGGGAGCAGCCATAGCCCCCTGAATGCGATGATCGTTGAGGTAGGGGAGACGCTGCTTATCGAGCGCGATCTCCCAGACGTGCATACCTTCCGGGAATGCCAGGGCAACATGTTCATCGAGAAGTGGATGCCACTGTGTTGCACGCAACGCTGACTGCCGGACTTCTGTCGATACGTCTCCGTTTGCCTTTGCAAGCTCTGTCTTTTTTGTCTCTGTTGCGCTCCCTGTATCAAACCAGCAATATTCACGTTCAAAAGGATAGGTTGGTAGCGCGATGCGTGTGCGCCTGTACTCGCTATCAAATCCTTGCCAGTTCAAGCCCGCACCTCGCCCTCTGTTATGCCCCACATTATGAATATACAACTCAGCAACGCTATCTAGCAAGACAGACTCGTCGCCGTTGTCTTTACGCAGGGAAGGGAGCCAGATTGCAGCGCTCTGCTGCGGCAAGCACTTTTTGCCCATGTTAAGCAGGATGGGCTGGGGTCCCACTTCGATAAAAACCGTAGCACCCTGCTCTACCAGCGTCCTCATGCCTTCAGCGAAACGCACAGGCTCTCGTGTATGCCGTCGCCAGTAAGAGGCGTTCAACGTTGCCCCGACGGGGAGCATCTGACCTGTCAGATTAAGCACAAGTGGCAGGCGTGCAGGTGAAAAAGCAATCTTCTCGGCTTCGCGCTCAAAGGCCTCAAGCACCGGTTCCATCAGCGGTGAGTGGAAGGCATGGGAGACGGTCATGCTGTGTGTGGCGATTCCTGCCTCTGCCAGTTGTTGCTCGATCTGTTGGAGGGCCTGTTGCTCACCGGAGAGCACGGTATTGCGTGGACCGTTGAACGCTGCGATTGAAATCTGCTGCGCAACTGGCGCGATTAGAGGTATGATACGTTCCTGTTCGGCGAAAGCAACGAGCATAGCACCACGTTCGGATAGTCCATGCATCAGGCGAGCACGGGCTGCAATTAGGCGCAGGCCATCCTCCAGGCTGAAGACTCCAGCTACACATGCCGCAACATATTCGCCCACGCTGTGACCCATCACGATATCTGGCTCGATCCCCCAGGAACGCCATAGCTCGGCAAGCGCGTATTCAAGGGCGAAGAGCGCTGGCTGTGTGTAGAACGTCTCGTCGAGCAACGCTTCTTTGCCCGACGAGGGATAGAGGACGGAAAGAAGGGGCTGATCGAGATCAGCACGGAGAATCGTATCACAGCGATCCAGGGCGCGTCGAAAGATTGGCTGTGTCCTATAGAGCTGGCTGGCCATCCCGACGTATTGTGAACCCTGACCGGTAAAGAGGAAGGCGATTTTGTCAGATGCAGGCTGCTGCACCCGTCCATATCGCCAAGGAGCCGGGTTCTTTGCTTGCGGACTATCTTGCTGCTGTCTCTGCCGTGTCTGCTGTGTGGTCAGAAAAGCGCTCAGGTGTTCACACAACTCTGCCGTCGAGCCAGCGCGTACGGCCAGACGCGAGGCGAAGTGCGCTCGACCAGTGTTTGCAGTGTAACAGAGATCAGGCAACGAAAGCTCTGGTTGCTCAGTTAGCAACGTCACGTAGCGCTGTGCGAGGGCAGGCAGGGCAGAAGCAGTCGGAGTGGAAAGTGTGAGCAGGTGCTGGGAACGGTCTACGCTGTTTTGTACGAGGGCGACTTCTGGAGCAGCCTCTAGAATGACATGGGCATTGGTACCGCCAAAGCCAAAAGCGCTCACACCAGCAAGGCGACCGGATTGTGTAGGCCAGGGCTGTACAGTCGTCGGCACAGCAAAGGTCATACCCTCGAACGAGATGTGCGAGTTGAGCTTCTGGAAGTGGAGATTCGGAACAATTTCACCTCTTTGCAAGCAAAGCACGGTTTTGATCAGGCCAGCAATGCCCGCTGCGGACTCCAGGTGTCCGATATTGCTCTTGACGGCACCAAGAAAACAGGTCTGCTCAGGTGTGCGCTGACCCATCAGAACGGATTTCAGTGACGCGACCTCAATGGGATCACCAAGGGGGGTGCTGGAACCATGAGTCTCCACAAAGCCTATCTCGGAGGGAGAGACCGCTGCGTTGCGCAAGGCCTGGCGGATCACAGCCTCCTGTGAGGGTCCATTGGGAGCTGTCAGACCGTTGCTGCGCCCATCCTGGTTGACAGCCGAACCACGCACAACCGCCAGGATAGGATCGCCATCGCGTTGAGCAGCCACCAATGGCTTGAGCAGGACCAGGCCACAACCCTCACTACGCACATATCCATCGGCAGCATCGTCAAACGTTTTACAGCGACCATCTGAGGACATCATGCGCGCCTGCGAGAAGGTAATCGTCAGGTCGGGGGTAAGAATTACGTTGACACCGCCAGCCAGCGCCAGCTCGCACTCGCCATTGCGCAGGCTCTGGCATGCCTGGTGGACCGCCACAAGTGAGGAGGAGCAGGCGGTGTCAAGTGCCACACTGGGACCGCGCAGGTCAAGAAAGTAGGAGAGACGATTGGCTGCGATACTATGTGCATTGCCCGTGCCAGCATACGCGTCAACCGTACGCGGATCTGAGAATTGCAGGCGCGAATAATCGTCACTGCTGATACCAACAAAAACTCCGGTCGCGCTGCCTGCAAGCTGTGCTGGATTGAGACCTGCGCTCTCCAGGGTCTCCCAGGCTACCTCAAGCAAGAGGCGTTGTTGTGGGTCCATGCGTGCGGCTTCACGTGGCGCGATGTTGAAGAAATAAGGATCGAAGCGCTGGATATCCTGATCCTGCAGGAAGCCACCCCAGCGCGTATTCATCTTGCCGGGTGTGGCTGGCCTCTCGTCGTAGTACTGCCCCACGTCCCAGCGCCAGGAGGGGACCTCGGAGATACCATCGATGCCATCGTGGAGCAAGCGCCAGAACGCCTCCACATTCTCTGCACCGGGGAAACGACAGCTCAGCCCGATGATCGCAATGCCATCGGTAGCGGTCAGTTTCTCTGTCGGAGATTGTTCAACACCAGGTTGAGGCGCGGCTGGAGCTTCTCCCGCAAGATAGCGCGCCAACACGTCAACTGTCGGGTAGTCGTAGACCAGTGTGGGTGAGAGCGAACGCCTCAGCCAATCCTCTAGCTCGGCAGAGAGATTGACAGCCTGGACAGAATCCATGCCATATTGGGAGAAGGGCGCGTGCACATCTACCTGCTGCGGCTGCACCTTGAGAGCCTGCGCTATATGTGCGATTAACCAGTTCTGAATCTTTTGCGTAGTCTCACTGAACTGCGGTGAGACATCGGATGTTGCGGACGCGCTGGACGCGTCATTCACTGTTACAAGCGGAACCACTTGCTCTTGCGTGGGTAAAGGGAGAGCAACGCTTGCACTGGCGACATCAGCAACAGGAAGTGAGAGGCTCGCATCGGGTTCTTGCTGCCAGGTATAGATGACATCAAGTGAGCCATCCAGATAGGCTTCACGGGTAGTGCGGCGCTGGACCTTACCACTCGAAGTCTTGGGGAGACTGCCGGGCCTGATCAGCACAATCGCGTAAACTTGAAGCTCGTGTGACTCCGCAATAGTCTGGCGAATCACCGCAACTACCTCATCCATATTTTGGGAACGAGCCGTACGCTCCACCTCTTGCACAATGATCAAGCGTTCCTCTCCCTCGATATCAAAGGAGAACGCAGCACAGCCAGGAGAACGCAGCGCCGCATGGCAGTTTTCTACCGTCTGCTCGATATCCTGCGGATAGTGGTTGCTACCACGAATGATAATCAGATCTTTCAAACGTCCAGTGATGAAAAGCTCACCATTATGGTAGAAGCCAAGGTCACCGCTACGCAGGAAAGGGCCTTCGCTCGAAGAGGCGAGATAAGCGGCAAAGGTACGCTCGGTCTCCTCAGGTCGGCCCCAATAGCCCTGAGCCACACTGGGACCGGAGATCCAGATCTCGCCCACACTATCATCCGGGCAAGGCTCCAGCGTATCAGGCTGCACGATAAGCAGGCGCATCTTCTGCTCCGACTGCGTGTTGCCAATACTGACAAGCGTGCGCGTCTCTTTCTCATCCGGCTGCCCAGCAGGAACAGCTTTATCCTGTTCAAGCGCACGTGCCTGGAAAGGAAGGATAGCGGGAAAGACGCCTTTTTTGCCAGCCGAGACGACCAGGGTCGCCTCTGCGAGGCCATAGCAGGGATATAAGTAGGAGCGGCGCAGCCCCTGTGCAGCAAAAGCAGTTGCGAAGCGCTCAATTGTTTCGGCACGAACTGGCTCAGCGCCATTGGCAACAATCTCCCAGCTACTCAGATCAAGCCCCTCCTTCTGTTGTGGCGTCACCTTGCGCACACAGAGATCGTAAGCGAAATTGGGTGCACCACTAATGGTCGCTTTATACTTTGTTATCGCCTGCAACCAGCGGTAGGGGCGCTGCAAAAAGGAGGCCGGGGCCATGATTGTCGAGGGATAACCCGCGTAGAGCGGCTGCAAGATCCCGCCGATCAGCCCTAGATCGTGGTAGAGCGGCAACCAGGTCACACCAGAAGCGGCTTCGGGGTGCAGACAGAACTGTTCCACCAGCAGTGAATTGTGTAGCAGATTGCCATGCGTCACCATAACGCCCTTCGGAATACCCGTGGAGCCAGAGGTGTATTGAAAAAAGGCCAGCGTCTCCTGTGAGAGCTGCGGCCTCTGCCACTGCTCAGCAGTGCTTGCGACAGACTCATCGGTAACAACTACGGGAATATGTGCAAGTTCAGGGGCCTGGGCGAGCAGTCCTTGTACGCGGGAAGCCAGAGCAGTACAGGTCAGAATCACCTGTGGGCCTGCATTGCGCGCGATCGCACGCAGCCTGGAGAGTGTGCGATCCGATCGTGCAGTCGATGGAGGATAGACAGGGACCGCCACGATACCGCTATACAAACAGGCAAAGAAAGCAGAGATAAATTCGAGACCCGAAGGATAGATCAATAGAGCGCGTTCCCCTGGGGGAATTTGTCTCTGTAGGAGGGAGCCAAGCTGACGAGCTTGCCCATCGAGCTGAGCGTGAGTGAAGAAATCTTTCTCTGCTTCACCATCGGTCAAAAAAGTGTAGATACGCTGCTCCGGCTGATTGGTCGCGCGCCAGCGGAGGAGATCGACCAGGGTGGAGAACTGCAACGACGATGCCGAAATACGTTTACTCAAGGTGTCCTGTCCCTGCTAAGAAGGGCTGTGAAGTTCCCTTATGCCCATATTGATGACACTTTAATAATTGATGATACATTTAATTTTTAGTCATGTCAACAGTTCTTTCAGCTCAATCAAGGCATTTCCGTGCCCACTCTATCTCCTCCCACACCCGAACCGGTGCCCCCACCGACAATCATGCTTAGTGAAATGTATTGACGGCAGGCCTACT
>DAOUDD010000126.1:0-46021 GCA_034431765.1 Ktedonobacteraceae bacterium | reverse complement strand
GGGCCGACAGCGATGGTGTCTGGGTCCTTCCCTCTCCGCTTTGTTTTTGGCATCTCAATGTCCACAATAGTGCTTGGTGCCCATTTCAACCATGTGAACTACGCAATAGCGTTTGGGGTAACATGTGCGGGTGATAGAATTACTATTCTACGTGCCTATAACGAGTTTGCTGTTATTTTGTTCTAAGACTTTGTACAAACACACTAATGAGCTAGGGAGTTTACGCACCTGATCCTTGCAATTGAGAGGGACCTCCAAGATAGCGCATGACTGTATCAATAATGTCTTGCGTTTTGAAGGGCTTGGTTAAATAAATACTCGCTCCTGCAATACGTCCACGGAGATGTGAAAGCATTCCATTTCTACTGGTGAGCATGATGATAGGAATATGATTTAGATAAGATTTGGACCGTAGGAGCCGTGCTACTGAGTATCCATTTAAGCGAGGCATCATAACATCAAGAATGATTAAATCAGGCAATTTAGGTAAAGATGAAGATGTTAAAGCTTGCAAAGCGTCAATCCCGTTCGTAAACGAAACGACTTCTAGCCCTGCCCGCTTTAAACTCACTTCCAATATTTTTCGTACGGTGAGCGAATCATCGACTACCATCACCAGATTGCCCATGGCTATTGCCTCCGTAGATGTATATCTGTATATCCACTGAATGTATGCCAATCTGAATCTGGTTCATTGCTTGCTCTACATTCTGGCTTTCTATCATTAATCAGTATGAGTAACAGGTTTTCTCAATGAATAATACCTGAGTGTCTGCGTGATTGCAAGTTAGAGCGAATTCTCGCCCGTTCCTCCTATCGTACTCCTCAGATTGTATCATAGTAGTGTTTTTCTTGTGTAGATGAGACAGCAAATCCTTCTTTGGGCTGTAGCATATGCCAGTAGAGACCCTCTCTCTGCAGTAGTTCGGTATGTGTTCCTCGTTCGATAATCTTGCCGGATTCTAAGACCAGGATTTGATCCATAGTCTCTAGTTCAATGAGACGATGTGTGATCAGAAGAACGGTTCGGTTGCGCCTGATCGTATGGAGTGTTTGCATAATCGTTCGCTCCGTGATGGCGTCCAGGTTGATTGTTGGCTCGTCTAGGATAAGGATCGGCGTATTCTTGAGCAAAGCACGTGCCAGGGCAACACGCTGACGCTCGCCTCCACTCAAACGCAAACCCTGTTCCCCTACAGGCGTGTCGTAGCCTTGGGGAAGTGACTGCACAAACTTATGAAGTTGAGCTTGCTTTGCAGCCTCTGTCATCTCTGCCTCTGACGCATCTGGTCGTGCCAGTAACAGATTTTCTCGAATAGTTGTGTTGAAAAGATAGGTATCTTGCTCAACGACGCTGATCAGTTTGTAGAGGTCTTCCTGTTGGTACTTCTGTAACTCGTGCCCCCCCAGGAGAATATGCCCTTCTGAATAGTCCCAGTAGCGGAGCAATAGATGTGCAAGTGTTGACTTTCCTGCCCCACTCGGCCCTACAATTGCGATACTCTGACCCTGTAGTAGAGTAAATGTGATGTCAGAAAGAATTTCTGGCTCGTGCTCTGCGTAACGAAAACGCAGTCGCTCGACTACTAGAGAAGTGTTTTCTGGTTGAGGTGATGCTGTCTGGGCCTCACGTACGGCTGGAGGCGTATCCACAACTGCAAAGAGCCGACGAGCTGCCTGTAAGCTGCCTCCGACTTGCTGAAATGCTGTAGGGAGCGGTAGTACCGCCTCGAAGCTGGCAAATGCTGCCAGGAGAAGGAGGGCCAGGAAGAGACCGTCGAGCCGGCCTGCTCGTATGATTGGGATTGCCGTGACTAGAATAGTCCAGCTCATGATATTGAGCAATAGATTGCTGAGTGTGCTTTGTAGACCAGTAATTTGTGTTGTTATCATCTGCATGCGGTTGAGCCGTCTGCTAAACTGCGCGATCTGTTCTGCCTGGCGCTGCTCCTGTCCAAACGCGACAAGGTCGGCAAGTCCCTGAATACTATCGACCAGGTGTGCATGCAGTTCTGCACGTGTATTAACAGTCTTTTTGCCAAGATCAGCACTTAATACATAGGCGAGCAGAGGAACACAGACACTTGCCAGCAAAAAGAAGGCGAGGAATATGAGCGCAAATATGCCCCCAAATGCGCCCAGGAACAGCCACATACAGAAGCCAATCACAGCCGCTACAATGGGTGGAGCAAGCACTCTGATATAGAAGTTCTGTAACGTATCAATGTCAGTCACTACACGGCGCAGCAAATCTCCGGTGCGTAAACCCTGCTTTCCATTCTTATAGTCTAACAGGCGGGCGGGAATAAGCGGTTGCAGCGAATGGTAGAACCAGACACGCAGACTGGCAAGTAGACGGAAGGTTGCTTTGTGCGATACGATCCGCTCCATATAGCGAAAGACTCCGCGCGCAATGCCAAAGAAGCGTACACTGACAATTGCAATGCTCAGGGCATCGACTGAGGGATGCAGCGCTGCGGCTGATATAAGATAGCCTGATGTGGCTGCTAAACCAATTCCGCTGGCTACCGTTGCGCTACCAAGAAGAGCTGCCAGGAGCATCTCCTTTCTCGCCGACCACGCCAGGCGAAGCAGACGCAGAAACGTGTTTTGCAAGAACTTCATACTTCGACCCTCTCGTCTGCGTACGCTTGCACTAGCTCTTGGTATACTTCCGATTGTTGCAGCAGTTCCGCATGTGTTCCGGCGGCAACGAGACGACCCTCGTGCAAAACAAGGATCTTATCAGCTTCCCGAATCGTATGCAAGCGGTGTGCAATAATCAGTGCCATACGACCTTCCATTAGCCTCTTGAGAGACTCTATGATAGTAGCTTCCGTCTCTGCATCAAGTGTTGAGGTTGCTTCATCTAGTAGCAGTATAGGGGCATCTTTCAGAAATGCTCGTGCCAGGCTGAGCCGCTGTATCTGTCCACCACTCAGGCGTGTGCCTCGTTCGCCAATCAAGGTCTCGTATCCCTGTGGTAGTGTCTGGATAAATTCGTGTATAGAGGCTTGTTGTGCGGCTTGAACAACCTCTTCCATACCTGCATCTGCCCGTCCCATACGAATATTCTCGGCCACAGTTGTGTTGAAGAGATATGGCTGCTGTGGTTGCCAAGAGACCAGTTTGCGCCATTCCTGTGCAGAAAACGTTGTGAGCGCTCGATCATCCGTGCAAATCATTCCCTCTTGTGGGTCAATAAAGCGGAGCAGTAGATTGGCTATTGTTGTCTTGCCAGCACCGCTCTGTCCAACCAAGGCAACCTTCTGCCCACGTTGTATGCCAAATGAGACATCACAGAGCGCAAGCTGCGCAGCTTTCTCTGTGGCGTTATATGTGTAAGAAACGTGCTGAAATTCCAGGCTATGCTCTGCCTTCGGCTTTTCATGTTCAACCTTTTGTAGTTCAATCACGCTTTGAGAGAGTGGTGTGTCAAGTATATCAAAGATACGCTTTGCTCCTGCCGCACTGTTCATGCTCGCGTGAAATTGGGGTCCCAGTGCTCGTAGGGGTTGATAGTACTCAGGTGCTAACAAGAGCACGAAGAAGGCTGGCGCGAATGGCATCTGCCCGTACAAAACGCGCAGACCGATCTCTACCGCTACAATTGCGGTGCTCAGCGTTGCGCCCATTTCCATTACCAGTGATGAGAGAAAAGCGATGCGCAACACCTCCATCGTTGTATTCCCGAAGCGCTCGCTAATAAGGCGAATCGTCTCCTCTTGTGCACGATTGCGTCCAAAGAGCTTGAGCGTTGTCGCCCCTTGCAGCACATCCAGGAAGTGTGCGCTGAGCGTGCTGAGTTGTTGCCAGCGCCGCTGTGTTGCTTTGTTCGCCTGGATACCGATGAGAATCATGAAGAGCGGCAGAAGTGGCAGGGTGATTAACAGGATGATGCCTGATAAGAGATCGGCTCTGAACACAGCTATCAGCACAATGAGTGGAATGATGGCGGTGGCGCAGATTTGTGGCAAGACCTGGCTGAAGTACGCATCCAGCGCCTCGACTCCCTCTGTAACGGTATTGACCAGTTCACCGCTCCGTTCTCCTCGTGTGTACATTGGGCCAAGTTGCTGGATGTGCGAGAAGAGCCGATTCCGTAACGTACTCTTAGCGCGTGTCGAAACGAAATTCGCCAGTACTTCAGTAATCCACGGCAAGGTTGTACGAACTGCCAGCACTACCAGTAGGAGCAGCACTGGGTCGGTCACCTGCTGCAATCCCTGGTGAGCTAGAAAGACCCTGTCAATTATCTCAGTGATCGAGGAAGCTTGCAAGAGAATAAGAAGCGCCGCTACTATACTCAAAACGCCTAGAAATCCCAGATAGAGCTGTGCATGCTGTATATATGTAAAAATGCGCCTATCTATTCGCATAGTAATCGCCCTTTAAACGCCCTTTAAACGCCCTTTGAAAAATCATATAAGGTTGCTCTACAAGCATTGGGAGAAAGCAAGATCGAATGCCGTGTAGGGAACGTGCTTACCTCACTCAAGTATCTAGAAGTGAGGCAAGTAGGCTTCCTACACGACCAGCAAGAATGAAAGAGAATTGCTCCCTCTTCACTATAGCTCAAGATAGAGTCCACTGCAAAGTCAACCTCATACTTAATAATGTCCAATTGTATGCGCTTGCAAACGCTTGCGGAAAATCCAGTAGCTCCACCCTTGATAGAGCAGGACGAATGGCACAAAGGTCAAGGCTAGCCAGCTTATAACCGTCAGCGTATAAGGACTGGATGCAGCATTATCAATTGTCAGGCTCCAGGCCGGATTCAGGCTTGAGATCAACACATGTGGAAAGAGTCCTAGCTCTAACGTGAGCGTTGCCAGCGCAATTGTTAGACTCGTCAATGCGAATGCCCATCCCTCTCGCCGCCGTGCAATCAGCAAACCGACTGAGAATAGTGACGCGATCATCAAGTCACCAACGGGTGCAATGCGCGGATTCAAAAACAGGCGCTGGAACGCATCCGAGGAGAAGTAACTGACGACGGCAAGCAGCAGGACCAGCACAACGGTGGGCCACCAGACCCATCCTGCAACCCGCCGTGCTCGCTCTCGCAGTTCGTCCTCAACGCGCAGGCTCAGGAAGATCGATCCGTGCAGCGTGAATAACGCTACAAACGTTAGCCCACCGAGCAGAGAGTATAGGTTGAACAGATTCAGCGCATTGCCCACATAGTTCATCTTGGCGTCGAGGGGGATACCCTTGAGCAAGTTCGCTACAACAATGCCGGCGAAGAAGCCAGGTAGCAGGCTACCAGTGAAGATTGTCCAGTCCCAGGTCCTACGCCAGTGTATTCCTTGATGCAGGCTGCGAAACTCAAAGGCTGCACCACGCAAAATCAGTGCCAGCAGGATACCGAACATTGGTAGGTAAAAGGTGCTGAACAGTGTCGCGTACCAGGTCGGAAAGGCTGCAAACATCGCACCACCAGCCGTGATCAGCCACACCTCATTGCCATCCCAGAAAGGACCAATCGAGTTTAGTACTTGCCGTCGCTCGTTGTCACCCTTGCCCACGAAGGGCAAGAGGATGCCAACGCCATAGTCAAAACCCTCAAGCACAAAGAAGCCACCTATGAGAATACCGATCAGGGTAAACCAGAGTATATGTAGATTCATGAGAAACATTCTCCAGCTTCTGTTGCTAGCTGCTTATCAGAAACCTGAGCGCGAAGCGCTAGCCGCGAAAGCGGCGTTGGTTCCTGTCTAAGATCGTTAAAATGTCATCACAACAGGCTCTTCAACACTCTTTGTATGAACTGGCTCCGAAACGTGAGGTGTTGTCATGCCATATTTGAAGAGCAAGAAGCCATCAACAAGAGCAAGCACAAGGTATAGCAGCACGAAGGTGATCAGCGAGAAGAGCACAACTTCAGCACTTACGGAAGTCGAAAGACCATTCGCGGTCTTGAGCAGGCCAAAGACGAGCCATGGCTGACGCCCGACCTCGGTCAGAATCCAACCAGCTGTATTTGCCACGTAGGGCAGGGCAATCGTGCCAACTAGCAGGTAGAGAAAGCGGCGGTGACGCATTAACTTGTTGCGCAGCAGCAAGTACAGACCTAGCATTGAGAACAGCGCCATCAGCATTCCTGCCCCCATCATCACGCGGAAGCCCCAATAGGTCACTATCACCGGTGGAATATAGTTGCCAGGACCAAATTGCTTTACATAGGCTGCCTGTATCTGATTGATACCCTGCACCTCACCCGTAAAAGAGTTCGTGGCAAGGAAGCTTAGCACGTATGGTACTTTGATTGCGAAGACATCCGTGTGTGTCTGCTCGTTCCCAATCGTGAACACTGAGAAAGATGCAGGCCGCTCAGTATTCCACAACGCCTCGGCGGCGGCTATCTTCATCGGCTGTGTATGTGCAATCTCCTGACCCTGTACATGTCCTGTAAACGCGATCAGCAAGCTACCGATCAGTGCCGCAGTCATCCCGATTTTCATTGAGCGATGGAAGAAATCGTTCTCCGGTGTATGCTTAAGAAAATGATAGGCGCTGATACCGACGACGAAAAAGGCTCCCGTAACCAGTCCACCTGCAACGACGTGCGGGAACTGCATCCACAGGTGCGAATTGGTCAGCAAGGCGAAGAAATTTGTCATCTCCGCACGGCCATTGTGTATGGCATAGCCTACCGGCTCCTGCATAAAAGAGTTCGCGACCAGGATCCAGAACGCGGAGAGGTGCGAGCCAAGCACAACCAGCCAGATCAGCGACAGGTGCGCTTTCTTCGGCAATAGCTCCCAGCTAAAGATCCAAACACCCAGAAAGGTCGATTCCAGAAAGAAGGCGAGCAGCGCCTCAAGTGCCAGTGGTGCACCAAAGACATCTCCAACGAAGCGCGAGTAGGCCGACCAGTTCATCCCAAACTGGAACTCCTGCACAATCCCCGTCACCACTCCTAACGCGAAATTGATCAGGAACAGCTTGCCCCAGAACTGCGTCATACGCTTGTAAACAGGGTTGCCACTGCGCACATAGAGCGTCTCCATCACCGCAATCAACAGCACCAATCCCAGAGTAAGCGGCACAAACAAGAAGTGATAAACGATTGTCGTCCCAAATTGTAGACGTGATAGTGTTAATGCATCCATAAAAGCGCCTCGGTTCTCTAATCTTTGTCCTGACTTTTGTCTCACCCATAGTATGCCACTCCGCTTCCAAAGCGACATCAGTGCTTTACCGGATACATGAACCTGATTATGTATGCCCCTTTTCTGCTATCCTACCTCAATAATGAGCAGTAGCCACAGCTTTTCGCTCAGGTAGATACCCGAATTGATTAGCTAAAGTACCACTTTATGGAACTCTGTTAGTCATGCTTGTAGGCCGACTTCGTGTGATGTATACACTATCTCAGGTAAACACCTGAGAGCATTAGAGAAAGACTTTGAACTTTTTCCTGTGATAGAAGGGGGATAAGCAAACATAAAGCAGTCACATTATGCGGAGTAAGTATAGAATGTTTGTAGAACGACATTCATATATGTGTATTTCTTTTCGGAACAGACGTTCGTTGCATTATAAACTATTTCAGTTTAAAATTATAGTACGTGTAAGCTTCATTGTAATACCTCCCCATAGATGAATCTCCTTGTACGCCCTTCCGTAGCCCATCTTACTTCATAGGGGGAGAAGCCATGAGTTACATCGATATTGTGAATGATATTACCGAAATGTCCATTCTCACATATGATTACTATCTCTCCGTATCGCTACCTCCTTATCTATTAGACGATAAAACCGAGCAGGAAATCATGGAAGAAGTCTACCGGCTCTGCCCTGAGTTGCGCTACCAGTGTTCGATCAACATTGCCGCGTATAGCCTCGAGGACAGGCAGGCGATTGAAGAACTCTTGTTACGCTACAACCTGGATTTCAATGTTGACCCAGTTCTAAAAGAGCATGTGACAGATTCCGAACGCAACGAGCTGTGATAGGGGGAGGAGCTACTCGACGGCTCGCCTGGCCATCTTCTTCTCCTTACATCTCGGTCCGAAGTGGATCGTCACCACTGGTCGATGTTGCTGGAGGCATTCACACTCAGGAAGACGAAGAGTGTGCTCAGCTCGCTTCTCATCCCTAGTTGACGTCGCAAGAAGGAGCAAGCTGCAAAAGAAAGACCTCAGCAGCTTAACAATGTGCTAACTAATGGAGTTTAAGAAATTATTCCGGTTATCCAGGAGCAATGCATTGCTCGTGAAATAAGAGACCCATTGCATCGCGTCCGCCGCGATTCATCGTCTGTTCATTCATCCTTGTTCCCTGCACGATCTTTGCGGCAGTTAACTCAAGCAGATCGCTCACCTTAAGCTGTATATCCACACCACGCTGACCGCCACTTATCAGAATCTCCTCAAAAGCGGTTACGCTTTCGTCGATATACATGTCAAACCTGGAGTGAAGCAGTGCTAGAGCTGAGATGCCACCCACCTTCAATCCCGTCAGCTTCTCTGCAGCATCATGCGTTGCCATTTTCACCGCCTTGGTTCCAATCGCAGCCGCAAACAGGCGCAAATCGACCTCACAATTACTTGGAAGCATGAAGAGCAAAGGCGTGCCATTATTCTTGTCCTCGCGCATCAGTACCAGTGTCTTGAAGACCAGCTCTGCCGGTTGACTCAGTGCATCTGCAACTTCAACCGCATCAGAGATGCTATCAGGAAAGAGGTGCACCTCATATGGAATTTTGTGACTATCGAGCACACGCATTGCCAACGTGCGGACTTTTTTTGCCATGATTTCCCCCCTCATACAGAATAAGTATACTCCATTGTTTCTAACGGTGGGAAATAAGAGAGGACGGCAAATGTGTCAGTTCGACAACGAAATCACACCGGTACCGGTACATCTTTCATGCTCAATATCTTCGGTGTCTCTATCACCTACGCATTCGCGCTTGATCGCGAATGGTCTGTAAGTTAAGAATCTCCGCCACCTCATACATAGTCATTGCCCCATGGCTTGGACGAATCCGCAACAGAGCCGGAAAGTGCCCCATACGCCCATGCAGTTCCGCTAGCAGTGCAAATGCTACCGGTGCATACGATGGTGGATTCACCAGCAGTTCCCGCGTCTGCCACTCCTCCCCTGTCAATCCCACCGCATCCACAACCTGCCCCTCCAACTGCTCCTCCTGCCGAATTTGCACCGCAATCGTCCGTTCCTCCTCTATCGGCGCATCCAGGAGCAATTCGATCTGCTGCCGCTGTGCTTGTGTGAGTGGGTGTGTGAAGTTGAGTATCAACATAAGATTATATTCTAGCCCTTTTATCTTGTTCTCTACAAAATCCTGCAATTAGCTAATTTCTTGAGTTACAATGCTTACTTGCTGATTGATAAACTTAGATATATTGGGCTTGTTAATATTATGTTTGGTTTATAGGAGGTTTACAATGGCAAACACACTACCCGCAATTTTATGAGAAACCTAAAAAGGTCAAGAAATTCTATATTTGTACGTATGCAGTTGCATTTCTACTGGCGGCTCAGGTAAACTTTCTTTGCTAGCAAACTTCATTCTAATAAAAAGCCTTGTTTTTTGTTGTGACTGTTGGCACTCTGTTGCATAGAGCAATGGTCAATAGATCGAAAAGAGGAGTGTAGAAAGGATTGTATGATTTCTCCACAAGAAACCCAATTACCAGAGTCGGTAACTCAACCTGTCTACTCAGTTGTTGCACCTGTTTATAATGAGGAGGAGACGCTGCCGCATTTCTGTGGGCGAATTATCGGTGTTATGGAGCAGGTCGGTGAACCGTTCGAGCTGTTGCTCATAAACGATGGCAGTCGTGACAGGTCCTACGAGATTATGGAGAAACTACATGAGCAGGATGCCCGTATCGAGGTCATTGATTTCTCACGTAACTTCGGTCACCAGGTAGCAATCTCAGCTGGTCTGGACTACGCGCGAGGCGAAGCCGTGGTCATCATCGATTCTGACTTGCAAGATCCACCTGAAGTTATTCCAGAACTGATAGCTCGTTGGAAGACAGGAGCCGAGGTTGTATACGCACAGCGTGCAACACGAGCAGGTGAAACAAAGTTTAAGTTACTGACGGCGAACGCTTTCTACACCCTGATACGTCGTATCACCTCTATCAATATTCCGCAAAACGTTGGGGATTTTCGCCTGATGGACCGTCGTGTTGTGGATACGTTGGTAACAATGCGCGAACATCATCGCTTTATGCGTGGTCTTTCGGCCTGGGTCGGGTTTCGCCAGGAGGCGGTTTCCTATGACCGCCATGAGCGCTTCGCCGGTACAACCAAATACCCACTTATGAAAATGGTTCGATTTTCGATGGACGCCATTACCAGTTTTAGTCATCTCCCTCTGCAATTGGCCACAACTTTTGGTTTTGTGCTGGCTGCTATCAGCCTGATTGGTATTGTGATTGCAATCATCCTACGTCTTTTCACTGGAGCAATTGCGGGACAAGCATCAACGCTGATTCTGGTGCTGTTTTTGGGTGGTATTCAGCTTATCTTCCTTGGCATTATTGGTGAATACCTTGGACGCATCTATGATGAGGTACGTGCGCGCCCACTCTACATTGTTCACCATTTTCTCGGTGATACACCTGTACAACAAGGGGAACTTGCTGGAAGACCTCGCAGGGGTGGGCCTCCTGTTCGTTAAGCATGGAGAGATCCGCTGTGAATAGCAGAAAGCACTTTTTCTTGCTTACCACTCGCGTGGCAGTTTGACGAGTCCCATCTGTTCTAGATCAACGAGCATCTGTCGAACTTCATTAAGAGAATGTCGCGTAAGGCGTGCGAGATCGTGAGCCGTGCGATGTCCATCCAGCAGGAAAAAAATATGCCTGTGCAGCCGAGAAACGCCGATGCTCTCCATCATTGCTAGAGCATCGGGTCCCTGGAGGAGACGATATGGAGCCTGAATGGGTGTAAGTGGCACAGGTGTAGGAGGGACGAGTGTAGGTGGCACAGGTGTTGGTCGAGCACTACCCGGAAGGACTGGGAAAGAAGGGTTGGTGCTAGATAAAGATGGTGCCTGCACCTGTGGAGCTGTATCCGAAACGAGTGGCAAGATTGAGTTGGTATTAGATAGAGTAGATTGCGTTACTACTTGCATTGGTACCGTATTCTGTGCTTCTTGCTCTAGCTTTTCGACTGCTTCCTGTACCTCAGTACTTCTTGCATGAGTCAAATCATTGAATGCTTTAGAAATTTTTGGGAGATTGACAAAAGGAAAGCGGCGCGCGGTTTCATTCGCGCTTGCAGATTCCGGTTCTGGAAGTGGTGGAACGATTTCACTCGGATGCTTGTAGGTGAAGACATAGCGGCAAGATCCCCAGTTCCTGAGCCAGTTTAAAGCATCGAGACCGCTTCTTCCTGCTGCAGTTGCAGAAACTATGTGTCCTTCTAGAAAAGTAATATCTCCATTTTCGCGAACTCCCCCCTTGCTTCGCTCAACTGCAATAATCCCTGTCTGACGAGACATTAAAATAGCCTGGATAATATTTTCGAGTCGGTCAGCTGATCCTCGTTGCTCCTGCTCTAGCATATAACGCCTTCCTGTTTTATAAACCGCATAGTAATAGAGCTACATATTCCTGTCAAATTCAGCTATAGGGGTATCACTGCAAAATGATAAGGTAGCAATACTTCTTTGTCAAGTAGGAAGATTATTGGCAAAGAATTGCTAATACTATCTGTCTTGTGTATTTATTTACTTTATGTCAACTACAGAGAAAATGTTATACTTTTACTTGCCGACCATTCTTAATAATGGGTATGCTCTATTCTATGTGTGTATATATTAAAGAAGGGTATGAAAAATTTATGTCTGACAACAATCTCTTTGATGTAAAAACTCCTACTTGATGCAAAAACTCCTACCATGGGACTACGATTTCAATCCTGGCAACTTGATCTATGCGCCTCCGGCTAATTTCTGTTCCTAACTGCTATGATACGAGCTGGACGTGAGGGAGATTGTTTGACTTGCATACTATTCCTCCTTATAGACGTATGCCTTCAGACTTCTCATTTCCGAGAGCCTTTAGATAAGTTAGAAGCACTGTATATTCCAGAGATTAAAGGCAGCTAGCGCTACGATGATAACAGGATGTAAACGAAACTTTTTTACTTCCATGTTTTCCTCATGCAAATTCATTCTGTATCAACGAAAAGGACAAAGAGGGCAGATAAGGCCATCATCTGCTCACTGTAAATCTATTCCTACCATACGTGCAATTTGCTCGTCACTAATGTGATAGACTCTTTCAAGAGGAACAAGTAGCTGAGAGTAGTGTCGAATGGACTGCCTCAGCTAGAAGTGTATCAAACGCACCTCGCTTCAGACGTATTGCAAGCGTGACCTCCTGGTCCTCTTTCTTACCCCAGCCAGAACGATACATCATCCATAAAAAATTTGTCTTTATCCAACTCATACTGGTTAGCGAGAAATCACCGCCAAAATAATTATGCTGTGCCGCGAAATGTCCAATACTGGGACGAAAGGCATCCCTGCCAATAGGAGCGTCTTTACAATGTGCCGCCCTGGTTGCCCTTGTTGCCTCCCAGCAGGTTGCCCAGGCCACCCAGATTTCCTGCGTTGCCCAGCCGTTCAGTCGCCTGGGTCTCCAGTTGTTGTTGCAGGTTATCCAGGACACCAGAGATTGCCTGTTTCGCTTGCGGAGTGAAGCGCTCACCGCCGGGAATACGGCCTGCAAAGGCATCAATAGCCTGCCCTATCTGATTATCAATCTGCTGTCGTACGCCATGTAAGGGTCCGTCAAACATGCTGCCCTGGTTCGTTTGCGTATCTTGACTCGAAGAACTTTGACCTCCGTTGAACAGCTTGCTTACTTGCGCAAATGGATTGCCTTGCTCGTTTGAATCGCTCATCGTTTTCCTCCTGATTGTGATATACATAAGACGTTATAGGTAATACGGCTGAGATTGCACTTTGGCTTCTTGAGCTTAAATAGCCCATGTGCTAGTAACATCCTTCTCCTTTCTTCTACCCAATTCGGTCAGGTCTGTGTACTTCAATAGGCATAAGTGTATGCAATGTTTCTCTCTAATGCTGTTATGAGGGCCATCATGCTGACAGGTACAAAAAAGCTCCCAGCGCTTCAAACACTGGGAGCTGTACTATGAGTGAGCATCCTTGCTCATTTGCACGCTAGCTACTTGAGATCGAGCCGCCAGACGCTGCGACCGTGCGTGGCTGCGTAGAGGACGCGACCAGAAGAGGAGAGCGTGAGACCATAGACCGCGGCGGTGGGCAGACCAGGGGCCGCTGGCACCCATTTGTTGCTGCTATGGTTCAACGTTGCTACCCCAAAGTCAGAGGCAATGTAGATATCTCCACGCTGCTCGTCGTAAGCAACGGCGGTGATAGGCGCATCGCCCAGGTTGTTACTGATATCCTTCCATGTTGCTTTGCCACTTGCCGGATCAAACGTGACATCGAAGACGTGTCCCGGCGTATCCGGTGTGTAGGCATTATAGCCGGAGTAAGAGACGAAGGCATGGTTGGGATTCTTGGGGTCAACAGCGATACCGCTGACAAAGCGTGTCGGCTGAGCTGATGTATCGATACGCGTGAAGCTCACGTCCGCAGGAGCGGCGTTGGCGTTGGTGGAGATGAAGACGCGTCCACGACGTGTCGCTGTCCACAACGTGTTCTTGTCGCTGGTCGAGCGTGCCACTGCAACGACATAGTTGCCAGCCTTGGCGCTACCACCCTTATCGGTACCGAAAGTTGTATCGGCCAGGTTGGGACCAAGCGGTACCCAGTCACCGCACCCTACGAAGTCGCTAGTGGGCGATAACTCGTTACAGTGCTGATCGAGGTATGCCTGCGAACCACCGTTGTCCTGCGTGCGCCAGACATGTTCAAGGCCTGCGAAAACAGTTCCACCAACCACTGGATCGGTGAGCAACGGAATGTAGAAGGATGCCGCCTCTTTACTATTAGTTAGAGGCGCTGTTACCTGATCCCAGCCATTGGGATCATTGCCTCGGAAGTTCACATCTCCATTGGGACCATAGTAGGTGTGATAGCGAATATTCGGGTTCGCCAGATCAATCCCGCTCTGACCACCATCACCACCAACGGTTTCAAATGAGGATGAGCCAGTATCACGGCGACCATTGAAAGCCCAGGTGCCGTTGTCCTGCGTACCACCTATCAGATCGTTGTTGGGGTCCTTAGGATTGACTGAGACGCTCTGAAATTGCAGCGTGGATAGGCCCTTATTGATGCTATAGATGCGCGTGGGAATCGCTTTGAGCCAGTTTTTACAATCAAGCAGATCTACTCCACTGATTCCACGTGTATCACATTGAGCTGAGGCATCGGCGAAGGAACCGCTGGTGCGCACAAGGCCTCCATCAGAGCTAGTGAATGCGATATCAGGATTGCGTGGATCGAAGGCAATTGCGTGCTGGTCAGGATGCATTCCTTCCGGTGGCGACTGCGTATCGTTGGTCATATCGGTAAAGTTC
Source organism: Ktedonobacteraceae bacterium (assembly GCA_034431765.1). Classification (GTDB taxonomy): domain Bacteria; phylum Chloroflexota; class Ktedonobacteria; order Ktedonobacterales; family Ktedonobacteraceae; genus DASYAN01. The sequence continues at coordinate 31,516 of DAOUDD010000126.1, read as the reverse complement.
ACACCACCATCGATTGAACGCTGGACCGCTCGCCCATTCGAGGGCGGGTTTGCGGTGAAGATCTCTCTGTAGGCCATTGAACCGCCGAGCCAGACGGTATCGGGATGTCCCGGAGGCGATGCAACGAACATATCGTAGTTACACTGGCCTTCGCAGAAGTCATACGATGCATAGCCAGGCGTTCCCTTGTTGGGATTGGAGAGTTTGAGCCAACCTGGATTGGCCGTTCCATCGGTCAGAGTTGCGGCCGGTACGTTCGCATTGTCAACACGATAGAAATCGGTTGGAGGAAATGTCAGAGCGTCCGTCGTATTGCCGTTGGTATCACCCAGATAGATGCGCAGCTTATCACCCATCGGTGCAAGCGCGAACTCTGTGCGTGATGCTCCACTAGCAGCTACTTTTCCCTGCCCTGCACCAGCAAAGACCTGCTCAAAGCTCCCATTGGTAGTGCGGTACAGACCATAGTCGAAGACAGAGAAGTACAACTGCCCGTTGGGAGCATAGGCAAGCTTCGAGATTCCACCACGGAAGAAGTCGCTACCATTTGGTGTCGTTGGATCAACAACATCACTCTCTTTGCTAAAGACGATCTTGAATGTCTTACCACCGTCTGTTGACTCATAGAGGCCAACTTTGGGAGCGCCAGGAGGAGTAAAGCGGCCTCCTACTACCGATGCTGTGCCATGGCGTGCTACTGCTGTACCGATGTAGATGTGCTTTGCATCTTTCGGGTCAACCGCGATAGCAGCAATGGAGCGGTCTTTCGCGGCTGGAATGCTTCCCTCGACCACGTGCCAACTGAGGCCGTAATCAGTCGATTTGTACAGGCCCACGCCAGCCTCGGAGTCGCTCGAACCATTCGGCTCGCCGGTTCCTACGTAGAGTGTACGTCCCGTTCGGTCAGTTGGGTCCTGGTAGAGAGAACCGATGGCATTAGAAGCCAATCCATTGGACGTCGAGATCCAGGTCGGGTTCTCTGAAAGGGCGTTGTACGTCAACCAGACACCGCCGCCCGCTGCACCGAGCCAGGCCGGACAGAATTGCTCGTAACAGAACTGCGAGACGAGCAATGCAGTCGTACGCCCAGAGCGATTCGAGGGCCTACCTGTATACGTCGCTTGAGCCAACTCATTCGGAATAGTTGGACCTACCAGCTTCCAACTCTGTCCTCCCCACTTCGATGCATTTCGTGCGACATTCTGAAAAGCTGTATAAGCACCCACTGTCTGCTCATACGTAACTGTTGTGTTTGGATACGCACGATCATCATACTGTTGCGCTGCTACGGTATCATTCCCTACCTGATTGTCATCGTACAGGGCATCATCGCCCTCATGTGTTCTGAGAAAATGGTTGAAGTTTGGTTGCACGGGCAGTGCATAAGCGCTCGTCTGCAAGAACAAACTGCAAATAAAGGCAGCTATTATAGCTGAGCTTGTGAGCAGAAAGCGCATACCTTTTTTAGAGCGTGACATAAGTGAACGTGTCCTCCATCCTTAACTTTTGCGCAGAGGCTACTCTTCAATGAGTGGCACTTCCGGGCTTATACGTCAAGAAACGCTAATGGAATGGGGAGTACAAAATTGCTCAACACATACTACGAGCAGCTAGTATGCATAGAGAGCAAGATGCTTTTTTGAAGTGGGGTGTTGGCTGTTCGGTCGAAGATTTCTCCGATGACCGGTCTGGTGACAGTCATAGAGGCTTTAAGAGGTATTCCTTACCCTTTTGTATCTCCAGTAATAATCAAGTCACCCTTTCCCTTGTAGATGTTCAAACTGCCATGCCAGTATCTGCTTATAAAGAAAACCTTGCATGTAATGGCTTGTTGGTCTTCCTAATAAGATCTAAACAAAAAAAGGTGAGGAGATGGAAATATAATGGCACCGGATATAGAAATAACCTTATCTTACCTCTCCACCGCTACATAAACTACTGACACTCCACTCTTTTAAAGAACGTATATGTAAGATATGCCATATATCTTGGCAGAAGTCAATGCTTGATAAAAAGTAAATGAAATCTTATATTCACGAATTTCGGGTTAAATGTTCAGCTTATAGTGAGAAATGTGTGAAATAATCTCTACGTGTGCCAGTATTTTTACTCTGGTCGCTATTATTGTATCGTGAACTCCTGTGATCGTACTGCTGTTCCTCCCTGTGTGCTGTCAGGGTCGGGCTGCATCTGGTAGTATACTGTTGCACGATACTTACCTGTATCCCAGGTACCCGTTACGCGTGCCTTGTTGAACTGCGCACCAGCAGGGGCAGGAGAAAGCTCAAAGGATTTTGTAGAGCCTGCCGCAATCGCCATCGTCTGTGTCGTTCTTTCTGGACAACCTCCTTGACCTATCCATGCCGCATTGCTAAACCGCTCTATCTGTATAGGGGTGCAATTCGTGTAATACGCTGAAGTATAAATGGTGCGGCTCAAGCCGTTGACGATTTTTACTGTGATCATGTCGCGAGGGACGTACTCCGTTTTCTCTAGTAACACTTGTATCTGTCCATTCTCTCCTGTCCCAGAAGAGGTGGTTGGTTCTGGCTGAGAGGGAGGTGTCACGGAGCCCGGAGTCAATTCGGGTGTCGCTGTCATTGTAGCCTCCGGTGTTGCTGCAGCCGTTATTGTGGGCATTGCCCCTGTTTCGACTGAACTATGTTGAGGCGTATTCGTACTATTTCCACAACCTGTTAACAGGAGCAGAAATAATACAAGTACTACAACGGGACTTCTTGTCTTATTGTTGTGCATACTATCTTCTCCTTTTTGATGAAGACGATTCTTCTTCGCAGAAAGTTCCCATTCTCGCTTGCATATGTACCTTAGCCCGTAAATAGACTGTTTTCTTTTGAATGATGAGATTTTCTGCATGTTCCACTCAAAAACACTGTATACCCGGCAAGCACATGCATACAATTGAGAATGGGAAAGTTCTGGTCTTCTAATCTTTTAAAACGCTGATTGACACACTTCTATTGGCTATGCTATAGTTCTGACGGCGTGTATCTCCACCGTTGGTCTCTACTGGACGGGACAATTGTGCGCTTGCTGTAAGAAGGAATGTCATGGCATACAACAGTGCCTATCTGGGCAAACAGATAGGGAACTACCGTATTACTGGCCGCGTTGCCAGCGGTTCCTTTGGCACCGTCTTCTTAGCTCAGCATGTCTATCTCAAGCAGCGCTCGGTTGTTATTAAAATTTTGCACGAGTTGCGTCTGGGTTCGCAGGAAGAGCAAGAGCAGTTTCTGCAAGAGGCGCAAATTTTGGAGATGCTCAAGGGTCTTCCCCATGTCCTTCCTCTCTTAGATGTTGGCCTCAACGGTGATATCCCCTATCTGATCGCTGAATACGCTGAGCAGGGATCGTTACGAATGCGGATGCGGCAGCATAATGGGAGTCTATTACCTCTACATGAAGCTCTGTCGATTGTCTCTCAGGTTGGTTTTGCCTTGCAGCATGCGCACGATAAGCATATTGTGCACCGTGACCTCAAACCGGAGAATATCCTCTTCAATGCAAAAGGCGAGGCGCTCCTGGCCGATTTTGGCATTTCAACCATGCTTTCCACTGCTAGCGTTGCCTACACGCGGGTAGCCGGTACTCCGGCGTACATGGCTCCTGAGCAGTTTCGCGGTGAGGTAAGCAAGGAGAGCGATCAGTATTCCCTTGCCTGCATCGCTTATGAACTGCTGACAGGCCGCAAACCTTTCGATGCACAGGATTTTATTGCAATGGGTTTCTTACACTCTTCAGAGATGCCAGAAGCTCCATCTACACTGCAACCGCATATTCCGCACTCTGTTGAAATGGCTCTCTTCAAAGCGCTATCAAAGAAGCGTTCGGAGCGCTACCCGAATGTGCATGCTTTTATCGAGGCACTGAATCACGAGCCACAGCAGGTACAGGGTTCGGGTTACAATTTTGCCTGGCGGCCAGGACCAGTACGACAGGATGAACAGGGCAGGCCACAGCAGCCACTTGTGCTCTCGCCACCCTCACCTCGACAACAAGAACTGTTGACACCGCCTGTCCAGCCTGCAACCGGGCAATCAGTCTATACAACTTTGGAGGCTCCACAGGAATCTTTAGCCAGTCAGATTCCACTGTCAGCTCCGAGAAATGCACAGGCATATCCATTACAGCGTGCCTATCAGGTACAAGATGCGCGCAATGGTAATCTACAAACTAGTCAGATAGAGTCCAACCCATTGCCTGTGCCAGCCCCATCCCATGTTTCCAGTTCTCAGCAGCAACAGCTTCTTTATAAACCAGCAGGTGGCGATGATAACTCATTCCTGCAAGTCCCGTTACAAATGAAACGTCTGGCCGGGTTTTGTTATCTCTTGCCTCTTGTCATGTGGCTGGTCTACCTCTTCATCGGGCGTAAGAATCGCTTTGCGCGTTTTCACTATCGCCAGGCTGTCCTCTTATGGGGGGGTGGAGTGCTTGGTTATATTATTTTTGCCTGGTTCTATGCTGTTGTGTATAACGTGACACTGAGAGAACAGATACGGGTGATATTCAGTATGTGGAACTTGCTGTTATTCGTCCTGCTGTTGCTTGCATCGACAGCGGCATTTTTTGGTAAGTATTTCAAGATACCTTTCCTCGCTCGGCGTGCTCAACGCTACGCGGATAAAGCAAAAGGGGTATGAGATTGTAGCCTCATACCCCTTGTTTCTGAAGAGAAACTTCTTACAGGACCGTATCCTTAGAAGCGCACGGCTGCTGCGGCGTCGATGACACCATAGCCCATCCAGTTATTCGGAATGGGTTTGCCGTGGTAGTACAGATCGTAGTTGTAGGTTGGCAAACTTGGATCTGACGCTATCGCCGGAGTAGCATTCGGATTCTGAAAGTTAGTAACCGACACATGTAAGAAGACGCTTACAAGATCAGGTGTAATGGTTGGATGACGTGCCAGGAAGAGAGCTGCGACACCCGCAACCTGAGGCGTTGCCATAGAAGTACCTTGAATAGACTCATAGCAGTTATTGCACGGCTGTCCATTGGCGTCAACGCCCCACGCACCAAAGTCTCCTGGATTGTCCCCTTTACCTGGGGCGGAGGGTTCAAGACGCTGACATTCAAGCACGTTTGGAGCACAATCGAAGCGTGGCACATTGTAGTTTCTTGCCCCACCTGGTGCCGAAACATCGATACGTTGACCATAGCTGCTATAGTACGCTAACTGATCACTTGAACCAATACCAAATTGACCATGGACTGTTTCCCCCGCTTTGCCCTGAGCTGTCTGCCGATTAAGTGCCGAGACTGCGATCACGCCAGGCACACCACCGGGAGCCTCTGTTAAACCGTACAGGTCATTTAGTGGATTAGCTGTTTGCGAAGCCTTGGCAAGGCTTCCATGGCTCACAACCATGCCACGGCGATCAAGCTGCACATGGTCGTTACCAGCAGCAGCAACGACCAGCGTGCCGTGTGCCTTCAGGTACTGTATAACCTGCACATACGCCTGGTAGACGGTCTGATCTTCTCCTACCTGCGCTGCGGTTGCACAGGAGTTAGAACCTGGAACAGTGCCGAGACCGCAAAGATAGCCACCCAGCGACATACTCTCAATTGCAGCTCCCACCTGATTCCCATAGAGCATACCATTGAGGATCCAGCTATCAGCACCAGTCCCACATGCTCCCAGTACACGTACATTGATAAGTGTCGTCTTAGGGGCAATACCGGTCATCACAGAGCCATTAATGCCTGCAACATGGGTTGCTGTCCATGTTCCGTGACCCTGAAAGTCCTCGATGCTGTTGTATGTATCAGCATCGGCCGAGCAGGAGTCATTCGGTTGGACAAATGAGGCGCTATCTGCTTTATCGTAGTTCGCGCCCACCTCTTCATGCGTTGACGTGAGTCCGGTATCGAGAACAGCGACTTTAACGCCAGGGCTTCCCTGCGTCTGCTCCCAGGCCTTGGGCAGATGAATGCGATCCAGGTCCCATTGCGTTGGGCAGGAAGCTTTTGTACTCGCACATCCATCAGCAGTTGCTGCCTGAGGATTCAACGCATCTTTCTTCACAATCTGCCCCTGTTCAGCAGGGATCTGAATGCGCATACGATCTTTCGCAACCCCAGTGACTCCTGGTAGCTTTTTCAGATCGTCAGGATTCTTTGACTTTACAATCAGCACACCCGCTTTGTTCAGGTTTTGTGCGATTTTATGGCCGTGAGACTGCACAGTGTTTGTATTCACTTTATCAGGGGAGGAATACACCACAAGGTACGTAGACTCCTGGCCGTTTGCAACGGATGCTGCACTTGCATTCAGTGAGAATGATGCAAGGGAAAGTGAGAGGGCACCAACGACTGCCAGTGTCTTTGCGGCAAGTTTACCGAATCTCATACACTTCCTTTCATTGAGGGGCGATAAAAATACATTTTTCGACGAGCTATGCGGTATACCTTATAAAACACTATCCCGTTGATCCGTTGCCCAGAAGATAGTTTTATACATTCAGAGAACGTATACATAGGGAGAAAAGGAGACTATGCATTGGCAATGCATATGCTAGAGATAGTATAAGGCACCCATCATTTAAAACAATTGTACCCAACAATTTGCAAAAAATCTACCCTGAAAGGCTTATCCGACAAAAAAGAAATAAAATGATACAGCGTGAAATACTAAAATGAGTATTTCTTCCTGAATACTTTCAAAGCCGTTACAAATACCCTACTTTCAAGCGCAAAAATTGCCCTCACTTTTTCGCTATGTTATACTGACTCAGAAGTTGGCTCAAAAAAACATCTGGCTATCTACGGCATATTAGAAGAGGCTATTTTGTTCTTTGGCAAGTATCGTGATGCGCAGGTTTTAGTCTGTCGCGCAAAGTTCTTGGAGAATTGTTAAAATTCTATGGATATCACCATTCAGGAAATTCAAAATCGAGAAGAATGGAATAACTTTTTAATTCACCAGCCGCTCGTACACTTTTTGCAATCCTATGAGTGGGGTGAACTAAATGAGTTTATCAACGGACGTATATATCGCCTCGGCGCGTTACGCGAGGGACGTCTGGTCGGTGTTATGGCCCTCACCGTTATTCCTTTGCCTATTCCCCGTATGCAATATAACTGGCTCTATTCCGCTCGTGGGCCAATTGTGGAAAATAATGATCCGTTGATCCTGGCAAAATTGATCAATGCTGCTCACGATATTGCACGTCGTGAACGCTCTGTGGTGTTGCGTCTTGAGCCAAATATTGCCGATGATGATCCTGATATGGATGCTTATCTGGCTCAGTACCATAAGTTGCAGTTCCACTCAAATCCTATCTCTTTTTGTGGTCGGCGAAGCTGGGTCCTCGATATTCGTCCATCTGCCGAACAACTGCTGGCGAATTTTAAGATGACGTGGCGACAAAATGTGCGCGTTGCCGAGCGCAAAGGTGTGATTGTTCGTGAGGCTACAAGTGAAGCAGACTTTGATGCCTACTATGAGCTTCTCAAAATCACAAGCGAGCGTGACGCATTTTTCATTCACGATAAGGACTATCATCGAGAAATTCTTCGCCGCTATTCAGAGGGGAACAATATCGTGCTTTACCTGGCCGAGCACGAGGGCGATGTATTGGCAGCAAGAGTACTACTTCGCTTCGGTGACTGGTGCTGGGATCTATTCGGTGCTTCCTCTAATATAAAACGGAACTTGAAAGCAACCTATCTGCTCCATTTTCACTGCTTTCAGTGGGCTCAGGCGCAGGGCTGTAGCTATTTCGATTTCCGCCTGATCCCTGAAATTCTGGAACCGGGCCAGGATATGTGGGGCGTCTACGAGTATAAAAAGGGGTTCGGCGGTTACTCTCGCATGAATATGCCCACTCAGGATTACGTCTATCGTCCACTCATCTATAAAGCATGGGGTAAACTAGTCGAAATGCGTCGGGCGAGGCGTGCTGAGGAACGTAAAAAGGTTGAGTTGGAACGGGCTGCACGCGGCAAAACACAACTAAAAGAACAACAACAGGAAAAAGAGCACGCACAGGTTGCTCGCTAAGAGAGGTCGGAAGGTCCAATGGAAGCTCGAATTATTACAGATCGTCGGCTGTGGGATGATTTTGTCTCATCGTCTACTCGTTGTAACATTACCCAATCATATAATTGGGGTGAACTCGCTTCACATGTAGGCGCTTATGATAAGCTACGTGTCGCTGTTGTAGATGATGCAGGCCATATCTGTGCAGCGATGCTCGTGCTGGTCTCACAGGCTCCTGTTATTAAGCAACCATACTTCTATGCACCTCGTGGTCCCATCATTGAAGATCCTGACTCACCTGCTCTGACTGTTTTACTTAACTATGTAAAGGTGTTAGCACGCAAATATCATGCCTTCATGTTGAAAATTGAACCACATGCTCTCGATGGAGATGTACAATGGCTTCAGTCTCTCAAGCGCCGTGGTTTTCTCACAAATCCCCATCCCGTTCATATACGCCATGAGTGGGTCCTCGATATACGGCCCGATGAGAAAGAGCTGTTAGCAGGTATGAAGGAGAAGTGGCGCTATAACATCCGTCTGGCTACACGTAAAGGTGTGACTATTCGTCGCGGTGAGAGTCAGGACGACATTGATGCCTTCTACCGTCTCTATGAGACAACAAGCGCGCGTGATCTCTTTTTTATCAATAGTAAGCAGCACTACCAGGACGTACTACGTCTCTTTGGTGAGACTGGTCAAGCTGTGCTCTACCTGGCTGAGTACGAGGGTAAGCCTATCGCTGGCACTATCACTGCCTCTTTCGGTCGTTGGAGCTGGTATATGTATGGCGCGTCTGCAAATGAACAGCGTGAGCGTATGCCTAATCATCTCCTTCAATGGACAAGCATGCAGTGGGCAAAAGAGCAAGGCTGCTGGTACTACAACTTTCGTGGTATTCCTAATATCCTGGAGGAGGGTCAGGAACTCTGGGGTGTTTACCTTTTCAAGCGCGGCTTCGGTGGCTATCCCCTGCGCTTCCTCCAGACACATGATCTTGTCTATAACCCCATCTTCTATCAGACTTATCGCCGGCTACTTGATCTCAAACATTGGCGAGATGAACGTCGTGAGATGCGTCTTGTGACCCAGACGACTCATCTCACCAAAGTTTAAGACCCTATAGCTATTCGGAAGCTTTATGGCGATGTAGGATTTTCTACGATACTTTCGTCATTTTACCTTTATCTGCAGCAGAGGCGTTGGCTCGTGCTTCCTCGGCCTTCTGCTGCATCTCTTCAATTGTTTTGGTGTGGAGACGAGCTGCACCCTGCGTCTGCACCGTCTTGATACGCGTGCCGTTGCGCTCAGCGTCCGCTAAACGTTTCTGTGCAGCAGGAATCTCCTCCTGATACTGTGGCAACCAGCGCGCTTGCGCCACCAGCATCTCGTCGGTCAACTGCCAGACTTCTTCTGGATTACACACCGCGCCGACGAGAGGATCGTGCAACATCGCCTGCTTCAAAAGCATGACATCTCCATGCAGGGCCGCTAACATGCCCATCTCCTGTACCCGCACGCTCGCATTACAGGTTGCAGCACATGCAAGTGGAAGGTTTCCAACGACTGGCATATTGATGCCGTTCTTGTCTACATAACCAGGGATCTCTATAACGCAACCGTCCGACAGATTGGTAATATGCCCTTTGTTGATGACGTTGAAATGTCCACGATACGTTCGGCCTGTTTCCAGTGCTTCAATGATGTATGAACCATGCTCCTCGCTACGCTTTTGGGGTCCAATAACTGGTGGCTCTTCTCTCAGCCAGTTGGGGAAGTCGGTCTCGAACCAGTTGCGCCCCTCCGTACAGACGCGCAGATAGCCGCCAGTCTCACCATTAATCCAGTTCGAGAGGTCGATCCATTGTGGGATCTCCTCAACGCGTTTGCGATACCAGGGCAAATACTCGCTCAGATGCCCATTAGACTCGGTGCTGTAATAGCCAAAGCGGCGTAGTACGTCGATGCGCACCTTCTCAGTTCTTGGAAAGGTGGGGTGTTGTTCGAATAGCTCTAGCATCCGGGGGATCATGTCCATCCCGCGCCATTGAATCTTGATAAACCAGGTTTGATGGTTAATACCTGCGGCAACCACGTCTACGTCACGACGATGCAGTTGCTCTTCTTGCCCAAGCAGACCTTCGCGTTTCGCCCATAGCTCAATACACTGAGTAATCTGCCAGTGCGCCCCCTGTACTCCATGACACAGGCCCACAGTCTGAACGCCCCCGTAAGTGTTACAGGCCCATGTGTTCATCGCCATTGGATTGGAATAGTTGAGGAAGAGAGCGTCTTTTTTCGCTACTTCTCGTATATCCTTGCAGAAGTCGAGCAGGGGAGGTATTGTACGCTGTCCATACATAATTCCGCCTGCGCATAGAGTATCACCGACGCATTGGTCAACTCCATATTTCAGCGGAATATCGATGTCTGTCTGAAACGCTTCCAGGCCTCCCTGCCGAATTGTGCAGATCACGTAATCGCTCTCAGCTATTGCCCTGCGTCGCTCCATCGTTGTCTCAACGGTGGCAGGCAACCTGTTTGCTTCAATATCGCGGCGACAGAGTTGTGCGACCATAGCTAAATTCTGTTCAGAAATATCTGTCAAGGCAAAGTGGGTATCCTGTAGTTCAGGAACGCTGAGGATGTCGTGTAACAGTGTTCGAGTAAAACCGATTGATCCCGCGCCGATCATCGCGATCTTGAGTGCCATCGAGTTTCCTTCTCTCTTTTGTATTGCCTTGTCGATTGCTAGAAATGTGCCCGGCAAGGCCAGGACTAAGAGCATACACGTATTACTGATTCTTCAAATTCTGCAAAGCCTACAGAACTTCTTCTATATTAAAAGTAACTGTACCTTGTTCGTGCAAAATCCGCAAGCCTCTAGCATGGAATCTCTGCCTATATTTTTAGACTCCTTCCTGTCGAATTATGAAAATGAGGGTTCGTCACGGGGAATCTTTGGCAGGCGGCCATTTTTTAAAAGACTGCTGTTTAAACTAGAGGAGATCAATTTGGAAAGGGATATGCGAATCGTTGTTCAAAGAAAACGTTGGTGGCTAACCACACAGAGACAGATGTGTCTGCTGCTTATCGGGACTTTGGTACTACTCTTTATCTCGCCGCTTTCTCTACAGAGTGCGACGAGAAGTGCACCTGTTGGGCAGGTGCAGGAACCATGTTTACAACCGCCACGTAACATCAATGTATCAGCGCTAACCGATATGCAATTAGTAGCATATGGTTTGCCTTCGCGTGCCGCGCTTACCAGTAATCCCGCTCGTTGGAGCTATCTGCTGGCTCATGCTCAGCACCGTACCTGTGGGACACATACGCTGATCGAACCCCGCTCGGCACCGACCGCCTGTTTCAATGGAAGCATCTGTGGAACAGTAAATTGGGCAGGTGCGATTGCGACTGGTGGTTGGGGAACGTATCGTGCTGCTGAAACTCAGTTCACAATACCGCGTATCAACACTACCGATAGACGTGTACATGTGTCATTGTGGGCAGGGGTTGGAGGCTGGTCTAGTGGTGCTGCTGGCGCGCGAACAGTTGTTGTTCAAACAGGAGTGGACATAAGTGTGAACAGTTATGGGCAACAGGTCAATACTTCCTGGTGGGAGGTTGCGCCCAACATGCCAGAGCAAGCGCTGCCGTTGTCTCGCCTCCATGTCGGCGATACAATAATTGCTTACGCAGAATCAAACTTAAACAATTCTGGGTATGATTACTTCTGGATACAGAATGTCTCGAATGGAGCGAATGATTATAATTCAGTTTACGTACGCAGTGCAGTCAATTTCTCGGATGGTGCAACAAGTGAATGTATTGTCGAACGTGTAAGTGGTGGTGGAGGCTACCTCTATCCACTGGCTCGTTTCTCGCAACCAAACCTGGGGGCAAACGCTGTCGGGATGACAAACTGTCGTACACGCCAGAATGGACAGAGCGCTCTCACTAATATCGGCGCATTCCCGCATATCTCTGCACAGATATACCAACAAGGCTCAGGTATTCCTCTTGCTACTATAGGGCCTCTCTTTGGTGGAAACGCTTTTACTGTCACCTGGCATGGAGCGTATTAATACTGTAAGTGCTATCAAACTTATTCCGCTCGCGCAGAGAAGAAGGGGGCCAGGGGAAACGCAGTTTCTCCTGGCCCCCTTCTTCTCTGCTCTAATCAACGAGTGCGCAATTCTTGCAGTGTCGCCAGGCGTTCACGAGCGATAGAGCTACCAGGATTGACCTTGGCAAGGTTGCGGTAAACGCGGCTGGCTTGCTCATATTCTCCTACTGACTGGTAGGTCTGTCCAAGCATATCATAGGCGTCGTAGTTCGAGCGATCTATGGTGATTAACTGCTGAAGCGCTGCAACCGCTTCTTTTACCTGTTGCGTCTCAAAGTAGTGACGCGCAATCTGCTCCTGATATTTCACTGCATCCTGACTACGTCCCTGCTGCAAGCAGTAGCTTACGACTTCGCGCAGTAGATCCATTGACTCCGGGTTCAGTTCAGCCGCGCGGAATAGACTTGTGAGAGCCTCTTCGTTGTTGCCCATCTCCGAGTAGATATTGCCAATGCGCTGGATCGCATTGCCAGCTTGCTCTAGATTGCCATTGCGCAGATGAATGTCCGCAAGCAATCTCAGCTCTGCAATACCCTCATCCAACAGGCCACGCTGAATGTAGATATCGGCAAGTTCTTCATGCGCTAACGCATCCTGTGGAGCCAGGCGCACCATTTCGTTGAGCACATTGATCGCATTGTCCGTCTGCTTATTGTTCCGATAGTGACGTACAAGGTCGAGATACTCGCGGAGTGTTCCCTCTGTATCACCCTGGCGCGTAGCGATCTCTGTCAGGGTTGAAGCTACTTCGCTCTCTGCGGGTCTGGCTTGCTTCACCTGACGTAACAGCGCATGCATTTGCTCCTTGCGACCAGTACGCTCGTACGCTTTGGCAAGCTGTAAAGCGATCTCCATCTCTGGGGCCTGGTGCTCTTCGCCTTCTTCACGAGGGCGTGCAGCCCACACCGCTGGATCTATACTTTTAGAGGTCTGTCGTACCTTTTGCTGTGCTTGTTCCAACTGCCCAATTGCAGGTTCAGGCTTGCCCTGAGCGAGGTACACCTGTGCCATACTTGTCCTAGCCAGGATCTCAACCGCACTATCACGCGTTGCCTGCGTGTAAGCGTCGATAGCTTGCTCAAACTGACCACATTGCTGGTAAACCTGGCCTAGTGCATATTGCACGTCAGCGTTGTTTGGATAGATCTCTAACGCCTGGCGATATTCGCGTATTACAGCGTCGGCGTTCCTCTGACCTTCACCCCGTAGTTGCCAGCGAATACGCGTGAGCACTTCGAGCGAGGTTGAGCGCGGGGTGCCCTGTGTGGTGATCATTGCAATATGCCAGCGTACCAGCGCTGTGAGATTGCGTGGATCAACTTGCAGAACACGTTGGTATTCTGCTACCGCTTGCTGGGAACGTCCCAACTTCTGCAGCGCAAGTGCATAGTTCAAGCGCGTCGGTACACTTGCAGGGTTCTCCTGTAATGCCTGCTCCAGTTCGGTCATCGCACGATCGACATAGCCCAGCCGCAGGTAGGATTCTGCCGCCAGGGTACGTTCACGCAGCAGATCTTCTTTGTTCCCATGCGAGGAGAGCAGAGTGATCAGACGCATGCGATAGGTGATGTTGTTCGGCTCCAATTGGAGAATGCGTCGGTATGTAGCAACAGCGTCGTCGGTGCGTCCATTGGAGATATAGGTGTCAACCAGAATACCATACTTGGTGATAGCCTGCTCCATTTTGCCTTGACGCACATAGATTTCGCACAGCACCTGGTGTACATCCAGATATTGTGGTGCGATATTGATCACTTTCAGACATTCTTCAAGGGCGGAATTGAGCAGCCCGTGATTGATATATTTCTGAATGTCTTCCATGGAGCGTACAACTTGCCCACGTATACCTTCGGGCAATTGCGCTGTACTGAGCAGAACTGCCTCCGCGACCTGGCCTGAGCTAAGATCACGTGGGCCTGCAATCTGGTTGAGCAGATCCTCCAATCCTGGCTTCTGTTCCTGCGACGATCTTGGAGGGGCAGGAGGCATCTGCAAGCTTGAAAAATCCGGTACTGCTGTCTGCTGTACTGGTGCAGGTGGGGGTGGTGCCTCAGGCACTACCGCATATTGTTGGACAGGCGGCTCTTGCTTGATTGGAATAACAGGCTCATCAGGCAAGACACGAGTGCTAGTAGGCTGCACGTCATCCGTTAACCAGGAAAGCGAAGATGCTTGTGCCGTCTGGACAGGAGGAGCAGGTGGAGTTGGAGGAATCGGTGTAATGTCCTCAACGTTCGCTCCTCCCTGCTGTTGAGCGGCTGGCTGTGCCATCGCCTGTGCAGGCTTATCCGCGACAGGACTGGCGGGCTTACTGGCCGCCGGCCCTTTGTCATCATTGAGAATACCAGTGAGCCAGTCTGGCAGTTCTCCTGACGTAGTTGACTTCTGAGGAGATGCTGCCGGTGCCTGTGTACCATTCCCCAGGTTGGTTGCCTCAAATGCCATTGTCGGGGCTTCAGGAATATCAGATATCTCTGCTGGAACCGGTGCCTGCGTTACCCCTGCTTGCGAAGAGTTTGTGGGTGCAGCCTGTGCGGGCGCGGGGCTATTCTGCGCCTGCTGGAGCATAAACTCGACCTGCGCTACTTTATCATCCCAACCGCGACTGCGCAAGAAGCCCAACAGCGCATTGTACACAGTAAGCGCCTGATCCTGTTCTCCTAGCAAACGATGTGCCTCGGCAGCCTCCTGACAGAGTTGGACAAGCTGATCCGACTCCTCCATGGTCAGAGCGTCCAGGTTTACTCGATCAACCGCCTCGTCAAAGTGTACCGTTGCTGTGCGTAGATCACCACGCGCTCGATAACATTGTCCAAGCGCATAATAGCACGAGAGTGCGTAATCTGGATCGCCGAGCAGGTGTTGAAACTGCCCTATCGCATCGTCCCAGCGCTGCTGTTCTTGATAGAGCCATCCCAGGAAGTAGCGAGCATCTGGCCTGTCAAAACCACTCTGCAATATTTGCTCACAGAGGTCGATAGCATCATTGAAACGTCCCTGGCTTTGATATAGCTGCGCTTGCTGCAATGCTTCCGTGACCTGGTTGGCACTGATCCGTTGCTGAGGTGCAGAACTCATACCTCCTCCACTACCAACCATTGTTGGCGATGGCCCTGGATTGCTGACCCCACCATAGTTTCCTGCGCTACCCATGTTACCCATGATGCCAGTATTTCCTCCGCTTGTATTTCCCGACGTTCCTGAATCGCTCACAGGCCAACCAGATGCGTCGAGCGCTTTTTGTGGTGGAGCACTCGATGTCCCCCTAGTAGCCGGATTTTCTGGTATACCTGTTGCAGAATCTGGACGAATTGCCGATGTAAATGCTGCTCCTCCTGCACTGGCTGGATGAGAACCCTCTGGACTCCCACTTAGAATGTACAGGAGCAATTGTTGTGCCTGTGTATTTGTTCCATCTGCTCGCAATACTTCTTCACACTGTAGGCGTGCAGATCGGAGTTCATCCCTTTGAAGATATGCTCGCGCAGCAGCTAGCCGGTGCTGGAGCATCTGTGCAATATCTTTTTTCTCAAAATAGTAATTTGCCAGCCGTTCGTACGGCTCAGGACTAATGGGGGACAACTGGACCGCTTTTTGCCACGCTGCCTCTGCCCGTGTTCCTTGACCAGCCTGTGCATAGAGATCGGCAAGATGCATATACGCTTGAAATGCATCTGCTCGTCTATTCAAAATGCCATAAATTTCAGCGATTTTGCTTAGCGCGATGACATTGCCTGGCTCACTCTGCAAAACCGTTTGATACTCATCCAGCGCTTTTTGCCATTGCTTCGTTTGCATAAAGCAAAAGCCAAGACCGCTGCGTGCAGTTACATCATCTGGAAACTCGGCCAGCGCTTGCTGGTAATCCTGCAATGCTGCTGACCAATGACTATCCCACCGGTTATGATCGGCTGCGTTCATCGCTGCACTAAAAACGTGTCTGTTCCCAGGCATGAGAGATCCACTTTCTCGAACGAGAGGAGCTTTGAGAAGCGTGTGCAACCATGCATATACTTCTCACCTCCAGTTGTCGGCCAGGTCTAGTCAATGGTAGGTTACTACAATTCTAGAACTTGAACTCTTTTTTGGTACTAAAGTACCCCAATATGGCAAGAAGACCTATTTCCCTTCTCGCTCTATGCTTTCATATAACCCTACTACAACTGCTGCTATAAAAATATAAGCATCACTCTTTCGGAAACCTGAGTCCAGTATACTGCTAGAGGACCAGGTTTCCGCTTAAAATTGTATTATACTAAATTACAGTATTACCGATAGTTTGTAAATTGCAGAGGAACTGTATAATCTTTCTGCTTGAGGGCTGCGATAACAGATTGCAACTCATCCTTGCTTTTCGCGGTCACGCGCACCGTTTCTCCCTGAATCTGTGGCTTGACCTTGGGATAGGTATCGCGAATGAACTTGCTAATCTCTTTCCCCAGCTCCTGCGAGATTCCCTGCTGCAATGTCAGGACTTGTCTTATCCTGCTTCCTGCTGCAGGCTCTTCTTTGCCAGCTTTAAAGACCTTGAGCGACAAGCCTCTTTTTAACGCTTTTGAGTCAAGAATGTCGCGCACACTTTTTAAGCTGATCTCACTGTCAGTAGTGATCGTGATGGTGTCTTTGCTATGGACAATTTCTGTCTTTGTATCCTTTAAATCATAGCGATTCTGCACTTCTCGCTTGGTCTGATCAAGTGCATTTACCAGTTCTTGCTCGTCAAACTGTGATACTATATCAAATGAACTATCCGCTGCCATAAAAATCCTCTCTTTGTATTGGCTGCTAGTACAAAATGGCTAGCTGAAGCGATAGACAGGATCTTTCGCCTCCCGCTATCGTGATACCTTATCAGGCATTGTAACGTATTTTGCTAACCGTTTCCACTGCTCTTCTCGCGTCTCCTGGCTGTGTCCGGTACTTCCTGTCTAATACAAGTCGCATGACTCTTGAAAGAAGGCCGGAACGTTGGCCGCGTGGGGAGCATGCTGTTTCTCTCCTCAATATCTGCCATAGGCCGCTTCAGAGCGATTCTGTTGACTTATGAAAGAACCGCGCATCTGGACCGATAGTCCCTCTTTCTCCAACGCGTTTTTCACGGTTTGCACGCGTGTATCACCGTTGATCGCGAGAATAGTAGGGGCAATCAGGCGCGCTCCGTGGTCTTTCAGTACCGCAAGCTTGCGTAGCCGTTCTGCTACCTCTTCATCCGGCACTTCCAGCAGCAAGACCTGTGAGACGCTTACTTCTTTATACTGTTTTGCCCAATCGCGTAGCATATACACAACGTTTTGCGGCAGCTCTCGCTGGCTCTCTCTCTCCAGTGTTTGGATAATCTGCGCAATGGTCATGCCCGCTTTGAGACCGCGTAGCAGTGAGGTTTGCGTTACTTTTAGTCGGCTCGCTGTGCCAATCTGCTGAACCTGTACGAAGGGGAGGACGCTGTACAGCGTAGGAAAATCCGGTTCGAGCACGAGCAACTCAAAGCTGGGCTGTACGATCAGTTTTCCCCTTTGACGCTCCACGAGTGGTACCGCTTCTCCCGTTCCGTTCGATCCTACTGTGTGCACAGAATTTCGACTGCTCGGCGTTCTAAGAAACATGCGCGTAACTGTCTGTACGCCCAGCTCTGTGAGTTGGAAGGCTGAAGGATTAGGCTGCTCTTCTCCTGTACCCAGCTCTTCCTGCTGATAGCCGAGGTGCACTACTCCCAACTCGAACAGCGTACTACTTAGCATACCGATATAAATCTCTCCATCAGCCTCCATCCACTGCTCTTTCTTGCGCCTGAGGTCACGCTGTTGCGTTTTCGAGATATATTTGCGGTCAGGGCGCAAGAGCAAGAGGTGTTCGTTCCACATCAATTCCAGCAGCGAATCAATACTATACCATTCACCAGCCTTACACGAGACGAGCTCTTGCAGAAGTGCTGCTCGTCCCTCGCGGGGATCGATCCAGAACCAGGCAGGCGGTGTATAGTTCACCCCTACTACGTCGTACCAGCGTGAATCTTCTGTCCATTGCTCCAGCAACTCTTCAGTCTGCTCAAGAGTATCCATCTCTGCCCATTCTTCTAAATGAGGACCGGGAACGTAACGTGCTTTTTCGTCCATAAATGTGTTCGACGAAAGTTTAAGCAAGTCCATGTGCAGCATCAGAGTGAAGAGCAGCTCTAGATGCCGGTCAATATTATCATACCCTATGTGTGGCGCGCCTTTGAGCAAAGGTTGCAGTTTACTCGCAATTCTTTTCGGCACATGGCCCGCCTGGGTCGGTTCTATATTCTGTTGATAACTCGCATTAATTAATGTGGCGAGGTCATACAGCAGTATCATCTCCGCCAGTCGTGTGCTCTGCGGTGCTGCTATAGCCTGTAGAGGCATATCTACCTACTCCTCCGCTTCATACTGTTCGAGGTAGCGAATGACTTCACGTGTTAACTGGCTTGGTGTCGAGGCTCCTGCGGTGACTGCAACACGTCGTTTCCCCTTGAGCCAGTCTGTTTGCAATTGTGAAAGGTCTTCAACTCGTACTGCTGGCACGCCCGCTAACTCTTGAGAGACCTGGACGAGCCGGTTGGTGTTATTGCTGCGTGGATCACCGACTACGATGGTGAGATCTGCTCCCTTTGCCTGTTCTGCCACCGCTTCCTGGCGCGTCTGCGTTGCATTACAGATATCAATGTGCACTTCAGCTTGAGGATAACGTTGCTTGATATACTGGATGACACGTCTTGTATCCCATTGTGACAATGTGGTCTGTGTAGAGATGGCTAAGTGTTGCTCTTGCTCAGGTGTAAGCTGTAGGGCATCGACATCTTCTTCGGTCTCGACCAGGCTCACAGAGCCAGGGATCTCGCCCATGACTCCCTCTGGCTCAGGATGGCCTTTCTTGCCAATGTAAAGGACGTAGTAGCCCTTGCTCACTAGCCTTTTGACAAGGTCATGCGTCTTTGTGACATCAGGGCAGGTGGCATCTATACATGTCAGGCCGCGCTCGCTCGCCCGGCGCTTCACTTCAGGCGAAACACCGTGTGCGGTAAAAATAACAGTACCCTTCTGTACCTGTTCAAGAATTTCCGCCCGGTTGTTTCCATCCAGTGTGATGACTCCCTGCTTTGTGAGTTCGTCGATTGCATGACGGTTATGGATAATCTGACCAAGGATATAGATCGGGCGGGGCAAGCTTTCGTCTTTAGCTGCATTGCGTGCGATGGTCAATGCGTCCACCACTCCATAACAGTAACCACGCGGCGATATTTTAATAACTTCCATTGCTGCTCTTCCGCATACTAGAGGGCACTCCGCACCCATTTTCTGCCACTCTCACGACGCGAGGAGAAAGGGAGATTTTAGGGATATCCGCTTTGTCCTGACCGAGGAGCGTGTACATTTTACCAGAGGATGTGCCCCTGGACCTTTGTTTATAACTACAGTAGAGACGCTTCAGGCGCTTCGAGTGTATCACAAATTCGCTTCCTGTCAAACTCTTGTGACACAGATCTAGGAGGAAGTGACGGAATCAGGAGGCTTTCATCGCAAGCTTGCACAAAATGCGTGCGAGGTCATCGGGGGTATAGAGACAGACAGCAGGGAGCAGTCCCGCCAGTTCCTCAACTGAGGCTGTTGGAGCAAGATCAAAGATGAGTAGCGGCGTACGACGACCCGCACATCCTCTGGCAATGTTCGCTGCCGTTAACTCCGGTAGGGGTGCTTCTCCAGGTCGATGAGGAGCGCGGGCAGGCATACTGATTACAAGCTGAACATAAGGAAGCAACAGTGGCAGGCGTTCAGCATTCTCCTCTTGAAAAAGGGTTTTCATACGTGCGAGCCGTAGTAATTGAATGTAGGGATAACGTTGCTCCGCCGGCCCTATAAGCAGTGCTGAACGCCCCTGCAAACCTCCAAGGCAAGCATCCGCGATAGATACTACCTCCGGGGCAATGTCATACATGAAATCTCTCCTGTTGCCTTACTCGATACTCGTCCATTTGACCATAGCAGATTGCATATCGTATCTTACTGCCAGGGAAAAGGTTTCGTCATCAGGTGCTTCCCCTATTTTTCTACGTGCTTCCCCCTACAAAAGTTGGAGTGAAGTGGGGTGTAAGGGGGACATAAGTCATCGTGCACTTTCGTTCAGAAGTGCGCGATGACTTATGTCCAAAGGAGTGTGCAGAGGGCTGTCCTCTGCACGTATGCTATATCCTGCTAGCCTTCGAGAATATCGATCCCGATCAGCGCATCACCAGACTGACGATCTCGCTGTGGATCACGCTCGCGCAACGACTTCAACACATCTATCCCCTTCACCACACGACCAAAGACACCATGGCGACCATTGAGGTGCGGCGTAGGGCCATAGGTGATGAAGAACTGTGAACCATTCGTATTGGGGCCAGCATTCGCCATCGACAAAATACCCTCGCTATCGTGGGGAAGCCGCAACGCACCCGGCTCATCGTTAAACTTATAGCCAGGTCCACCTGTACCGGTTCCTGTCGGATCACCACCCTGTGCCATGAAGCCACCGATCACGCGATGGAAGGTCGTATTGTTGTAGAAACCCTCGCGTGCCAGAAAAACAAAATTATTGACCGTGACTGGAGCCTGCGCCGCGAACAGTTCTGCCGTAATATCGCCCTTCACCGTATGAAAAACTGCCGTATATTTCTTATTAGGATCAATCTGCATCGTTGGCGCTTGCGAATATTGTTTTGCCACAAAAACCTCCTCTTCAAAACAAAAGCGACCTTGTGGTCGCCGCTTCTCTAGAATCTGTAAAACCTCTGCACGAACCATCATTTATAGTTCTAGCACTTGATTATACCACTCGCGCCAACATCCCCCAAATGGCTAGGAGGGGTCAGAGTCATTTATATGTGAGCTTAGAACAAATATGTTGAATATAAACGATCTCGATACTGCTCGACCTGCTGTGGTACAGGTGGCGCAGGCAAGATACGACGCAGGTAATGTTCTATACCTTTTTGCCCATTCCATTGCTGAGGATAGCCCAGTGAGACCTCCTCAAAGCGCACTCCATCTAAATAGTGACGGGCGCGAATGTGGACGTGACCGAAAATGACAGCTTTTGTAGGGAAACGGGTGTGCCAATTGGTTGTAAGGGTTGTACCACACCATAGGGAGAAGCGGGGTATCCGGCGCAATTGTGCCATAGAAGGATGTAGGGGAAAATGATTGATGAAGATAAATGGCGTAGTAACATTCGCCACCTGCTGTAAGCGCTGCTCCGTACTCGCACAGCGTGCGTGGCACCAGTCGATGCGTGACGCAAAAGGATCGGGGTGGAGCAAGTATTCGTCTACACATACGGTCCGTTCCTCTTCGGCCCAGGTGACAGCCTGTTCAAGGGGAATTTCAGGTGGACGAAAACTGTAGTCATATAATAAGAAAAGTGGAGCTAACAGGCATGGTCCACCTTCCCCGGTCCACAAGGCGTATGGATCTTCTGGCGTTACTACCCCGTATTCCCGACAGATAGCCACCAGCCGCTCATATTTAGCTACGCCTCGTAGTTCTCGTTCAACGGTCTCTTCCGGCGATAATTCTGTCGGATGTGGCGTGGGTAATGTCCACAGATCATGGTTGCCAGGGACCCAGAGGACGCGCTCGAAGCGTTGTGTCAGAATATCCAGCGCAAAACGCAACTGTTCGCCCGTTTCGCCAACGTCCCCTGCGAGAATAAGCCAGTCACCGCTATGCTTCTGTAGCGTTTTTAATGCTTCACGATTGCTGAGATGTCCCAGGTGAATATCACTGATCGCGTAGAGTTGCATACACGTGTGCTGGCTTTACTCTCTAGGTAAAAGGAGTGTGAGAACTTACGACGCTGCTACCACCACGACGTGATTCATCACGTCAGGTTTCGCGGGCGGCTCACCAACCTGGAACTTCTTCACTACGTCCATACCCTGGACAACTTTACCGAACAGGTTGTAGCTCTTGGGCAGCGATGAGGCCCCGTTGAAGCAGATGAAGAACTGGCTCCCGTTTGTGTTAGGACCCGAATTTGCCATCGCGACCGCTCCCTCAGTATATTCCCCCTTCACCGGCTCGTCCTCGAACTTGTAGCCTGGTCCGCCCGTTCCATCGCCTTTGGGATCACCACCTTGAGCGACAAAGCCCGACACAACACGGTGGAAGGTCAGGCCATCATAGAACTGATGCTGTGCCAGGTAGACAAAGTTATTCACTGTCTTCGGCGCATTCTTCGGATCAAGCTCGATAATGACTAACCCTTGCGTGGTGTTGATACCGGCGCAGTAAATCTTGTTGGTATCAATCGACATCGCCGGAGGATTGCTATAGTTGTGATTGATCTTCTTAATCTCGTCAGAGGTTGGCGCGGCTCCAGTATTTGTAATCCGGTCTGGAATACTGTTAGTGGTGCAAGGTGACGCACCACTGTTGCTCGTCTGTCCGGCTGCGCTGGTAGCTGTTGGGCTGGCGGCAGCGGTTGTCGTAGGTTTGGCTACAGCAGTAGTGCTGGCTTTAGGCTTCGCAGTCGTTTTTGTGGGAGGCAGCGCGAATGGTCCGATATGATTGAGATACAAGGCAAGAGTACCAAGGGCGAGCGCGAGTACAAATATTGTAATAGCCCAGGGATAACGTGCCAGGCCGCGCGCCGGAGCCCTGTTACCAGGTGTTGAACGGCGTGGCACGTCCCTCACCTCTAGCTGTGGTAAATCATTAGCATGAGCGCGGGCAATCTTCGCCGCACGCTTTGTCTCTTCACGTTTTGTCGTCTTTGGCATAAGATCTCTAGTATCGCTCCTTCTTTTGACACGGCAACACGAACACAGGTATGTATTTGGCTTATAATACCGTTCTTCTATTGTTGGGTCAAGCCCCGGCTCTATCCTATCTTAATTGTAACAGTGCGCTCAACTTCACGCTTCCCTGCACTCATCCCAGCATAATCAATTTGTCAGGCTTACTATACTCCTTCATTCGTTTTATGGCTAGCTTTTCTTCCATCCTTCTAGCCAAGGATTCCCTCTTGACAACGCATAAACTCGACCAAAACTCTGTTTTTGAGACGAATTTTGGTGGATAAGTTGGTGGATAACTTTGTGGATAACTGTTTATAACTGTTCTTCTCATGTGGAAAAGTAGCAGAAATATCCACATTTCATTCACAAATGCTTCTCTACACACTCATAACACGCTCATATACCATCCCAAAAATGAGGAAGATATCCACATATCCACACAGCTCTGCAATTTCTTCCATTTGATTTCGCAGCCAATATTCGTTACACTTGGTGCACATGTATTTGACGGAGAGCAAATCCCTTCTCTTTAACTGGCCGCATACACTTGTGTGAAAATAAAAGGTTCTATGCGTACGTGTATGTAGGTATGTAACAGAGAGCAAGGTACCAGGCAATAGCAGAGTCCGGGAGCGGAAGACGTGGAGAAATTATTACCGCAGAACATTGAGGCCGAGTGTGGCGTACTCGGAAGTATCATTATCGACCCTGAGGCGATAGTCCAGGTCGCGGACTTTTTGCTGTCCGAGGATTTCTATCGTGATGCCCATCGCACAATCTATGAGGTCATTGTTCAGCTTTATGAGCAGCGTGAGCCAGCCGATTTTATTACGATCTGTGATGAGCTGGAGCGCAGAAATAAGCTCGAAGAGGTGGGCGGAGCAAGCTACATCACCTCGCTCATCAACCAGGTGCCCACCAGCGGCAACGTCGAATACTACGGACGCATCGTTGAGCGTACCGCTATTCTGCGCCGTCTCATCCATGCCGCAGGTCAGATTGCTGCCACGGCGTATGAAGAGGGTGATGCCAACGTTGCTCTGGACACCGCTGAGAAGTTGATTTTCGGTATCAGTCAGCGCCACGCTCGCGCCGATTTTTCCCCCCTGCGTGAACTGCTCTCCGACTACATGGGCAAGCTCGATCAGCTTCACGAACGCCGTGGCACCATCGTTGGTGTCCCCACCGGCTTCACTGACCTGGACCGTCTCACTGGTGGCCTGCAGCGATCCGACCTGATTATTCTCGCTGCCCGTCCCGCTGTGGGCAAATGTCTGCCCTCCTGGACGCTTATAGATGATCCACAAACGGGCGAGCGTGTCACTATTGAGGAGTGTGTCAGACGCAAAATGCCGCAAGTTCACGGTATCTCGAACGAAGGCGCGATTCGCACCACTCCGATCAGCGCTTGGATTGATAGCGGCGTGAAGCTCTGTTATCGTGTCCGCACACGGCTCGGTCGCAGCGTCGAAGTTACAGGACACCATCCCTTTCTCACTGTAAAGGGTTGGATACCACTCTCCGACCTGCACGTCGGCAATGTCATCGCAGTCCCAACTCGGCTCGCTTGTTTCGGCACAGACGAAAGCCTGCCGCTGAATAAAGTGCGCTTGCTTGCATACTTTATAGCTGAAGGCTGCCTGACACACACGCTACCACGCTTCACAAACACAGATCCAGTTATCGTTGCCGACTTTAAGCAGGCGGTCGCAGAGCATTTTCCGACCTGCGCGATTAAACAGTATGGTATCGACTATGCTGTTGCTCAATCTGCCGAGACACGCAAAAACTATGGCTTCTCCGGTATGCCGAAGAACCCTGTCACCGCCTGGCTAGCAGAGCTTGGCCTGATGAAGAAGCACGCCGAGCATAAGTTCTTCCCCGATTGTGTGTGGCGTTGGAGCAAGCAACACCTCGCAGAATTTATACGCGCGCTGATGAGCTGTGATGGTAGTATCTATGCTCATATGCCGGGTGCGCCAAGAATCGAGTTTTGCGTTGCCTCTGAACGTCTGGCTGCTGATCTCTACCATGCCCTGCTCCGTTTCGGCATCGTTGCCAAATTTTACCAAAAGTCGCAGCGCACCTGGCGTGTAGAGATTACCTCACCCGAACAGGTGAAACGCTACCAGGACGAGATTGGTTGGATCGGTGAAAAGGCACAACGCTTCGCCGATTACGAACATCACTTCACTAAACGCGGCAGCAACTACGGTCATGCCCCCAGCGAGACCTGGACGATTATTCGTGCCAAGGCTCAGGAGCAAGGTGTATCATTGGCACGCCTTGCTTATAACAGCGGCGAGACTACAAAACAGGGGAAATATGCTGTTTATCATGCCTATACAAACAAGAGTATCTCTACCTGCCGCCTCTCAGCTTTTGCCGATGTGCTGGATAGTCCTGTTCTACGTCGTATCGCCAGCCCTGACATCTACTGGGATGAAATTGTTGAAATCATTCCCATTGGTGAGCACCAGGTCTACGATCTGACGGTCCCAGATGGAGCGAACTTTGTCGCCCAGGATGTCTTTGTGCACAATACAAGCTTATGCTTAAGTCTAGCGCACAACAGTTCGATCAAGCATGGCCGCTCCGTCGCCATCTTCAGCCTTGAAATGAGCAAAGAGCAGCTCGTCCAACGCCTGCTCTCAATGGACGCTGGCATCGATCAGCAGCGGCTGCGCACTGGCTGGATTGAGGACGACGAGTGGGACCGCATCGTCTACTCGATGGGCACGCTCTCCGAAGCCAACATCTGGATCGACGATACTGCTGGTATCTCAACGATGGAGATGCGTAGTAAAGCTCGCCGCCTGCAGGCCGAGCATGGCGTTGACCTGATCATCGTAGACTATCTCCAGCTCATGCAATCGACCGCGAACGGCAAACGCAATGAGAACCGCGTGCAGGAGGTTTCCGAGATCAGCCGTAACCTCAAGGGACTAGCGCGCGAGCTCGACGTACCAGTCATGGCATTGGCTCAGCTCTCTCGTACTGTTGAAAGCAGACAATCCAAAGTTCCACAGCTCTCCGACTTGCGCGAAAGCGGTTGCTTAACTGGCGAAACACCTGTTTACTTGCCCGACAAAGGCATCTATCAACCAATCGAGCAACTGGTCGGACAAACAGACTTCAATGTGCTTGGCTTAAATACCGAAACATGGCAGCTTGAACAGGCTAAAGTCACAAACGCTTTTGCGACCGGACGCAAAGCCGTCTATAAAATGACGACTCGTTCAGGCAAAACGATCCGCGCAACCGCAAACCACAAATTTCTAACCATTTCGGGTTGGCAACGCCTGGACGAACTTACAAACAAAACTCACATCGCTCTCCCGTGTCGCACGGGAGACCCAACACCATCTATAAATCATCCCAACTCCACACACCTAGAGCCATTTATGGCGCGAGAAATAGGGGCCAGATTTATCGCGCCCGTGGTGTCCCCCGTGGTGTCTTCCCTGGCCTCCAGCGAAGTCTACTGGGACACAATCACAGCAATTGAGCCAGATGGTGAGGAGGAGGTCTACGACCTTACGGTGGAAAAGCTGCACAATTTTGTCGCGGGAAACATTATTGTGCATAACTCAATCGAGCAAGATGCGGACGTGGTGATGTTTATTTATAGAGACGATGTCTATAATCCCGATTCCGAACGCAAAAATATCGCCGATATCATCGTGGCGAAACACCGCAATGGACCGGTTGGCGAGGTGAGCCTCTACTTCCAGGCCAGTCAGACACGCTTCACTGACCTGGAAGTCTCACCATCAGCCGAAGCATAACGGGGAGGGGGAAGAACTTATGAACTCTTTCGCGGGCTTTCCAACCGGAAAAAACCCGTATGTGCCAATACCAGAAATCTTTTTTTCACATATTCTACCTGATATAGAAGATGTTACTGAACTCAAAGTCACACTTCATCTTTTCTGGCGTCTGGCAAATCGACAGGGCAATCAACGTTTCATCAGTGACCGTGAGTTGCGCGCCGACCGTTTGTTGCTGCAAGGGCTGCAACGGCGTGGCGATCCACGCTCAGCCGAGGATCTGTTGCGCCAGGGCCTTGAGAAGGCAGTGGCACGTGGCACACTGCTCGTGGTGAGTATGCATGTGACCGATGGTGGTCAAGGGAACGGTATGCTCAACTGGTACTTTTTCAATACGCCGCGTAGCCGTAAAATAGTCCTGGAATTGCAAGGAGGCGAGATGATTGCCGGTTCTCTCCTCAATAAAGAGGATGCACCTGTTGAGCAACAGAGCGAGCAACCCGTTGCAGCAGGCGTGTATGCTACAATAAGGAAATACGATCCTGGACAGAATGTACAGGTCGAAGTGGCTCGCCCAAATATATTTACATTATATGAACAAAATATTGGTTTACTTGCACCACTGATCGCCGATGAGCTTCGTGATGCCGCTGATCACTTTCCATCGGAATGGATTGAAGATGCATTTCGCCTCGCAGTGCAGTATAATAAGCGTCACTGGTCTTATATTCGCGCCATTTTACGGCGTTGGGAAACGGAAGGTAGGCAATAAATGGAGCGCCTGAATAATATCATAGGAAGGAGCACGCCTCGGCGTCCACTTTCCGCTGCACAGCCAGCACAATCCAATTCTACCTACCAGAACCTGCGCTCGACTACTGAGACAGGGCAGGAGGGACGGCACTCGTTGCCTGAGCAGCAAGCACATCAACAGACCCGTCCATTTGCTCACCCTCAGCAATTATCTCCCTCCTCTCCAAACATGGGGTCGCGTAGCGTGTATGGCAAGAACACGTTCCCCAGAAACAGAGAGCAGGAGATGTCCTCTGACGAGTTGGATAGCTACCCCGCTTCCCATAGTCCTACGCGTTACAACTCGTCTCAGCAGCGCAACACGCCGCCTCGTCAGGCAAGAGATGCTGGTGCTGGTCGTTCGCAGTATAACCAGCCGCCTCAGCGTCATTTCCAGCAAGAGAGCTATGCACCAGTGCAACAGAGTCCGAGCCATCCTGTCCGTTCAACGCGTCCTCCCTACGCTCCCCAAGGGGTGCAGGTAGGATCATCCTCACCTGAACACTATTATCATGCCGACGACTACACTTCTACATCAAGTGCAGACGTGGCTGGCGACTGGAATGAGGAGGACGAAGATGAGACCGGCATGCTCTACGGCGATTGGGAGCAGGACGGACAGGAGATCCTCGTCTATCGCCGCGCCGATGTCGAGGGTTCGGCACCGGTACGTGAGCACATTCCCGCCTATACCTCTCCACCCAGGAACGTCACTCGTGATCTCCGCTCCACTTATGACGGGAATTATGGTACTGCTCGTGGACCCGTGCCATTTCCAGCTCCAACAATGCCCGAAATCCCTCCAGCAGCCTTACCGCAGCCGGAACCGCATGTGCAAGAGCGACAACAATACTCGCGTCGCGTCACACAGCCGCTCAACCCACAGCTTATACAGGAGATGGCTCGTGAGCGTAACGTGTCAGCACCCAACGTGCAACGCCCTTCCTATGGACAGGCGCAGTCACCTGCACGCAACTATGCCCATCGGCATATAGATCCAGTTTCTTCGGTTACATCAGTGCGACCTGTGCCTGCACAATTTCCACACGTTCCTGCCTCTCCGTTACCGGGTAAGCAGGCCTGCGCACGCTGTCGCGGGGCTGGCTATCTGCGTGCCGATGTCCCCTTCGGACATCCCAACTTTGGCAAGCCGATAGCCTGCGAATGTAAAGAGGCCGAGCGCAGAGACAAACGCCGTCAACAGTTGCGCGAGATGTCGAATCTCGACGCCTTCCGTAACCAGACATTCAGCTCATTCAACCCGAATATCAGCGGTGTACAGGAGGCTTACGCGGTTGCTCAAGAGTTTGCCGAGAACCCAGAGGGCTGGCTGGTCTTGATCGGTCCCAATGGTTGTGGTAAAACGCACCTCGCCGTTGCCATCGCCAACCGTGTCCTCGATAGCGGAGCTGTCGTCCTCTTCGAGCCGGTCCCGGACCTGCTCGACCACTTGCGTGCAGCCTTTGCCCCCACCGCGACTGAGGTCTACGACCAGCTCTTCTCTAAGATGCGCGAAGCCGAACTGCTCATTCTCGACGACCTGGGAGCGCAGCAGAGTTCTCCGTGGGCCAACGAGAAGCTTTTCCAACTGCTCAACTATCGTTACAACATGAGCATGCCCACCGTCATCACCGCCAACGCAAAGGGCCTGCAAAGCATCGACGAGCGCATCCGCTCTCGCCTCGGCGACGCCAACCTCGTCGAAAGCATCATCATGGACCGTGCCCAGGACTACCGACCCCGTCGCACCCAACGTTAACAAACGAGATCCTGCTCGATTAGAGCAGGATCTCTACTTTCTCAACCCCTATTATCGCATCCGCTGCAATGTATCACGACTAGTCACTACACATTCGGCACCCACTCCTCAGCATGTGGCAATTCTGTGGATATAGAGGATTCTATTGGCATCTTCTGGACTACATTGTCAGTACTCCCCGGACGCAACCGCAGCAGGGCCTCGATATCAGCTCGCTTATAGAGTCGTTGTCGCTTAATCCCCTGTTTATAACTTGTGAGGAGGCCACGGCTGACATACGTATATAATGTTGCAAGCTTGACACCAAGCAGATGGGACGCCTCATTGCCATCCAGATAGCTCTCGCCGTTTAGTTCTACCATTAGAAGGCCCTCCTCTCGCAGGATGCTGTCTCTCTGTAGAGTGTTAGAAAAACGCTCTTCTACAGTCTAGTGTACTTGAAAAGCTAGCCTCAAGTCTACTGTTACATGCAGATTTAGATTGGGGATTGTATGCTAAAGATAGAAGTATGTGGCTCTATAATAGGAAATAGAGGTAGCCTTGTCAATTGTTTTTCCTCTGCCTCCTAAGTATGGAACAAAATCGACATATGTCCAGTAGTGTCCAGGCATATCATGCTATGTCGAGTCTCATTGACTTTCTCTGGCATTGATGATACAACTGTAACAAAGAGATTGTTTGGACACTGTAAAAGATGAAAAGCAAAGGAGCGGATTGACTATGTCAATGACGATGCCTGAAACAGGAAATTCTCCTCTCAAAGATACAGGTGCTACGGCTGCTGCTAAAGCAAATAAGGGCGGCCTGGAAGGTATTGTAGCCGCAACAACTGCGATCAGCAAGGTTGATGGCACGGCCGGGCGCTTAATCTATCGCGGCTATGATATTCACGATCTGGCACGCACAACTACATTTGAGGAAGTTGCACATCTCCTCTGGTTTGGTCATCTCCCCAATCAGCAAGAGCTCTCTGACCTGCATGCTCGCTTCGTTGCCGAGCGCACAATCCCTGACATGGTGATGAGCACAATTCGCTCCTTGCCCACCAAAACAGAGCCGATGGACGTGTTACGCACCGCCGTCTCTGCCTGGGGTGCGCTCTCCATCTCCGGTAAACCAACCATAGAGCAGGCTATTGCGGCCACGGCACGTTTCCCTCTCTTCATGGCTGCTTTCAATCGCCTGCGCCATGGTCAGGAACCTCTGCAATCACGGGCAGAGCTGGGTCATGCCGCCAACTACCTCTACCTGCTGACGGGTGAGGAGCCGCGCGAAGAGCACATTCGCGGCCTCAACTCCTACCTCGTCCTCCTTGCAGATCACGGCATGAATGCCTCAACCTTCACCGCACGTATCGTTGCCAGCACGGAATCAGACATTTCCTCCTCGCTCGTTGCAGCCATAGGGGCGCTCAAGGGACCTCTGCACGGTGGTGCGCCCTCGAAAGTTCAGGATATGTTGCGCGAGATTGGTTCGGTCGAAAAGGCAGATACATGGATTCGCGATGCCATCACACACGGTGGCCGCTTGATGGGCTTTGGACACCGCGTCTACAAAACCGCCGATCCACGCGCCGAAGAACTGCGCGAGATGGCAAAGGTTGCTGATCCCGAAGGCTTCAAGCTCTCAGGCTACGTGGAGGAGCGAGCACTGGCACTGCTCGACGAACTGAAGCCGGGCCGTCGTCTCTACACCAACGTCGAGTACTACTCTGCCGCCCTTATGGCTTCCGTCGGCCTTACCGGGGATCTCTTCACCCCCACCTTCGCCGTCAGCCGCTGCGCCGGCTGGACCGCGCACATCCTCGAACAGGTCAGCAATAATCGCTTGATTCGACCTGAGGCCGAGTACACCGGTCCTGTGGACGAAAAATTCGTCCCCCTGACCGAGCGTAAATAACAAACACTTTCACATAATAGGCATCATCACGTAAGAGAAGGCCTTGCGCCCGATACATTTCAGGTGAGAATGCTTGTCTAGAAGAAGGCCAGAATGGTGGCCGTAGAGGGACCGTGCTTGCGACCCTGCTGGGAAATGAGAAGGGGCAGGCAAATGGGGAGGAAACCGAACGCTGGGGGCGCTCAAGCGTGAGGAATTTCCCCACAGATTCGCTCCCTCTGACGGCCATAGAACCATCGTTGTGCCTTAAAAAATAAGTGGCAGTAACCCGGTAATTCATTGCCCGTGAAATAGGGACCCGATTTATCGCATCCGCCGCGATTCATCGCATAATATTGCGCGTTTCTAAATGAACCAGCATACC
>DAOUDD010000125.1:0-8380 GCA_034431765.1 Ktedonobacteraceae bacterium | reverse complement strand
CATACTATCAAGCAAGCACTTTTTTGGGTTGCCACAGGTTCAAGCTCTCGTTCCAGGTGGCGATGGCGAGGAAGCGGCCGTGGAAGTCGTAGACGCGGGCAAGCGACGCCTCGTGTTGGTCAGGTGGAAGAGTGTAGGTGAAAGGATTGCCATGCAGGACACGCTGGGCAGCATCGTCTGCAAGGTGCAGCGCGGGATAACTCTGAAGGGCGAGGTCGGCCGGGAAGAGATAGTGCTGAACCGTCTCTGTTTCTACTGCCTGGACAAGCTGCTCAAGCGAGATGCTCTGCTCAAGCGAGAAGGGGCCGCTTCTGGTGCGAATCAGAGCTGAGAGGTGTGCGCCATAGCCGAGCTTCTCGCCCAGGTCGTAGGCGAGCGAGCGGATATATGTTCCCTTGCTGCACTCTACGGCAAGCGTGAGACGTGGAGGCTGCCAGGAGAGGACCTGCAATTGGGTAATTTCGACTTCACGAGGTTCTAGCGTAAGCTCTTCCCCGGCACGAGCGTGTTTATAGGCGGGCTGGCCGCCAATCTTGATGGCAGAGTAGAGCGGTGGGCGCTGGAGTTGCGAGCCGAGAAAGTCTGGCAGCACGGCCTCGATCTGTGCGAGGGCGAGAGCACGCGTGTCGCTGCTCCGCAGTACGCTCCCTTCGGCATCATAGGTGTCGGTAACGATGCCGAAGTGAATCTCGGCCTGGTACGCTTTGCCGCTTTCGCTGAGGTACTCGGCGACGCGGGTGGCCTGTCCGAGGCAGAGCGGGAGGACACCACTCGCTGCTGGATCGAGTGTGCCTGTGTGACCGACACGTTTCTGGTGCACGATCTTACGTACTCTTGCCACGACATCGTGCGAGGTCATGCCGAGTTCTTTGTGAATAACGAGAATACCGTCCACTGTTTGCTCTCTCCCCTTACCTCTGTTTCTCTGCTATATCGTTTTCAGAGAGTTCGCGCTCCATTTCAGCAACGACTCGTGAGATGGCTTCCTGAAGCGGCAAGGTAATGGTTGCGCCGGCTGCGAGGGGATGGCCACCACCACCCAGGCGCATACAGATTTTCGCCACATCATAGGGGGCACTGCTGCGCATGCTCACACGAGTAATTGAAGGACCCTCAAAGCTCTTGAAGAAGGCCGCAATCTGTACACCCTCGATGTCGCGCAGCATCCCCGAGGCATTTTCGTCCATATCAGGGGTTGCGCCAACAGCGAGAAGCGTCTCTTTTGTAGCATACGACCAGATCAAGCGCCCATCGGCTGAGGTCTGGATATTGGCGATAGCGGCAGCCTGGAAGCGTACCTGGGCCAGGGGATGCGTACGGAAAATCGGTTTAACAATCGCATCGGGCGTTGCACCGTGCTCCAGGAGAAGCGCGCCAATCTGCATGGTGAGCGGCGTTGTGCTGGAATACTGAAAGGAGCCGGTGTCGGTAATCAGGCCGGTTAAGAGGCAGATGGCAGCATCTTTATTTAAAGGAAGGCCAGCCTGCTGCTGGAAGAGCACGAGCAGTTCAGTCGTTGAGGCGGCCGATGGGATGATAATATTTACCCTGCCGCAGCCGTTGCTGCTGATATGGTGATCAATGTTGAGGATGGGGGCATGATCCAAGAATGCCCGATGCCTTTCGTAGAGTGCTCCATAGCGCGACAGATCACCGGCATCCAGAGCGATGACCAGATCGAAGTTTTCGTCGCCAAGCGTCTGCTGCAGGCTTTCGACGCCAGGCAGAAACGAAAAGGCGCGTGGTGCGGGATCGGCGCAGGCAGGGACGCAGGTCTTGCCAATCTGCCGTAGAATCGCGGCAAAACCAAGCGCCGAGCCGAGACAATCGCCATCGGGATGTTCGTGTGCGAGCAGGGCGATGCGTTGTGCCGGGCTAATCATCTTCATCGCCTGCTCGACTAGAGCGGGATCAAGCTGGGAAGCGAGTGCAGTGTATGAAAAAGGCTGTGCTGAGTTCATTCTTCCTCCGCTTGCCCTGCTCGTGCCTGCTGAGCCTGTAAATCCTCTTGCTCGACACGCTGAATCAGCTCAAGCATGCGTGCACCTTCCGCGATAGAAGTGTCGAGCTTGAAGATGAGATCTGGCATATAGCGCAGTGTCATGCGTGAGGCGAGTTCGTGGCGTAGGAAGCCACCGGCGTTTTTCAAGCCTTTCATCGTCTCTGCCTGTTCCTCAGGCGTGCCCATAACGCTCACGAAGACCTTCGCGTGGCGCAGATCGCCGCTGACTTCAACGCGCGTAATGCTTGCGAAGCCAACGCGTGGATCTTTGACGCGTGTGCGAATGAGTTCGCTCAGTTCGGCGGTGATCAACTCGCCGAGTTTCTCTTGTCTATATGGATTTGGCATACAATGTAACTCTCAATCTTAGAATCGGGAACCGACTCTTTCACCTCAATGCGTGGCTCGCCAGTTTTTGTGTGAGTGTGAGGAAATGACTCAGAGAGCCATCTCCTCACACTCACACAAGTTGTGCAGGAACTACGCACCGGGTTGCACTTTTTCCTGCGAGAAGGCTTCGATGATATCACCGACCTCGAAGGCGTTGAACTCCTCGAAGACGATACCGCACTCGTAGCCACTGGCGACCTCGCGTACGTCATCTTTGCCACGACGCAGCGAGCCGATCTTGCCCTCGAAGACCTTCGTATCGCCACGCAGCAGGCGCGCTTGAGACGAGCGCCCAATCTTGCCACTGGTGACACGGCAGCCAGCGATAACGATGTTTTTGCCAGCCTTGAAGGTTTGGATCACTTCGGCATGACCATCGATCACCTCGCGATAGGTTGGCTCCAACATACCGGTGAGCGCCGCCTGAATATCTTCAAGCAGTTTGTAGATGATCGAGTAGTAGCGAATATCGACCTTCTCGCGCTGAGCCTCGCGCTGTGCAGCCCCATCAGCTTTAACGTTAAAACCGATGATGATTGCACCTGATGCTCCAGCGAGATGGACATCGGTTTCGGTAATGTTGCCGATACCTTCGTGGATCAAGCGAACCTTCAGGTTGTCTTCACCTAGCTTGGCGAGCGCATTCTTGATTGCTTCAGCCGAACCCTGCACATCGCTCTTAAGAACAACATCGAGTTCTTTGACGGTGCCCTCTTGCATCTGCATATAAAGTGTGTCGAGGCTGACACGACCAAGTGGAGCTATTTCCTCGCGGCGCTTCTCGGCTTCCTGCTGCGCCTTTTGTTTGGCCGTGCGCTCGTCGGAAACGACTTCCAGACGATCGCCTGCCTGTGGCACTTCGGGCAGACCAAGGATGCTGACGGGAGTGCTGGGGGGTGCTTTCTGAATGCGCTTGCCCCGGTCATTGAACATGGCGCGGATCTTACCGGAGATAGAGCCGATAACGATATTATCGCCCATCTTGAGCGTGCCCTGTTGCACCAGTACGGTCGCAATTGCGCCACTACTCTTCTCCAGCTTGGCTTCAATGATGATGCCGTTGGCTGCACGATTGGGATTGGCGCGGATGTCCTGCACTTCAGCGACGAGCAGGATATATTCCAACAACTCGTCGATGCCGATACCCTGGCGCGCAGAGATCGGAACGAGCACTGTATCGCCGCCGTACTCTTCGATCAGGATGTTCATCTCTGTAAGCTGTTGTTTGATGCGGTCAGGATTTGCGTTCGCCTTATCAATCTTGTTGAGTGCGATGATGATCGGCACCTTGGCTGCTTGAGCGTGGTCGATGGCCTCACGTGTCTGCGGCATCACCCCATCGTCTGCGGCGATCACGATAATCGCAATGTGCGCACCCTGAGCACCACGTGCGCGCATGGCGGTGAACGCCTCGTGACCTGGTGTATCCAGGAAGGTGATCTTCTTGCCGTTCACCTCAACCTGGTAGGCTCCAATGTGTTGAGTGATACCACCAGCCTCACCTGCCGCAACCTTGGTTTTACGAATCGTATCGAGCAACGATGTTTTACCGTGATCGACGTGACCCATGATCGTCACCACAGGTGGAATCTCAATCGTCTCAGCATCACGTGACGCGATCATTGCCTCGTTTGCTGAGAGCGGGCGATCACCTTGAGGAGTCGCTGTGCTCGTGGCTTCAATCGGGCTGGGTTCAAAGCCAAGATCTTTGGCGACCAGGGCGGCTTTCTCGTAGTCCACAACCTCGTTAATGTTGGCGTAAATGCCATGTTTGATCAGGTTGCGAATGACCTCAATCGGCGTGACAGAGAACATATCCGCCAGATCTTTCACAACTGATTTTGGCGGCAACGAGATTGGGCCGGTCACTTTTTCCTTGACCACCGCCGTGCGGCGCTCTTGAGGTCGTGAGGCAGTAGTGGGGCGGTTGCCAGAGTTGCCTCCACCTCCTGAGCGGCCACCGCCAGAGCGACCGTTACCGCCGCTATGTCCACTGTGGCCACTGTGCCCTGGACCACCGGAACGTGATCCATTGGAAGAGCCGCGTTGTGGAGACCGTGTTGGGGCGGATGGACCTGCTGTGTTGTTGTATGGCGTTGATGGGCGCGCTTGTCCTGGACCATTTCTATTTGGTCCTAAAGGTGCTCCACCATTGCGATTGCCTGGAAATGAGCGTGAGCTGCTTGAGTTAGAGTTATAGCCATTGCCGCTGGGACGCGGTTGGAAAGTACCATTGCCGCCGGAACGCTGTGCCGGTCCATTGCCATTATAGGGTGGACGTTGTTGCGCGGGACCGCTGGGACGTTGGGCAGGGCCGGTAGGGCCGGAACGCTGAGCAGGACCAGTTGGGCGTGGTCCCCCGTTTCCGCCAGGACGTTGTTGCGCGGGACCACTGGGTCTCGCTTGTGAAGGTTGGGCTGGACCCGTGGAACGCGATTGCGGCGCTTGTGCCGTGCTGCTATCCCCGGTTGTAGGAGGCGTTGAAGCACTTCCCGCTTGCGCTTGTGGAGCGCTCGCGCGTGGTTCATCATCTGCTGCGGGTGTGCGGCTCTGTGAGCTTGTTGTGTTTGCTCGTGAAGAGGCAGATGATGAACGGGAAGTGGACGCAGGGGAAGCAGAGTCGTTGCTCGTGCTTTGCGAAGACGATGAGGTACGACGCCGTGGTGCTGCTTTCGTCTCCTGTTCCTGGCTGCTACTGGGTGTGGTGGTCTCGGATTTTGAGCGGGCCGTTGTACGTGATCGGGACTGTGCTGGTTTAGCCTGCTCAGTACTTCCTGAAAGCTCGGTTGTATCTTTCATGAAGAAGACTCCCTTCTATCAAATGATGCGCCATGACTGGCGACGGAAATCTCTCTTCACAGCCATAAAGAAGGTCTGCCGCCCTTCCATTGTGTGGGGAGGGGACAGACCCTCGCGAGTGCAGTGCCAGGCGTGTATTCGTCTGCGCTCTCTGGCGTCGGACTATGGTTATAGAATCATAGTTGATCGCTCCGCAAACATTCGCTTACACCTGCCCTGGATACGAGGGGCTGTGTCTCTTTTACGAGTCGAGAAAAAACGGTACATTGTTCAATCCTCATCCAACCTGCCGATCGGATTTCGTATTGAATAGGTCTATCCCTTCTTCAGGGATAGGAACAATAACAGTAACAATAATATTACAGAATTAGTATAGCTTACACACGCGCTCCTTGCAATGTTGCAAGGAGAGAGCAGGAATGTTCGATCTTAGTCACGTGGGAGGGTCGCGACGTACTCATCGAGCGCAACGCGATCCTCCGCAGGAATGGCGATCTCAAACTCTTGTTCAAGGCGTTTCCCTTTGAGTGCGCGCTCCCAGCAAGAGAGACGGGCGCACAGATACGCTCCTCGACCAGACTTTTTCCCGGTGGCATCGATAGAGACATGGTTATCTGGCGTACGAACAATGCGTAAGAGTTCGCGTTTGGGTTTAGTTTCGCGGCAAGCAACGCAACTGCGCAATGGCTGATGCTTGGGCCGTTTCTGTTGTCCTTTCGCTGTTCCCTTCGCCATAAAACCTCCCATATCTCCCTCTATATTATCGACCGCGTGAGTGACCGCCACGACGGCTGGTAGAGCGTTCGCGCCGTAGTGTTGGGCTAGCGCTTTCAGAATAGTCTATTGCCGGCTCTTCATACACCTCACCCTCAGCAGGTTTTGCAACATCGACGCGCCAGCCTGTCAGCTTCGCGGCCAAGCGCGCATTCTGTCCATCTTTACCGATGGCAAGGGATAACTGCCGCTCAAGCACCGTGACAAGCGCGGTATGATCGTTTTCACGCAGCTCGACCCGCAATGGCTTGACCGGACTGAGGGAATTGGCGACGTAGGTAGCAGGATCGGCACTCCACTGGATGATATCAATCTTCTCATCGTTCAGTTCGTGTACGATATTATTGATGCGTGAGCCACGTACACCGACACACGAGCCAATCGGGTCCAGTCCTTCCTGACGTGCAACCACGGACACCTTTGAACGACTGCCCGGCTCACGCGCAATCCCTTTGATCTCGACGGTGCCCTCATAGATCTCAGGCACCTCCGACTCAAACAGGCGGCGTACCAGGTCGCGATGTGTGCGTGAGACGAGAATGTGCAGCATTCGCCCCTGAACGCGGCGCACATCGTACACGAGCACGCGCAAACGCTGACCAGCGCGGTAACGCTCGGTGGGAACCTCTTCACTTGGCGGCATCACACCTTCGACCTTATCGACCTTATCGAGATCAAAGTCGATCAGCCAGCCACGAACGGGATCTTTGCGTGTCAGTGTGCCAAGGCGGATTTCACCCACCCAGTTCTTAATTTGATCGTAGAGGTGCTCATGTTCCGCTTCACGGATACGTTGCAGGATGACTTGTTTTGCAGTCTGTGTTGGTATGCGCTCAAAGATGAAAGATGAGTCTACGTCAACGAACTCGCCAAGCGCAGCTCTGGGGTAGAGGCGCTGCGCCTCCGCAAGTGAAATCTCATCATTTGCGTCGTTGACCTGGGCCACCACACGCTTCGACGCCCATACACGCACATCCCCGTTTTTATCGACCTCAATGCGAACATTCTCGCCGCCGCCTAAGCTTTTACGGTATGCTGCCAGTAGAGCTGTGGCTACAGTCTCCATAACCACTTCGCGGGGCAGACCCTTCTCGGCAATTAGCTGCGCGATGGCTGTCTGAAATTCGTTCCTCATATGCCTGACCCTCCCGCTGGTGCCCGATAACTCTCATCAGTTTTACGAGTGCGCTGAAAAAACGTCTCTAGCAAGCAGAAAAGTGGGACTTTGCCCACTTTTCGCAAAAGTTTTCTCAATTCTTCGAGTATTATAGCACGTTGTTTGTCATTTGACTAGTGCACAACTAGCAATCAGACAACCAGGAAAGACAGTTACATTTGCTCCATCCCTCTCTCCGCTACTCGTGAGAGTTTTCACACATCTATTAAGAACAGACCAGGACAAAATTTTATTCCTTTCACATGGTGAGTATGAGTACCAACTACAAGTAGAAGAAATGACTTTGTAGAAAGGCACAGGAATATAGAACGGTCATATGGTCTACTTATGCGTCACATGCAAGCAGTGGTGGGGTTGGAATGTGGTATAGTTCTATATAGATATAGGGTATTGGAGATAGGGTATTGCAGTACCCAGCAAAGGTCAAGTGATTTTGCACAAAGGAGGCGAACAATGGCTGTGTCACACGTCAATGCGGACGAACAAGAATTGATCGCGGCTATTCGCGAGCTGGCGCAAGAGCGAGTCGCGCCACGCGCTGCTGAGATAGATCGAAGCGGGGAATTTCCGCAGGATATGCGCGAACTGCTGGCACAGCAGGATATCTTCGCGATGCCCTTTCCACAAGCGTATGGCGGGCTGGGATCGAGCGAACTGGCGATAGTGATGGCAATTGAAGAGCTGTCACGCTGCTGTGCGACGACGGGCCTGCTGCTCGCGGTACAACAGCTTGGCAGCTTGCCAATCCTGCTGGCAGGAACAGAGGAGCAGAAGCGCAAGTATATCCCACCCCTGGCAAGCGGTGAGTGGCTGGCGGCGTTTGGCCTGACCGAGGCTGGCTCAGGCTCGGATGCTGCGGCGATGCGTACTGTTGCGGTACGGCGCGGGGATAAATACATTCTTAACGGCTCCAAGCGCTTCATTACCAACGGCGGTCTGGCGCACGTGAACACCATTTTCGCGCATACTGATATCGAAAAGGGGACGCGTGGCATCAGCGCCTTTATTGTCGAGAAGGATTTTCCAGGCTTCTCGGTTGGACGTATTGAGGATAAGATGGGCATCAAGGGTTCTCAGACGGCTGAGCTGCTCTTTTCCGATTGTGAGGTGCCAGCGGAGAATCTGCTCTGGCGCGAGGGTGAGGGCTTCAAGCTATCGATGATGACGCTGGATCGGACTCGGCCCGGTATCGGTGCGCAGGCGGTAGGGATTGCGCAGGGGGCACTGGACCTGGCTGT